>NZ_JBKQXN010000133.1:0-101996 GCF_046762905.1 Yoonia sp. R2-816 | reverse complement strand
TTGCGTCGTATCGGGGCAAGAACCTTCACTGAGGTCTTCGAGGCCATTGGATCAATCTGCGATCTCTATGACCCAGAAGAGTGCTGGAACTACTTCAACGCTGCCGAATATATATCAAGTTAAGATCGAAACGCTTTAAAGGCAAGGATCGCCACTGATGGATGGGGCAAGCAATTCCTCGACCACCGCAATGCGGACGGGACGTGGGGCAGTGATTTCTATCAGCCAAAATGGACCAGCACACACTACACCTTGCTGACATTGTGCAATCTGGGCTTCCCGTCCGATCACGCGAAGATACGAAAAACCATCGCCGAAATCGCACCTATGATGATCGCCGGTGACGGCGGGATTGGCACGTCCCGCGGGCTCAACAAAAGCGATGTTTGCGTCAATGGCATGTATCTGAATTACGCCAGCCATTTCAGGGCGCCACAATCACAGCTGACATCGGTTGTGGATTTCCTGCTGGCCGAACGAATGCATGACGGCGGCTTCAACTGCATGCGCAACCGGTCCGGCGCGCATCACAGCTCGGTGCATTCAACCTTGTCAGTTCTGGAAGGGATCAAAAGCTACCTGAAAAATGGCTATCAGCATCAAAACGCAGCGTTGCAGGAGGCCGCCAAAACGGCCCGAGAGTTCCTGCTGATACACAGGCTCTACAAATCCGACCGGACAGGGCGGATCATCCACCCTGCTTTCCTGACATTCGCCGTCCCGGCCTATTGGCGCTACAACATCCTGCGTGCGCTCGACTATTTCCAAAGCGTGGGCCACCCTTACGACACGCGCATGGCCGACGCATTAGACGAAATCATCAAGAAGCGGACCCGTGACGGACAATGGCGCCGTATGGCGGCCCACCCGGGCCAAGTGTTCTTCACGATGGAGGCGCCGCGAAAACCCAGCCGCTGGGTGACGCTCATGGCAATGCGTGTCCTGCAAGCCTATCCACAAGCTGCGATGGGTTGAAACCTATCTTACATCGTAGGACCATTTGCTTGCCGGAGCATTACCGTTTCGTAAGATGGGTCTTGACCCATCCTACTCTGCCGCCTCCACAGCACCGTCCGCTTCCAGTTCCGACGCCTTCTTCTCCACCTGCTCAACGATATGTTCGATCATATCGTCATTCGACTGCTTGTGGCTCTGCTTGCCTGCCAGATAGACCATGCCTGACCCGGCCCCGCCACCGGTGAAACCGACATCGGTCATCAAAGCCTCACCGGGCCCATTGACGACGCAGCCGATGATCGACAGCGACATCGGCGTCTTGATATGCTCCAGCCGCTTTTCCAGCGCCTCGACCGTCTTGATCACGTCAAACCCCTGTCGGGCACAGGACGGGCAGGAAATGATGTTCACACCACGATGACGTAAACCCAGCGATTTCAGGATCTCATAGCCAACCTTCACCTCTTCCACCGGATCGGCGGACAGGCTGACGCGGATCGTATCACCGATTCCCATCCACAAGAGGTTGCCCAAACCAATGGCCGATTTGATCGTGCCCGATGTCAGCCCCCCAGCCTCCGTAATCCCCAGATGAATGGGGGCATCCGTCGCCTCGGCCAATTGCTGATAGGCAGCAGCAGCCATGAACACATCCGACGCCTTGCAGGAAATCTTGAACTCGTGGAAATCATTGTCCTGCAAGATCTTGATATGGTCGAGGCCACTTTCCACCATCGCATCCGGACAAGGCTCACCATATTTGTCCAGCAGATGCTTTTCCAGCGACCCGGCATTCACGCCGATGCGGATCGAACAATTATGGTCACGGGCGGCCTTGATGACCTCTTTCACCCGCTTCTCATCGCCGATATTGCCCGGATTGATGCGCAGGCAGGCGGCACCCGCCTCTGCCGCCTCAATCCCGCGCTTATAGTGAAAATGAATATCCGCCACGATCGGCACGGACACTTCGGGAACAATCTGCTTGAGCGCCGCACTCGACGCCTCGTCCGGCACCGAAATCCGCACGATATCCGCACCTGCATCCGCCGCCGCCTGCACCTGCGCAATCGTGGCCTTCACATCCGTCGTCAGGGTATTGGTCATCGTCTGCACGGTAATCGGCGCATCCCCGCCGACAGGCACGTTTCCGACCATGATCTGACGGGATTTCCGGCGATAGATATTCCGCCAGGGACGGATATGGTTCAGGGACATCAGGTCAGTTCCGACTGCAATGGCTATGCCGCCAACCTAGTCAGCAATGGGACAGGCAGCAAGTCGGCCCGGGTGCGATTATTCGTCCGCCTGCACTTCGGCGACATTCACGATCTCGGCCAGATCATCGTCAGCGGTCAGGTCCGCCACGGTATATGCAGCCGTCAGGCTTTCCGGCGTCAGGCTGACATTTGACGTCACCACACCGCGGTCGCCCACCGGTCCGTAATGCACGCCGTTCACCGCGAAATACATCGCCCCGCTTTCACCGACACGCAGTGTGGCGGGTTCCTCGGTCGCTGGCACGACAAAGTTCTGGCCCGGCTCCATCACACCTTCAAAAATCACGGTGCCATCAGCCGCGCGCACGCGCACCCAAGCCGGGCGGACAGCAACCAACTGGACCTCCGGCACGGGCGGCTCAACCACTTGCACCGGTGGGGCTGCACGTTCAGGCAAAGCAGCATTCGCAAAATTCACCGCAGGTTCAGTGCGGACGTCTGGCACCAGCGCGCCAATACTGCCGGGCGCCAATGTGGAGATCGGCGCATCGCGGGCGACCAGAACCGGCACATCCAGCGCCTGCGGACGATAAAGACGATCCAGTGCCTCGGCGGACGGGGCATCGAACCCGGCCAGCGCATCACTTGTTTGTATGGCGTTTGAGGCACCGGCAAGCGGATCAAGATCAGACACAACAACCGGTGTCTGCTCAACCGGCGCAAACTGCACTTTCTGGACTTCCTGCAGGACGGTCCAGCCACCATAGCCCAAACCACCGATCAACGCGATCAGCACCAGAACCGACCCGATGGCACGCGGTTCGATCTGCGACAGCACGGCCTCACCCGCCGGAATGAAGGGGGTCGACGATTCGGAAAAGATGTTCTTGCCCAAGGGGCCAACAGCCGGTTCACCCGATTTCGGCTTCAGCGATGACGCCTGCGCCGACATCCCATGCGCCGTGGCAAACCCGCTTTCCTTGCAAAAGGTTGCAAAGGTCTCATCAGGGTCCATGTTCAGGTAACGGGCATAAGACCGCACGTAACCCGCAATAAATCCTGGGGTATCAAAAGCAGAAGGATCGGCGTTTTCAATCGCCGCAATATAAGAGGCCTTGATCTTCAGCTCGCGCTGAACATCCAGCAGGCTCTTGCCCATCGTTGCGCGTTCGCCGCGCATAACGTCGCCCAAACGAAGCTCGTAGTCGTCAAACCCTTTGGCCTGCCCGCCATCAGCTGCGTCATCGCGCCTGAAGCTCTTCCCGATCATCGACTGTCCCGTCGCTTACTGCCCCCAGGCACCCGCAAACCGAATCAAATCGTCGTGAATACCTGTGAAACCAATAACATATCCACAGGGATCATGCACATCGTGAAAAAGTGTTAACCGGCCAGATCAGCACGATTAAGCGCACAGTGTGACCAAAGACCATCCAACGCCCCCACCAGCGCGTCCATTTCGCGCGGGCCATGAACCGGCGACGGGGTAAAGCGCAAACGTTCCGTCCCGCGCGGTACGGTTGGGAAATTGATCGGCTGAACATAGATGCCGTAGTCGGTCAGCAGCATGTCCGACAATTGCTTGGTATGCACAGGATCACCCACAATCAGCGGCACGATATGGCTGCCATGGTCAATGATCGGCAGGCCAAGCCCCTTCAAACGCAGCTTGAGGATCTTCGCTTGTGTCTGATGTTGCGCGCGCAACGCCTGATCCGTTTTCAGATGGGCAACAGAGGCCGCAGCACCCGCCGCGACAGCAGGCGGCAGCGACGTGGTAAAGATAAAGCCCGGCGCATAAGACCTTATCGCATCACACATTTTTGCAGATGCGGCGATATAGCCACCCATCACACCATATGCCTTGGCCAGGGTCCCATTGATGATATCAATCCGGCCCATCAGCCCATCACGCTCGGCCACGCCGGCCCCGCGCGGGCCATACATGCCCACCGCATGCACCTCATCAATGTAAGTCAGCGCACCAAACTCATCCGCCAGATCGCAGATCTCTTTGATCGGCCCAAAATCGCCATCCATCGAATAAATCGACTCGAACGCGATCAGTTTGGGCGCGGCGGGATCATCGGCTTCCAGAAGCTCACGCAGATGGTCCAGATCGTTATGGCGGAAAATCCGCTTTGCCCCGCCATTGCGACGGACGCCTTCGATCATCGATGCATGGTTCAGCGCATCGGAATAAATAATCAGTCCGGGGAACAGCTTGGGCAGCGTACTTAACGTGGCGTCATTGGCGATATAGGCGCTGGTGAACAGCAACGCGGCTTCCTTGCGATGCAGATCAGCCAGTTCTGCTTCCAACCGCTTGTGATAAACGGTGGTGCCGGAAATGTTGCGGGTTCCACCCGAACCGGCGCCAGTGGCATCAATCGCCTCATGCATCGCTGCCAGAACAACGGGGTGCTGGCCCATACCCAGATAGTCATTACCGCACCACACCGTCACCGGCTGTTCGGAGCCGTCAGGCTTGCGCCATGTGGCATGGGGAAACTGGCCGCGCTTGCGCTCAATATCGATAAATGTCCGATAGCGGCCTTCGTCATGCAAACGGGCAATCGCGGCATCCAGTTGGGCGGTATAATCCACTGGGTATTCCTTCTTCCTCGTTACAAAGACAGCCCCACAGAGCCAAACTTTGAATCGTTCTAATGGTCATATAGGGCCAAATCCCCACGGGCAATACGCTACAAACTGTCGCCCTGCGTCATCAAAATGTGACAACCAGACTACGCCAGCCATGATCTGGATCAAGTCAGGGATGCCCTACCCGCCAGCCCACGGGTAAACCGCTTCAAAGTAGGCATCAGCAGCCTCGCGCAGCCGTGCCTGCCCACCGTGCCGGGCAAGCTCTGCTTCCAAGTCATCGTAACCTGGTAAATCCGGATGGGTCTGTGCTTGCGCGATCGGCATACCGGTGGCCATCATATCGCTCATCAGTTGGTACCGATGCAGATGGATGCCCACAGCTTTTTCCAGGGTTTGGCCCATTTCAGGCAACCCAATCTGCTCCACCGCCTGGCGCAGCTCCCAGCCGCGAAATGGCGGCGTCTCACCAAAGCTGTCTAGATGCGCAAGGCCCTGATCACCCAGCATGGTCTCGGCCAGGGCGAGTGGTCCAATGGCGAACCCCTCCGGCTCAAGCAGCACGTCACCCGCCTCTCGCTTTGATTGGGCGAAATCGCGCACGGTCGCGTAATACGCGGCATTCGCGGGCCGCGCGGCATGCCGCACGATAATCTCGGGAACGCCCAGGGCCTCCTGCCGGTCGCGTTCGATCTGACGCGCGATCTCGGCATCAATCTCTGCCGCCGTGGCGCCGGGCCCAAGACGGGCGGCGACATTGGCGCGCCGCTCTTCAAGGAATCGCTTTTGCAGATTATCGGTATTGTTGCGAAAGAGTGGTTTCAGCAGACCAACCAGAACCCCACCAACAATGCCACACGCTATCGCAAAGGCCAGACGTTCTCGCCCGCCAAAGACGTCATAAACCCAGATGTCCCAATATTCCTGCCACATGTCCCGTTCCCCCTGCGGCCTTCCCTTGGGCGTCAGACGTAGCAGAGCATCACGACTTGGCAAAGCCGCCACGCCTTTTGGATTGACCCTCGCGGCAATCCTGCCACCCTGCGCGCAAATCAGACCAAACAGGTGACCCATGACACTCGACCCCGTCCTCGCCCGCATCGACGCCGATCTGCCGCAGGCCACTGACCGGCTGCTGGACCTCTTGCGCATCCCGTCCATCTCCACCGACCCGGCCTACAAGGACAAATGCGATCAGGCGGCGGACTGGCTGGTCGCTGACCTGCAATCCATCGGATTCGACGCCTCCAAACGGCCCACACCGGGGCACCCCATGGTCGTGGCGCATTCCGGTGGCGACGGGCCGCATATCCTCTTCTACGGGCATTACGACGTGCAACCGGTGGACCCCTTGAACCTCTGGGACCGCGACCCGTTCGATCCGCAAATCGAAGACACAGCCAACGGCAAGGTCATCCGGGGGCGCGGCTCATCCGACGACAAAGGGCAGTTGATGACCTTTGTCGAAGCCTGCCGCGCCTGGAAGGCCGAACATGGCAAACTCCCCGCCAACATCACCATCTTCTTTGAGGGGGAAGAGGAATCAGGCTCCCCCTCCCTCACCCCCTTCATGGAAGAAAACGCCGATGAACTGACCGCCGACATCGCCCTGATCTGCGACACAGGCCTTTACGGCGACAGCACACCGGCGATCATCACGCAGCTACGCGGGCTGCTGGGCGAAGAACTCACCATCACCGGCCCCAACAAGGACCTGCATTCGGGCATGTATGGCGGCCTCGCCATGAACCCGGCGCGTGTCCTTGCACGGATCATCGCCAGTCTGCATGACGACACAGGGCGGATCACCGTCCCCGATTTCTACGACGGCGTGCCCGAACTCTCCAACGAACTCGCCGCCGTATGGGACGACCTGAAATTCGACGAAAAGCATTTCCTTGGCGAAGTCGGGCTCTCCGAACCCGCCGGTGAAAAGGGGCGGCGCCCGCTGGAAATGATCTGGTCGCGCCCAACATGCGAGGTCAACGGGATGTGGTCCGGCTATACCGGCAACGGCTTCAAAACCGTCCTACCCAGCGAAGCGCATGCCAAAATAAGCTTCCGCCTGGTCGGCACCCAAGACCCGCTGAAAATCCGCGAAAACTTCCGCAAGATGGTGCAGGACATGCTGCCACCCGACTGCTCAGTCGCATTCAGCGACCACGGGGCCAGCGCCGCCGGGCAAATGACCACATCACACCCCGCCTTCGATCAGGCGCGCAAGGCGCTCTCCGACGAATGGCCCAACGCGGCGGCCTATGTCGGCTGCGGCGGCTCGATCCCCATCGCGGGTCATTTCAAGGACATTCTCAACATGGACGCCATGCTGATCGGCTTCGGCAAGGACGACGACCAGATCCACTCACCCAACGAAAAATACGACCTGTCGTCGTTTCACAAGGGCATCAGAAGCTGGGCGCGGATCCTGCATGCAATGACGGACAGCACCAAATAACCACCCGCTATCACGATTGCTGACAATAATATCGGACCGCCTGACCAAATGGATTCACGACAATGATCAGACCGCCGGGCTGTGGCACCCATTCCACCCGGAACCGGGCACCGCTCGCTGTATCGGTGAAATCGGCAAACTGGTTTTCGCCGGAGAAGGTGTAATAGGCCGTCGGCGTCTGCAGGTCTCCAGTGACCCATGTGTTGCTGCCCTGCCCACCGATGACGGAGATATCGCCGTTCACGCTGCCGACAATGCCTGTCCCGCCAATCGTTTCAAGCGTTGCGCGCAGCAACCCTTGCTGCCCTTCGATATCGCAGACATAGCGCACCTGCGTAACCTGCGCCGTCGCAGCACTACCAAAGCCAAGAATGATCGAAAAAATGAGAATGAAGCGTCTCATAACCACCTCCAAAAAACTGAAATCAATGAAGGCAGTATAACATATCGTGGGATTTCCACGAAATCCGTACAGGATGAATTGGAGAAATGGCGCGGTTGACGGGGCTCGAACCCGCGACCCCCGGCGTGACAGGCCGGTACTCTAACCAGCTGAGCTACAACCGCGCGTGAGGGGCGGCATAATCCGGCTTTGCTGGGCCGTCAACGGAAAATCACGCAGGCAGAGAAACTTTTGTGGGCATGGGGGAACGGGCAGACGGCAAAGCACTCACAGACCCGACAAACTGGCCCCGGCGCAAAGGACCCCTTGCGATCATCATGACAAGAAAAGCGGTGGCTTGCTTGTCGTCAGTGAGCCAACCAAACCGTGAATGGCCTGCACGTTGCCTATGACCTGCAGCATTGGAGAAAGGCATGGCCAACAATCAGAGCGGTTCCAGTAGGCTCAAATTGACATCTGAAGGATTCCTCTAGACCGTCAGAATGACAATGATCGGCCAGAGAAGAGCATGTTGATTGCTGATCGAAGCTCTTTGATTGTGGAGGGAATAGTGCTTTCTGACGAAGACATTGAATATGAAGAAAAAGAGTTTGCCAGAACAATTACGAGCCTGGAGCGCCAAAGAATTTGGACGCCATTGTTCTTCCTAGGATTTACTGCACTCCTTGTCTGGCTAAAGACCGGAAAGATCATCGGACAAACTGACTCAATATCAGAGGCATACGGTGTCGCAGTGCTTTTTTTTCTGTACGTAGTTTTCACCGAACTAACGAATATTAAGATCATGCTTATCAAAGCCCAAAGAAGGGATCGACGGCGGGAGTTACTAAGACAGACAAGAGAAAACTAGACAGCCGAATGTTGCTCTGCGACCCCATAGTCAGAGGACCTCACCAATAAGAAACATTTGGAATTGATCGAGCTGACATAGCATCACATAGATCGTCACGCAGTAAGCTATTGATTTATTTGAAAAAAATGGCGCGGTTGACGGGGCTCGAACCCGCGACCCCCGGCGTGACAGGCCGGTACTCTAACCAACTGAGCTACAACCGCGCATCTGTTTGCCCGGCCACCAGGCCGGAACACCCTGCTTCTAGGTGGCGGACCGGATCAGGTCAAGCGCTCAAAACAGCAAAAAGCTGACGTTAGGGCAACCTGCACCACTGCCACAATTCAACACCATTATGTCGCAAAAAATGCGGCAAGGGCGCACAAATTAACCACGTTACCCAGTCAAACTGCCCCTGCCGCAGACCATCACAGTCTTTTTGTTACCTATTGATTATCACCACGCGGAACGCAGACAGAAACCAATAAATAATGCAGGCCCATCTTTGACACGACCCCACGCGATTGCTGAAGCCTTTTGTCATGAAGTGACCATATATGACGTGTTTTTCGGCAAATTCACCCTCAGTCTTTCACGCTTCGTGAAAATGATCACCGATCCAAGGGGCCTTGTTTTTCTGGCGCTGGGATGTGTGCTGCTGTTTGCCGCCGATC
Organism: Yoonia sp. R2-816; assembly: GCF_046762905.1. Lineage (NCBI taxonomy): Bacteria > Pseudomonadati > Pseudomonadota > Alphaproteobacteria > Rhodobacterales > Paracoccaceae > Yoonia > Yoonia sp. R2-816. The sequence continues at coordinate 92,851 of NZ_JBKQXN010000133.1, read as the reverse complement.
CCAATAATGTACGGGTCAATCTGGGGCCGATACTTGCCCTGCTGATCTGGATCGGCTCTGTCGCGCTTTATGTGAGCACGATTTTTGCGATGATCGCGCTGTTTTCGTTCACACAGCACCATTTCGGCCCCTACCCGATCTACACGCCAGTCACATCGACCATCGGCCTGCTGCTGGTCTTTGTCTGTGCAAGGGCCGCCATTTCATTCATCACCGGTGATCCACCGCCCGATAACGCGGCGCCCTTGTTTTTCAACCTTTTGATCGCGGGCATGATGCTTGAGACATTGTTCATTCGCTTTGCCATGCCGGGCATCTTTGCGGATGAAAACAAGCCGCGCCACAGCCCCGATGTAATCCGGATCGGTGATCAGCAGTTCCCGGTCCAACGGATCAGGCACATGGCCGCGCAAGAGCATTATATCAACATCGCCGGACCGACAGGTACGGTGCTGGTGCGGGCGCGGCTCAGGGATGCGGTAGCGCAAACAACGCCCGAGCAGGGCCTGCAGCCGCACCGGTCATGGTGGGTGTCAACAGCAGCCAAACCCAAGCTGGGCCACCAAAACGGCAAGCCCATCCTACAATTGGACGACGACACGATTGTACCCATCGCCAAAGCGCGGATGGATGATGTACAACGCTGGATCAACCTGCATGGCGACTGGTAACTACCTGTCGGGCAACGGAATAAACTCTTCATCATCATTGGGCGGCAACTGAAACCGACCATTTTGCCAGTCGCCCGCGCGCCAGGCCTCCTTGGCTTCCTCGATCCGCTCCTTGCTTGAAGCGACGAAGTTCCACCAGATATACCGCTCACCCTCCAGCGTCGCCCCACCCAGCAGCATGACACGCGCCCCTTGCGGTCCGGCCTTCATACTGACGCGGTCGCCGGGGCGAAACACCATCATGCGCCCGGCATCGTAATCCTCGCCGGCAATGGTCACGCTGCCTTCCAACACATAAGCCCCGCGATCCTCGTGATCATCCGGCATGGGCAGGGCCGCCCCAGGCTCCAGGATCGCATCAAGATAAAACATCTCCGAAGGGGTCTCGACGGGCGCGCGACTGCCATAGGCATCGCCCATGATCAGGCGCACCTGCTTGCCTTCACCATCCATCAGCGGCAGATCAGCCTTGGGCGCATGGATAAACGCGGCCTCGCGATCCTCGGCCCCTTTGGGCAGGGCAATCCATGTCTGGATGCCGAACAGGCTTTGCGGCTTTTCGCGCGCCTCACCATCCATGCGTTCGGAATGAGTAATGCCGTGACCGGCAATCATCAGGTTCATCGCCCCCGGCTCGATCCACTGATCGGTGCCCAGGCTATCGCGGTGATGGATCGCACCGCGATGCAGATAGGTCACCGTCGCTAGCCCAATATGCGGATGCGGGCGCACATCAATGCCCTGCCCGGTCACAAACTCAGCCGGTCCCATCTGGTCAAAGAAAATGAACGGGCCGACCATCTGGCGACGCGGGGCCGGCAAGGCACGGCGCACCTCGAACCCGCCCAGATCACGGGCGCGGGGAACGATTACGGTCTCAATGGCATCCACGGCATCGTCGGTCGGGCAATGCGGGTCGAGGGCTGGATTCCAACTCATCAGGACTCTCCTTTCAGGGTTACTGAAAAGATAGGGCAGCAGCACCGCAATGAAAACCAAAGCCGCGCACATCACATCTGCATGAAAAGAGAGAGGAATGGTGGGTGATGAGAGGCTCGAACTCCCGACATCTTCCGTGTAAAGGAAGCGCTCTACCAACTGAGCTAATCACCCGATCCCGCGTCGTTTAGACCAGCGGCGCATGCAGTGCAAGCCTCATTCCAACAGGGTCTGCACACCGTCTTTCAAATGGTAAACACAGCCCTGCCCGCCACTCAACGCGGACACGGTCAAGGCAGGGTCACGGGTGACCAGCGACCGGATCATGCGGCTGGTGATCCCATGGGTGACCAGCACGGCCGGCCCGTCCAGATCGGCCAGAAACGCGCGGCAGCGGGCCTCAAGCCGGGCAAACCCTTCGCCATTGGGGGCGATATCGTATTGCGCCAGAAATGGATCCGGGGCCTCCGGCGTCGGCAAACCATCACGCAGCAGGCCGGACCAGTCACCAACGCCGATCTCGCGCAACCGGTCATCAGTGCGGACATGGCGCGCCACACGGGCTAGCGCGATGCCCGCCGTCTGCACGGCACGGCCCTGCGGACTGGTCAGAAATATGAACCCCGTCAAATCGCGCCATTGCAGGATTTCGCCTTGCCGGGCGGCGTCCATCTCACCCTTGGGGGTCAGCGGCGAATTCAACTCGCCCTGCATCCGGTTCTCGGCATTCCACTCGGTCTCGCCGTGGCGCAGCACGTAAAGCTCTGGATGTGACATCGGGGACCCCCGCCAAGGAAAAGCGCGCCACAATGGGCGCGCCGGAAAATAATGGTGGGTGATAAGAGATTTGAACTCCTGACATCTTCGATGTGAACGAAGCGCTCTACCACTGAGCTAATCACCCGTTGAGGGATGATTTAGTCGCCATCGTCCGTTGCTGCAAGCCCAGATTGCGCGGCACGTGTGGCATCTTTCTGGGTCCGCAGCTTGAGCGTCATGACCTGCGCCCCACCTTCCAGATCCTTGCTGCGCACCACCCGCAGCTTGCCCAGGGGCGGCAGGTTCACATCCTCTCCCGCGGCGAGCGCTTCACCCAGCACCGCAAGTGCTGTTTCGATAGCCGGTTTGGCATCGCGCTTCTTCACATCGGTCCGGGCAATGACCCGCTCCAGAAACTCCGGCTTCTTTAGCTGAGCCGCTGCCGGTTTCTCGGTGGCGGCGGGTGCCGTGGCACCGCCCTTTGCTTTGCTTTTCAATGCCATCACAAATCCTCGCTTTGCTGCAGCCTAGCGTGTCGGCGGCAGTGTTCCCACAGCTAAATACGATCCGGCATCGGTAGAATCGAAAAGGCGCGCCCGGATCGGACGCGCCTTCTTGCGATTATGTTCGGGGGCTTAATGCGCCCGCGCCGCCTCACCTTCCGAACCGGATTTCAGGGCAGCCGCTGCCGCTTCTTCTGCGGCCTCGTCCCATTCGATCGCCTCAGGCTTGCGGACCAGCGCATGTTCCAGCACCTCTGACACGTGTTTAACAGGGATGATCGTCAGCCCCTCTTTCACGTTATCGGGGATTTCCGGCAGGTCTTTGGCGTTGTCCTGCGGGATCAGAACGGTCGTGATACCGCCCCGCAATGCGGCCAGCAGTTTCTCCTTCAAACCACCAATCGGCATCGCGTTCCCGCGCAACGACACTTCGCCTGTCATGGCGATATCCTTGCGGACCGGGATCTGCGTCAGCACCGACACGATGGATGTGACCATCGCCAGTCCGGCGGAGGGGCCATCCTTCGGCGTCGCCCCATCCGGCACGTGAACGTGGATATCCAGCGTGTCGAATTTCGGCGGCTTCACCCCGATCTCCGGCGCAATCGAACGGACATAAGAAGACGCCGCATCAATCGACTCCTTCATCACATCGCCCAGCTTACCGGTTGTCTTCATCCGGCCTTTGCCCGGCAGGCGCAGCGCCTCGATGTTGAGCAACTCACCACCCACCGATGTCCAGGCCAGACCGGTGACAACACCAACCTGATCCTCTTCCTCGGCCAGACCAAAGCGATGCTTTTCCACGCCAAGGAAGTCAGACAGGTTTTCCGCATTCACTTCAATGCGTTCCGCCTCTTTCTTCACAAGCTTGGTCACCGCCTTGCGGGCCACCTTGGCCAGTTCGCGCTCCATGTTCCGGACGCCAGCCTCTCGGGTATAGACCTGCACAATCGCTGTCAGCGCATCATCGGCAACGTTGAACTCCTTGTCGCGCAGCCCGTGGTTTTTCATGACCTTGGGCAGCAGGTGCTGCTTGGCAATCTCGACCTTTTCATCCTCGGTGTAACCCGACAGCGAAATGATCTCCATCCGGTCCAGCAAAGGCCCCGGCATGTTGTAGCTGTTCGCCGTGGTCAGGAACATCACGTTCGACAGGTCATATTCGACCTCCAGATAGTGATCGACGAATGTCGAATTCTGCTCCGGATCCAGCACCTCAAGCATCGCCGACGCCGGATCACCCCGGAAATCCTGACCCATCTTGTCGATCTCATCGAGCAGGATCAGCGGGTTCGTCGTCTTTGCCTTTTTCAGCGCCTGAATGATTTTGCCGGGCATCGACCCGATATAGGTCCGACGGTGACCGCGGATCTCGCTTTCATCGCGCACACCACCGAGGGAAATGCGGATAAACTCGCGCCCCGTGGCCTTGGCAACAGACTTGCCAAGTGATGTCTTACCAACCCCCGGAGGGCCGACAAGGCACATGATCGGGCCTTTCAGCTTGCGCGAACGCTGCTGCACGGCCAGATATTCGACAATCCGTTCCTTGACCTTCTCAAGCCCGTAATGGTCGTTGTCCAAAACCTCCTGCGCATTGGCGAGGTTCTTTTTCGTGCGCGATTTCACGCCCCAAGGAACCCCCAGAACCCAATCCAGATAGTTGCGCACAACTGTGGCTTCCGCCGACATCGGCGACATGTTTTTGAGCTTCTTCAGCTCCGCATCGACCTTTTCACGGGCTTCCTTGGACAGCTTGGTTTCAGCGATCTTGGCTTCCAGTTCGGCGACCTCGTTCTGGCCTTCCTCACCATCACCCAATTCCTTCTGAATGGCCTTCATCTGCTCATTCAGATAATATTCCCGCTGGGTCCGCTCCATCTGTGTTTTCACACGGGTCTTGATCTTCTTCTCAACCTGCAGAACAGACATTTCGCCCTGCATCAAGCCAAACACTTTTTCCAAACGCTCGGACACAGACAGGGTTTCAAGCAGGCCCTGCTTCTGATCAACTTCAATGCCCAGATGCCCGGCCACAAGGTCGGCCAGTTTCGCAGGCTCGGTCGCCTCACCCACGGCGGCCATCGCCTCTTCGGGGATGTTTTTCTTGATCTTGGCGTAACGCTCAAACTCGGCTGATACGTTCCGTACCAGCGCCTCAACCTCGGTATTCTCGCCGGGGATTTCGGTCAGATATTCGGCGGAGGCTTCAAAGAACTGGTCATTCTCGATGAACTTGGTGATGCGCACACGGCTGCGACCCTCGACCAGCACCTTCACGGTGCCATCGGGCAGTTTCAGCAGTTGCAGCACATTGGCCAGCACACCGGCCTTATAGATACCTTCCTGATCAGGATCGTCCTGACCGGGGTCAACCTGACTGGACAGCAGTATCTGCTTGTCGTCCTGCATCACCTCTTCAAGGGCGCGGACCGACTTTTCCCGGCCCACAAACAGCGGCACGATCATATGTGGAAACACCACGATATCGCGCAACGGCAGGACGGGATAGGATGAACTCAACGGTTCTTGCATGCTCTTTTCCTTTTTTGGCAAGACGCACCGGTCCCGCTTGGCGGCAACATGGGGCATCTCCTCTTGGCATCAACATGTGGGGTTGATTGAAATACGTTTCAACCAGACATGCGCGTGGCGTTTTGCGCAGAGTGCCTGCCCTTCGTCTGCTCCGCAAGTAAACAAACATCAAAAGGTGAACGTTTGGCAGAAATCGGGGCGGTTTATCGCAGGTATTTGACGAAAACCCAAAGAATTGAGGCGGCCAGTGTAGCACCAACCGCCCCATATCGTTGAAAATAACAGCTACTCAACACACCGTTACACGTGAGTGATAATGCATTGACCATGCGTCAGGCGGCGGCAAAACGTTAGGTCAGGAAATCCTGACCACGCCCAAATTCTTGCACAATCCAGAGGTATGCGCAGGGCATGTCCGAACTGATCTATCGCCAAAGGCGGCGGTTCATCCTGATCGCCCTGCTGACCTGCCTGCCAATGACGGGCATGGTGATCTACTCGGCCTATCTGTCGATGCGTTTCGCATCATTTTCCTACTTTCTGTCCGAACCCGGAATGCTTTTGTGGATGTATCTGTTCTATGCGTTGATGATCAGCGCGATGAACGCAGCGATCCTGTTTTTTCCCGCGCTGCTGATCGTCTTTGCCCCGCGTTGGCGCGGCATTATAGAAGGGGCCACTTTCGGCATCGGCCTTGCCTTCCTGATCGCTTGGATCGTCGACCTGTTTGACCAAAATTCGCTTATCGCTCAATCCAGATGGCTGCTTACATGGGTCATATTCCTTGCCGCAATGTATTTTCGCGTGCATGACCGCATCCTGCCAAAACTCCGCTACAAGGCGCGCGTCAGCTATCGCTCCAGAAAACCGATCGCGCAGCTCTGGGCGGAACTGGTCCCAATCCCTGAACATACCGACCAACATTGGAATGTGGCCTTGGTCGACATCACCGCCGATCCCGACGATCCGGCAAAGCTACACGCTGTCTATGACCTGCCGAAATGCCAGTTGCACCAGACCATGCAGATCAGGCAAAGCAACGCTCCTGTTCGTTTCGCCTATCGCTATGAAAACGCCCCGATCAAAAATGCACACGCGACAGGCGGCACTTACGCGGTCCGGATCGAAGATCTGGATTTCACCCGCAAGGTCACGCTTGAATTAATCACCGACAAACTGCCCTTCAGCCAGTGGATGGGGCATTGGTTCGGCGACGTTCTGGGGGATCAGGCCGATTATCTGGTGACACAGGAAACCGGCAAGCGGGACTACACCACCACCGGTGCCATCATGCGCAAAGCCGCAGGCCGTCAAACGGGTTCAATATCGCCCAGCGCACGCGCGGCGTGAAAATCCGCCTCCCACTCCGCAAACCGGCCCGCAGCAATGGCATCACGCATCCCCTGCATGATCTCCTGAAAATAATGCAGATTATGCCAGGTCAGCAACATGCCCGAGATCATCTCCTGCGCCCGGAACACATGATGCAGATAGGCGCGGGAATAGCTGGTACAGGCCGGACAGCTGCAAGCCTCATCCAGCGGGCGGGGGTCATCGGCATGGCGCGCATTCTTGATATTGACCACACCGCGGCGGGTAAACACCTGCCCCGTCCGGCCAGAGCGTGAGGGCAGCACGCAATCCATCATATCAATACCGCGCTTGACCGCGCCCACGATATCGTCAGGCTTGCCCACCCCCATCAGGTAACGGGGCTTGTCCACGGGCAACTGATCGGGCGCAAAATCCAGACAGCCGAACATCGCCTCCTGCCCTTCACCCACGGCCAGACCACCAATGGCATAGCCATCGAACTCAATCGCACGCAGCGCCTCAGCGGATTGCGCACGCAAATCCTCCTCAAGGCCCCCCTGCTGAATTCCGAACAAGGCATGACCAGGGCGATCACCAAACGCATCCCGCGACCGCTGCGCCCAGCGCATCGACAATTCCATGCTCTCGGCAATACGCTTCCTGTCCGCAGGCAAGGCCGGACATTCATCAAAACACATTACAATATCGGACCCCAGCAAGCGCTGGATCTCCATCGACCGCTCCGGCGTCAGATGATGGCGCGACCCGTCGATATGGCTTTTGAAGGTCACCCCCTCCTCGGTCAGCTTGCGCAGATCCGACAAGGACATCACCTGAAACCCGCCACTATCGGTCAGGATCGGCTTGTCCCAATTCATGAACTTGTGCAGACCACCCAAACGGTCAATCCGCTCCGCCGTAGGGCGCAGCATCAGATGATAGGTATTGCCCAGCAGAATATCGGCCCCCGTCGCCGCCACACTCTCGGGCAGCATCGCCTTGACCGTGGCAGCCGTCCCCACAGGCATGAAGGCCGGCGTACGGATATCACCACGCGGCGTCGAAATCACCCCGGTACGGGCCTTGCCGTCAGTGGCGTTCAACGAAAATGAGATTGCTTTTGTCATGGCCCCTCTTCCCTGATCCGTGCAACTTTGCCAAGAGCATCCTGCCAGAACGTCGCATCAAACCGGAAAGCCAGGCCCATCCCTTACAACCGCCATTTCCTGACGGCCACCGGCATCGTCGCCACGCTTGTTCTGGCGCATAGCATGCTATCCTTCGCCCTGCCCCTTCTGGCACTAGACATCAGCGGCACGGGCACAGGGCTGGCCCTGATCAAAGGGGCGGGGTTCATCCCCAACATCCTCTTCGCCGTCTTCGTCGGGGTCATCAACGACCGGATGCGCAAGGCCACGGGGTTCCGGCTCTACACCCTCCTGCTCGCCGCCTCCTGCGCGATCCTCTGGGCGATGATGCTGGCAGACCGGGTCAATATCGCCAGCCTCGTCATTTTCGTGATCTTCCTCAACGCCGTGGGCTACGCGCTGGGAAACCTGCAATTCACCCTGCTCCGGCTGACAGTCCCCGACGACCGGTTAAGCGACGCCACCGCCCTGAACAGCGCCATCAACGCCACCATCACAACCATCGGGCCCGCCGTCGGTGGCTTTACATTGCTGACGCTGGGCAGCACCGGGCTCGTCGGGATTGTCACGCTCATCCTGCTGGCCAATGCGGTCGCGGCCTTCACCGTCAACCCCGACGAAACATTGCCGCCCCCCAGCCCGTTCTGGCCATCCTTGCGCGAAGGGTTCGCCGTATTCGCCAAAAACCGGGAACTTGTGATGATGACCATCGCCGTCATCCTGACCAACGCCGCAGCAGGCGCATTCATCGTCGGGCTTCTGCTCAAGCTCAAGACGCAGCTGGGGGCCAATGATTTCGAAACCGGTCTGGTGGTTGCGGCCGCCGGCGTGGGGTCGGTCATCGCCGCTACCTACGCACCAAGGATCCGGCGCCATATCGGCTATCGGGCGGCCTTCTTCTGGCCGATCTGGCTTTTGGCTCTACTCAGCCTCGCCACCGCCGCCGCACCCACGCTCCTGATCCTTTTCATCATCAGCTTTCTCGAAGGGGCGGTGTCCATCTTCTACGACATCGGCATCTGGTCCTACCGGCAGGAAAGCACGGCCGCGGCGCATATGGGGCGGGTCGCCGGGATCACAGGGGCGATCTTCAAACTTGGCATGCCGCCGGTGATCTTCCTTGCCGGATGGCTTGCCGATGCAGATGCGCTGACAAGCGTCTTCCTTCTGTCCACCGGCCTTTTCGTCGGTGCGGCCCTCTTCCTCAGCCTTGTGGCGGGCTGGGGCCTGCCACGCCGGGCCACCTTTACCAAAGCCTGAACGCCCCCAGCGGGTCCTCGACTAATCCCAGGGGATCACCACCGTCACCCCTTGCCCGCGCGTAAACATCGTCGCGCGGTTCAGCCAGACCACCACAACCGCAGCCAATGCAAAGAACCACGTGTCATAAGGCTGCGCATCCGGCCACAGCGGATTATTCAGCTGGAAATGAAACAGCAGTGGCAACAGGATACTGCCCCGCGCGGCGTTGAACATCGGCGTGATGATGAGGCTTAGCGACACGGCCCCGATAATGAACGGGGTAAAGCTCCAGGCGCTTTGCGGCGTGCCCGACAATAGGAAGGCAGGCAGATGCCAAACACCCCAGACAATGCCCAACAGCACCCCGGCCCAGATCGGAGCCATCCGGCGCTGCAACAAAGGCAAGGCCAGACCGCGCCAGCCGATCTCCTCCATCGGACCAAGGATCAGCATGAAGCCCATCGCCACCAGAAACGGGGCCGGTCCGTCAAACGGAAACGCCCAAGGCGCACCTTTCACCGCGGCCCCGGCGGCAAACAATAGCGGAATGCCCAGCAGCAAAAACGCATACCACCACCACGAACACCGCCACAGGAACAGACGTGACAGGAAACGGCCCAGCCCGGCCAACCCGCCACGGATCACGACCAGCAGCATGGCCGCAATCGCCGGGGCATAAACCGCCAGAATAAACAGCGGATGTGCAGCGCTCACCTCGCCAAAGATCCGCACCATGGCGTCTGTGTAAACCAAAAGAAGACCAACAGCGCCCCATGCCAGACCAAAGGCGATCAGCAGGAACGGCAACAGCGCCTCGAACGGCACAGCGGGCGCGGTGTCGGTTGAACGAACAGGCATCATGACATGCATCTCCCCTCATGTTTTCGCCATGCATCTTACCCGAACCGCAACCGGACCGGTTGAGGCAAATCAACCGCACCCGTCCGTTGAAACCCCACGGCGGCAGGACGCACCACTTGCCAAGACCATGCCGACAGGTCAGCCTGACCAGCATGAACAGCCCATCGCCAGCCGACACACAGGTCAGCGCTGAGGATGCCGTCAAACGGATCGGCGAACTGACCAGAAACACCAGAACCACGTGGTTTTCACTGCTGGGTGTGCTGCTTTTCGTGGGCATCACCCTGCTCGGGTTCCAGCACATCGATTTCTACGGCTACGGGCGGCAAACGAACCTCCCCCTGATCGGTGTGTCGGTCCCAACGCGGTTCTTCTTTCTGACGGCACCGCTACTGGTGGCGGCCAACTTTATCTACTTCCACCTCTACCTGATCCGGCTGTGGGATGCGCTGGGGGACGCACCAGCCAAGGTAGACGGCATGCCCTTGGGCCAGGCCATTCCACCTTGGCTGATCACCGATGCCGCACTCTGGCTACGCAACCGGATGCGGCAAGACGGCTGCACAGACGCCCGCCCGCTCGAAGGAGTGACAGCGATCCTGAACTTTGCCCTGACATGGGGGTTAGGTTTGCTGGTCGGGGCCATATCATGGTGGCTGTCGGCGGTGGCGCGGGACGGCATGATGACCGGACTTGCGGCCCTGGCCCTATCGGGGATGATCCTGACGGCGATGACAAGCCTTGTGGCCCTGTGGCACCGGATGGTCAGCAACCGGGCACCGGGGCAGCCATTGCTCGCCACCGCAATGGCCGTGGTGACCGTGGCCTGTCTGGCAGCACCCAGCTATTTCCGCACGGTAGAACCGGCACCCTGGACTGCAGAAACCGAATGGCTGAACGTCTGGAACGAAGAAACCGGGCAGATGGAGCAGCAACAAATCGCGGTCCCTGAATTCGCCGACAGGGACACCGATCTGTGGGAACGGTTCTGGACGCTCGCGGAAATCAACCTCGAAGGGGAAAACATCGTCGAACGCCCGGCCAACTGGCTGCCCTACGATCTGGTGCGCACTGATTACGAACGGCAATGGTGCGTCCGCGAGGCGATCAGCAACTGCGATCTGACCGGCGAGGATCTGGACAGGCTCAGCGATGAATTCTGGGACAGGCAGGACTCAGCAATGGCGCTTCTGCAACGCCCGGACTGGCACCTGCCCGGACGCAAAAAGCCCGACTTCCGCGGCGCAAACCTGCGCGAAACCTTTATAGCCGACATCGATCTTGCAGGGGCACGGCTGCAAGGCGCAGACCTCAGCGAAGCAGACCTGCGGGGGGCCGATCTCAGCGGCGCCAACCTGCAATGGGCCGAAGTGGAAGAGGCCGAAATGCAAGGCACCGACCTGGCAGAAGCAGCGTTACAATGGGCCGACCTCGGCGAAGCCAAATTGCAGGAGGCGGACATTGAACAAGCAAACCTACAGATGGCCTCGCTGCCGGGGGCATCCCTGCAAGGCGCTTCGCTAAAGGCTGCGACCGCGCAAATGGCAAACCTGAGGGGCGCAAACCTTCAGAGGGCAGACTTCACCGGCGCTGAACTGCAAGCAGCAAATTTTCGCGACGCCCCAATGCAAGATACAGAACTTGGCTTGGCCAAATTGCTGGGCGCAAATCTCAGCAAAGCGGGGTTGGAAGGGGCCAACCTCGGTCTGGCGGATCTGCAATTGGCCAATTTGGACGGGGCCAATCTGCAACATGCAGACCTTTACGCGGCAAACATGGCTGGCGCGCAGCTGGTGACCGCTTTGCTTCAAGACGCCAATCTCAGTGGTGCCAAGCTGACGGATGCAAATCTTGATCGCGCCCAATTCGAAAACACAAGACTAGACGGGTCAACCATGTCAGGCGCGAATTTAAGTTACTCATTTATTCAAGGCGTTTCCATTAAACCTTTTGATATCTTGCGTTCAGAATTCGGCATTGGGTGGCCGCAAACAGACATCCTGCAACATTTCCATTCCTTCAATGGCACGATCAACAACGGGGGCGCTGTCAGGGATGTTGATTTGACGCAAGACACGGTTCTGTCCCAACTTGATTGGCGAAACGCCTTTTTGGATGCCAGCGTTGTCGGGCAAGAAGGCTTGTTGGACGCCATGAAACTGACGTCCCGGCCGTGCCAATGGGCAGATGAAAAACTGGACGACGTCGCCTTTTACGGCCGCTGGCGCGGATGGCTTGATCTGAACCCGGACCCGACAAGTGAAATTGTGTACCATTGGACGGGGCTGGTTCCAACAGCGTGGAAAGACGTGACCCCAATTCCACCGCCACCCGGCTGCACCTGGGCCACTGGCACGCTGCCATCAAACCCCTAACAATACCCTAATACGCGTCGCGTTGGGGTCCGACGTTTTGCCGACGCATATCCGACGCGATGCCGACCGCCATTTTCTGCGACATCCACAACCCTTTACGCCATTCATTCCAAACCCTATATGTTTGCTCAGGAATAAGGGAAAGCGGATGCCATGACCAATACGAATGCCCAGCTTGAAGGCGCGCCGATGATTGCGCCATCGACCACAGATCATCCGCTTTACGAAGATGTCGTGAAGGCCTGTCAATCCGTCTATGATCCCGAAATTCCGGTCAATATCTACGATCTCGGCCTGATCTACACCATTGATATCAAAGACGATAACGCCGTGAACGTGATCATGACACTGACCGCGCCCGGCTGCCCCGTGGCAGGCGAAATGCCCGGCTGGGTGGCTGACGCCATCGAACCCTTGCCCGGCGTCAAACAGGTCGACGTGGAAATGACGTTCGAACCGCAATGGGGCATGGACATGATGTCGGACGAAGCGCGGCTCGAACTGGGCTTTATGTAGCCCTCCGTGGCGCCCGCCACCCAAAAACAACGCATGATCGCAGGCGATCTTTACGACGCGGGCGATCCCGAACTGGTGGCCGACCGCAAGCAGGCGCAGCGGCTGATGCGGGACTATAACGCAACCGTTTATGGTCAGGATGAAGAACGGCATCGCATCCTCGCCGATCTTCTGGGCAATGACGGCGGCGCGGTAATCAGACCGCCCTTCTATGTGGATTACGGCAGCAACATCCACCTCGCCAAGGGCGTTTTCCTCAACTACGGCTGCGTGCTACTGGATGTCTGTCCGATCCGCATCGGTGCCGATACCCAGATCGGACCGGGCACCCAGATCCTGACAGCCGATCACCCGCGCGACCCGGCGGTCCGCCCCCAAGGGCTGGAGATGGGGCGGCCCATCACCATCGGGGCCAATGTCTGGATCGGGGGCGGCGCGCTCTTGCTACCGGGCGTTTCCGTCGGTGATGATGCGGTGATCGGTGCCGGGGCGGTCGTGACTCGCGACGTGGCGGCTGGCAGCACCGTCGTCGGCAATCCGGCGCGGCCTGTTGGACGCTGACCACTTTCTGCGCCATGTCGTGTCTTCGTCACCAATCTGTTAGCCTGTCGTTACAAATACCGCGCATCTCCGCCTCATAATCATATGATGGAGCACCCATGACACGGCTTTCCCTGACCCTCGCAACCATCCTCGCAACCAGCCCGGCCTTTGCAGATGGGCACCTGACCTACGGCCCACGACCGGCTTTCCTGATCGGCCAGATGGATGACAGCCCCCTGAAAGACCGGCTGCAGTCCTGTCTGGGCCAAGCCCCGGCCCGCTCCGATTTCTCCATCGGACACCGGGGCGCGCCGCTGATGTTTCCCGAACACACGGTCGAATCCAATGTGGCGGCGGCCCAGATGGGCGCCGGTATCCTTGAATGCGACGTGACCTTCACCGCGGATCATGAACTGGTCTGCCGACACGCCCAGAACGATCTGCACACGACGACCAACATCGTCGTCAGTGATCTGGCAAACAAATGTACAACACCGTTTTCGCCCGCCTCAGGCGACACACCCGCCAGCGCGGAATGCCGCACAAGCGATCTCACCCTGACGGAATTCATGACACTTGAACCCAAAATGGATGCCGCCGACACCGGCGCGACAACGCCCGAGGAATATCTCGGCGGCACCGCCAATTGGCGCACTGACCTCTATGTCGACAACACCACGCTGATGACGCACGTGGAGTCGATCACCCTCTTCCGCGATCTGGGTGCGAAATTCACACCGGAACTCAAAGCCCCGTCGGTCGAGATGCCCCATGACGGGTTCAGTCAGGCGGATTATGCCCAGAAACTGGTGGATGAATACAAGGCCGCAGATGTGCCGGCATCCGATGTCTGGTTGCAATCCTTCAACCTCGACGATGTGCTGTACTGGATTGAAAATGAGCCGGAATTTGGCGCGCAGGCGGTCTATCTGATGGATGAATACGATATCGACGGCTATTCACCGCAAGACCCCGCCACATGGCCCAACACGATGGACGAACTCAAGGCGATGGGCATCAACTATGTCGCCCCGCCGCTTTGGATGCTGATCACGCTGGAAAATGGCGAAATGGTGCCATCGGCCCTGGCCGTTGCCGCGAAAGCGGCGGATCTCAACATCATCACCTGGACGCTTGAACGGTCTGGCCCTCTGGCGGGCGGTGGCGGCTGGTACTACCAGACCGTGACCGAAGCCATTGATAACGATGGCGATTATTTCGAGGTGCTGCACGTTCTGGCCCAGGATGTCGGCGTGGTGGGTGTCTTTTCCGACTGGCCAGCCACCACCACCTATTATGCAAACTGCATGGGGCTGTGACCCTGCACACCCGAGGCGGCAAAACAGCCGCCTCGGGTTTTATTGAATAAAGCAAGACAATACGCCGTCTTTGACATAAGCAAATAAATATCATTGCTTTTAACTAAAGCAAGCTTTAACACTTGCTTATGCACAACCCACACCTCCATGCCGTTCTCACCGGGGACCTGATCAAATCACGGCAGGCCAGCACGGCTGCCGTCGATGCGACGCTGAAAGCGCTGGGCGATGCGGCGGCGACCTTCGGCACCGTCTGGGGGCTGGACCTGCGTTTCACGCGCTTCCGTGGCGACGGCTGGCAGGTCGTGCTCTCCAATCCCGGGCTGTTGCTGGATGCGGCACTTTATTTCATTGCGCGCCTGCGGGCGGGCCAGACAGGTATCGCCACACGCATATCTATCGGCGTCGGCCCGATTGAAAGCCTTGGCTCTCACGACCTTGCCGATGCCACAGGGCCAGCCTTTTTCATCTCCGGCGATCACCTTGGGCATATGGGGCGCAATCGCATGATCACCCTCTCCGGAACCGGGATCGGTGCCGCACAGGTCGCAATCATCGACCTCGCAGAATGCATCGCCACCGGCTGGACCGCAACGCAAGCCGAAGCGGTCGCCCTGCATCTCGAAGGGGACGTACCACGACACGAAGATATCGCAGCAAAGCTCGGCGTCACCCGGCAGGCCATACAAAGCCGGTTGTCCGGGGCGGGGCTACCCTATTTCGACACCGCGCTTTACGCTATGCGCAACCACGATTTCTCGCTACCGGTTCAAGGCCCGCCATGATGGAAATAATCTCAGTCAACACCATCGCTGAACGGCAGACAGACGGTAACCCATGCTGACCACGGCCCTCGCCCTTGTTCTGGCCCATCTGCTGGCCGACTACCCGTTCCAGAACCGCTGGATCGTCGCCAACAAGAAAAAGCCAGAGGCGATGGCAGCCCATATCGGCGTGGTTTTCCTGCTGACGCTGCTCGCCCTGCGCGGCGAAATCGCCCCGGCGCTGACGATCACCGTCATCCATCTGGCCATCGACCTGATCAAAACCCATCTCGCCCCGGAACGGCTCTGGGCTTATATGTCCGATCAACTCGCCCATTTTGCCACCATTGCCGGGGTTCTGTGGTTCTGGCCTGACCTCGCCCTGCTCTGGCCAGAGGCAACGCCTTGGGCGCAATACCTGCTCGCTGTCAGCGCGGGCCTGATCCTCTGCGTGCAGGCGGGCGGCCCGGCCGTTGGCCTGCTGATGTCCGATTTTGAGGAAATTCAGCATGTGGGCCTGCCCGCCGCGGGCCGGATGATCGGGCTGCTGGAACGGGCCCTGATCTATCTGATGGTACTGGCAGGCCAACCCGCAGGCATCGGGTTCCTGATTGCGGCCAAATCCATCCTGCGCTTCGACACCGTGTCAAAGGACCAGCGCGCGAGCGAATACGTGATCATCGGCACGCTGGCCTCGTTCGGCTGGGCGCTTCTGGTCAGCTATGCGACATTGTCACTCATCACAATCACCGGCATCGACCCCACCCCATCTTGAGCGCCCGACACATCTGCCCTACATGTGTAATCAAAGGAGCAATTCATGTTCGGTATTCCAGGCAAACAGGCGGTCACAATCACTGACAAGGCGGCCGCACAAATCGCCAAGCTGATGACCAAAGACGGGCATCAGGGGCTGCGCATCGGCGTCAAGAAAGGCGGCTGCGCGGGGATGGAATACACCATGGACTACGTGACCGAGGTCGACCCCCATGACGAGGTCGTCGAACTGGGCGGCGCGCGGGTCATGATCGCCCCCATGGCGCAGATGTTCCTGTTCGGAACCGAGATCGACTATGAAACCTCGCTTCTCGAATCCGGCTTCAAGTTCCGCAACCCGAACGTGGTTGATGCCTGCGGATGTGGCGAGTCGATCAAGTTCGACGACAGCATCGCGGCCAAGTGATGGCGGTCGGCAACGCCGATATCGCCTTCGCCACCGACCTCTTCTCTGACCTTGGGCAATTGACCACCCGCAAGATGTTCGGGGGCATGTGCCTTTACCATCAGGGGATCGTCTTTGCGCTTCTCAGCAGCGAAGGGCGGCTTTACCTCAAGGCCAAGGGCGATCTGGCCCGCGAACTGGCCGATAGCGGCAGCGCCCAGTTTCACAACATGCCCTACTGGTCGGTCCCCGAACAGGCCCTTGACGACGCTGACGAGGCCTGCACATTGGCACGACGTACCCTCGCCATGTTGTAAAAGGATCCGCCATGCCCCGTAAACTCGCCGCCGGCAACTGGAAGATGAACGGGCTGCGTGCCAATCTGGCAGAGTTGGAGACGCTGGAAGCACGGCACGGGGATGCGGGCGTCGATATCCTGATCTGCCCACCGGCCACCCTGATCAGCGCCTGCGAGGACACACCCTTTGATATCGGCGGACAGGATTGCCATGTGAGCGAATCCGGCGCCCATACCGGCGATATCAGCGCCGAAATGCTGGCCGATGCCGGTGCCAGCTACGTGCTCACCGGCCATTCCGAACGGCGCGCCGATCACGGCGAAACCGACGCCATGGTCGCTACCAAGACGCAGGCCGCCTATGATGCGGGGCTGATTGCGGTCATCTGCATCGGTGAAACACTGGCAGAACGCGAGGGAGGCACGACACTCACCGTCATCGACACCCAGCTCAACGGATCGATTCCCGAGGCGGCCAATGCCGAAAACACCGTCATCGCCTATGAACCGGTCTGGGCCATCGGCACGGGCAAGGTCCCGACGCTGGAACAAATCGGTGAGGTGCATGCCCATATCCGCGACCGACTGACCAATCGCTTCAGCGACGGGTCGGAAATGCGCATCCTCTACGGCGGCTCCGTCAAAGGCAGCAATGCGGCCGAGATTTTCAGCGTCGCCCATGTCGACGGCGCGCTCGTCGGCGGGGCCAGCCTGAAGGCAGATGATTTCTCCCCCATCATCACCGCGCTGGAAAACAGCTAGACCCTCAGCGCAAAGTCTTCGTCACGAAGACTTTGCCAGCCCGCAGACTTTTCGTCACGAAAAGTCTGCCGCCGCGCGTACCGTCATTTCACCACAATCTCCGGCCCCATAAAGTAGGTCGGCAGGAATGTGGATATGGCCGGAATGTAAGTCACCATAATCAGGAAGATGAACAGCACGCCCAGGAATGGCAGGGCGGCGCGCACAACAGCCATCATCGGCATACCGGCAACCCCGGACGTGACAAACAGGTTCAGACCCACCGGCGGCGTGATCATCCCGATCTCCATATTCACCACCATGATAATGCCCAGATGAATAGGGTCGATGCCCAATTCAATCGCAATCGGAAACACCAGAGGAGCCACGATCACGATCAGGCCGGACGGCTCCATAAACTGACCGCCGATCAGCAGGATCACATTGACCATGATCAGGAATGTCACTGGGCCCAACCCTGCATCCAGCATCGCCCCGGCAATATGCTGGGGGATCTGCTCATCGGTCAGCACATGTTTCAGCAACAGCGCATTGGCAATAATGAACATCAGCGTGATGGTCAGCTTGCCGCCTTCAAACAGCGTGTGGCGGGTATCCTTATGGAAAAACGCCGTGACCAGCGCCCATGGTTTCTGCAACAGGCTGAACTTCTGCGGCACCACGGCAGCCGACAGGCTGACGGCCTGACCCTGAAACAGGTTGCCTTCGCTGTCGCGGGCAGCCAACGGACCCATATCGCGATAGATAAAGGTCGCCACGATGAAGGCATAGACAGCCGCAACCGCCGCAGCCTCGGTCGGAGTAAAGGCGCCCCCTTTCCAATAGATCAGGCTCAGCCCTTCCTCGAACCGGATCCATGGGTGGCCATAGATACCGCCCATGATGATCAGGATCAGCAGCAAACCCCAAAGCGCATCGCGGAAACTGTCGAAAATCTCGCCCCAGCCGCGCCACTCGCCTTTCGGCATATTCTTGATCCGGGCAATGATGTAGATCGTGATCATCAGCATCACCCCGGCCATGATCCCCGGAATGACACCCGCCAGAAACATCCGGCCCACAGATACATCCGTGGCCGATGCATAGACCACCATCACGATGGATGGCGGGATCAGGATACCCAGCGTGCCCGCATTACAGATCACGCCAGCGGCAAATTCCTTGGTATAGCCCACCTGCGTCATTGCCGCGATCACAATGGTCCCGATGGCAACCACGGTGGCTGGCGACGACCCCGACAGGGCCGCAAACATCATGCAGGCAAACACACCCGCAATCGCCAGCCCGCCCTGCAAATGGCCGACACAGGCAATGGCAAAGCGGATGATCCGCTTGGCCACACCACCGGTGGACATGAAGGACGACGCCAGCACAAAGAATGGAATGGCCAGCAGCGTGTAATGCCCCGCCATCGCCAGATAAAGCGACTGGGCCACTGCGGCCAGCGACGTGTCGGAAAACGCCAACTGGAACACGACCGAACTGACACCCAGTGCGACGGCAATCGGCACGCCCAGCAACAAAAGGCCGATGATCATCAGGAACAGAAATGCAACTTCCATGGCCTCAAGCCTCCTTCTTCAGCTTGCTGGCGGCTTCTTCGACCGCTTCTTCGGCTTCATGGCTCACGATCAGGCTCTCGGCCTCATCGGTCCAGACACGCCAGACCGCCTGACAGATGCGAAACAGGATCAGCACAGCGGCAATCGGCAGGATGGTATAGGGGATCATCCGGGGCATCTTGGAATAGCGGTCACCGTAATTGATCCAGTCCTCCAGAAACCGCAGCCATTCAGGCATGGGGATCTGGTCGGTTTCGAAAAAACTGCGCCCGCGCGCGTCAAAATCAAATCCGGTCGGAAACCACTTACCGGTGGTGGGGGGCAAATCGGCAAAAGGCGCCCATTGGTCCCAGGCGCCTTTCAACAGCATCACGCCATAGAAAATCGTGACCGCCCCGGCAATCAAAGCAATCACCTTGCGCGGACGGGGCGGCAGCAGGTTGGTAATCGCATCGACACCCAGATGGGCGGTGACCTTGAACCCATAAGCCACACCAAACAGGACCAGCCATGCAAACAGGACCAGCACGACCTCAAGGCTCCAGATGATCGAACTGTTGAACCCGTATCGCAACACCACATTGGCGAATGTCAGCATGGTCATCAGACCCAGCAACACAGCGATAACATTTTCCTCGAACCCGTGAACGGCACGGCCCACCGGCCCCTTGGGCGTGTATTTGCTGCTCATTGTCCCCTCCCCCGGGATGGCAGAAAGGCGGCCCGGATCCCCGGACCGCCCAGATCGTGTGACTTACATCGAGTCGTTGATCGCCTGTGCGGCGTCGATGTTTTCCTGACCTACTTCGTCAGCAAACTGCGCCCAGACAGGTTTCATCGCTTCAACCCATGCGGTGCGCTGCTCTGGTGTCAGCTGACGTACTTCACCACCGGCATCGATGATCGCCTGCTTGGCTTCGGCATTCACGCGGGCGGACTCACCATTCCGGGTCTGCGTGACCTCATCAAGGATCGTCAGGAACTGGTCGCGCACTTCTGGCTCAAGGCTGTCCAGCCAGTCCACAGATGCAACAACCAGATAGTCGATGATACCGTGGTTGGTCTCGGTAATACCGTCCTGCACCTCAAAGAACTTCTGACCATAGATGTTCGACCATGTGTTCTCTTGGCCATCCACAACGCCTGTCTGCAGCGCGCCATAAACTTCCGAGAACGACATCGGCTGCGGGGAGGCGCCCAGCGCTTCCATCTGGGCCACCAGCACGTCGGACGGCTGGACCCGGAACTTCAGGCCATTGGCATCGGTTGGCGCTTCCAGCGGTACATTGGCGCTGATTTGCTTCATGCCATTGTGCCAGAACTGCAGGCCCTGCAAACCACGACGCTGCATCGCATCCTTCATCGCCTGACCGGCATCAGAGGCCTGGAACGCATCCACAGCTTCGATGTTTTCAAACATGAACGGCAGATCGAACAGACGATAGGCTTTGGTGATCGACTCAAACAACGACAGTGACGGCGCGGCCAGTTGCACGTCACCGCGCAACATCGCCTCGATCACCTGCTCGTCGGTGTAAAGGGTCGAGTTGGGGAACACTTCCATGCACATGGTGCCGTTCATCTCTGCATTCACACGCTCAGCCAGAAGGCTCGCCGCAATCCCCTTGGGGTGACGGTCGGTATTGGTGACGTGGCTGAACTTGACGACGATTTCACCATCATCGCAGCCAGCGCCATGCGCATCAGCCAGCGCCGATGTCGCCATGACAGAGATTGCAGCCATTGCGGCTGCCGCTTTCAAAAAGGTCATAATTTTTCCTCCCTCGAGAATCTTGCCGCCTGTTTTCAGGCGCACACCCAGATCAAATGCAGCGGCGGGGATTGGCGCAAGCACCATGACGACCTATAAAGATCGACCCACAAACCACTGAAAATAAAAGGTTCAAAGGAAAACCCAATTTTCGTGAAATCGCAACCGGGCGGAAAACCACACAGTCTGCAGCGCTAACAGTGCGAAAATCCGCACATATCAGGATGCATCGCTTTCCAGAACGGTACGGACGGTTTCGGTGGCCGTTTCGATATCCTTGACCACGGCATCGGCACCAACCAGATCCTTGATATCGGGGAAATGCGTCAAGATGTTCCCGGCCACCAGAACATGCGCCAGTGGCTGACTGATCCGCAAGGCCAGGATCATGCGGGCAAGCGGCTCAATCATCCGGTCGGAATGGGCGACCAGCACAATCGCCTGATACTGATGGGTTTCACTGCGTTGCACGATCTCATCATGGCTCTGGCCGACAGCCAGATCGACCTCCCAGCCTTCGCGACGGAACAGATCGGTCGCCATCTCGATACTCAGCGTATGGGTCTCGCCCGGTACCAGCGCAAACAGGGCCGGATATTGCTGCCGGTCCTCGCCAAGGGTACGGGCCACCACATGGCGCAATCCGCGAATAACGCGGTACAACCGGCCCGAGGCCAGGGTCACCTCGACAAACGACACACGGTCGTCTTCCCACATCTCACCCAGTTGGCGCGCGGCACCAGCGACGTAACCCAGATAGATCGTATCAATGGTCACACCGTCGCGGCGAGCCGACAGAATGATCTTGTCTGCGGCCTGTTCATCCGAAGACAACAGTGCCGCACAAAGCAAATCAATCTCTGACGGTGTGGGCAGATCTTCTTTTCTGACAGTGCGCGGCATTCGAAAGGCCAATCGTCTCACGACTTCTTGCGCAATGGCCTCTACGGCCGTTGCGGGTAACTTTTGCTCCGCCAATCGGAATTGCTGATCAGCTCTGTCATATTCGGAGCGGTCGAATGCTCCAGCGTCCATTGGCGCGCGGGCCATGAACGTCCCTCCCTTGCTGGCATATCAGACGCCATCCCAACGCTTGCGTGGTCAGGTTTTTGGTGTCCAATCGCATGCAGATTAGCATAGGGGCGTATTGACTCGGGCGCGGCAGAACGTCGCGGTAGCAGCTATTGATTGCGGAAATCCTCGGCACGCAACCCATGCTTGTTCAACTTGTCGTAGAACGTCTTGCGCGGCAGTTGCAGATCACGGGCCACTTCGGTCGCCCGGCCATTGTGACGCTGCAAGGCCGCGACCAGCAATGACCGCTCAACCTGCGCCATCTGGGCTGACAGACCCAGCCCTGCGCTCACATCCCGCTCGTCCAGCCCCATGGCAAACCGCATGGCCACATTCATCAGCGCGCGTGCATTGCCGGGCCAGTCCTGCGCCATCAGACGGGCCGTGTGATCCGCCGTGATGATCGGCATCGGCAGGTTCGCCTGTTCGCAAGCTTGCGCAACATAGTGCTGAAACAACACCGGAATATCCTCGGGGCGTTCGCGCAGCGTCGGGATTCGCACCCGCATTAGGTCAAGCCGGTAAAACAGCTCCGCACTCAAATCCCCGGCGCTCATCGCCTCTTTCAGATCACGGGTCGATCCGGCCAGCACGCGGGCCACACCGCCCGCCTCCAACCGGTCCAGCAGATGCAACTGTGCAGCAGGGCCAAGGCCAGCCACCTCATCCAGATACACTGTCCCGTCCAGCGCCTCTGCCAGAGCCGCGTCAAGCCCGGCCGCGTCCAGCGAAGACGCCGCGCATTTGACAAAGGGTCGGGATGCGGCCGTCGACACCAGATGGATCACCTCGGCCACCTTCGATGTACCGGACCCCGGCTCACCCACAATCAGGGCCTCGGTGCCCGCCCGCGCCACAGCACGGGCCTGCTGACGCAAATCCTCGGCCAGCCGCGATTGACCAAACAGCATCCGCGATGCGGCATCACCCGCTTCCAGCTCTGATTTCAAGCGGCGGTTTTCCAGCACCAGCGCCCGCGCCTTCAGCGCCCGTTCAATCACCGCGACAAAAGCCTGCGGCGCGCATGGCTTTTCCAGAAAATCATAAGCGCCCGCGGACATGGCCCGCACAGCCATCGGGATATCCGCCTCACCGGTCAGCAGGATCACAGGCAGTTCCGGGTCAGTTTCCCGCACAAAATCAAGCAGATAGAACCCATCACGACCCGGCATCCGGATATCGGACACCACAACGCCGTCAAAGGCAGGGGTGAGATGATCCTTCGCCTCCACAAACGATCCTGCCACTGTCGGCGCCAGATCCGCCAGTTCCAGCGTCTGGCCCAGCGCCTCGCGGATATCGCGGTCATCATCCACCAGCAGCACGCGGGTCGTCATGCGGCAACCTCCCGCGCGACGGCGTCCAACTCAACGGTAAACACCGCCCCGCCATCCGGATGGTTGCGCCCCCGGATCGCCCCGCCAAAGCTTTGCACCAACCCATAGGAAATCGACAGGCCCAGCCCCATGCCTTCCGCCGCGCCGACCGCCTTGGTGGAATAGAACGGATCGAATATCTTTTCAGGCTCCGCAATGCCCGGCCCTGTATCACGGACAGATACCGTGGTGCGACTGCCGGCATGGCCCACCGCAATCGTCACGACCTTCGGATCACTCTCTTCCATCGCGTCCATGCCATTCGACACCAGATTCAGGATCACCTGCTGCAAACGCACCTCGCCTCCGCGCACGATCACGGGCGTCGCCGGTGCGTCCCATTCCAGCGCGATTCCGTCCCGGGCGGCGCGCGGCGCGACAATCTCCAGCACGGCATCAATCACCGCAATCAGATCGACATTCTTGGGCGGCTCATCCTCCTGCCGGGCAAAGGCGCGCAGATTGCGGATGATCCGGCCCATCCGGCGGGCCATCTCGGATATACGGCCCAGATTCTGCGCCGCAATCTCGGGCTTGCCCCGGTCAAGAAACCCTTGCGCATTCTCCGCAAAAGACCGGATCGCGGTCAGCGGCTGGTTCAATTCGTGGCTGATCCCCGCCGACATCTGACCCAGGGCCGACAGCTTGCCCGCCTGCACCAAATCATCCTGCGCCTTTTGCAATCGCGCCTCGGCGGCGGTCCGTTCAGCCACCTCGCGGCGCAGATCCTGGTTCAACGCCGACAATTCCGCAGTGCGGTCGCGCACCCGGCGTTCCAGCCTTGCATTCAACGCAGCCAGCGTGCGGCGGCGCTGGGTCGCAACAAACAAAAGCATACCGAACACCAGACAAACCGCCGCCACCACAGCGGCCTGCAACGCCGCCAACTGGCGCGCCGGTGCCACATCCACCAAAACCTCACCCGTCATCCCGATCACCGGCAAATCCAGCGCCAGATGCAAGGCGCGTTCCGGCAGATACCGGCCCCCATCGACATCCCAAACCTCGTACCCACTGACCAGCCCTTCGGTATAGCGAACAAACGGGGCCACCCGGTCAGCCGGATACTCCGCCTGCGGCAGCGGATCACCCAACCGGGACCGAAACACCAGCTCCGACCGGTTCGATAAAAAGATCACGCCGCTGCGGTCCGCAAAATAGACCGCCGGGCGGGCACCCCGCCACGCCGCCTCGACCTGCTCCACATCGGCATAGACGACCAAGGCACCAGTCACAGGGCCAGCCTCGGAAAATACAGGCGCAGCAAAGACAAACGCACGGCGCCCGTAAGCCTCGCTGTAAAGATGCGAAAACCCAAGGGCGCCATCCATCGCCCGCTCAAAATAGGCGCGCCCCTGATGATCGACATTGGGCGCATCAACCGTCGCGACAATCACCGCGCCACCCGGATCAACCAGCATGATATCCAGCGCACCGGTCTTGTCGGCAATCTCCTGCAAGACCGGGCGGACCGTTTCCGGCGTCGTCTCGCCCGCCATCAACGGGCGCAGATGCGGATGATCCGCCGTCAGCACAGCCAATTCGCGATAGCGGCGCAATTCGCTCGTCAAACTGTCAGACGCAAGGGCAAGGTCAGTCCGGGCCCGCTGATCCAGCTGCGCGAGGGCCGCTACATAGCCATACCACCAAACCCCACCGGCAAAGGCTGTAACAGCCGCCAGAAACGCAACAATAACCAACAGGCGGGGACGAAGCAGAACGCGCATGACCCTCAACTTACCCAGCCTCTCTTGCATTGGCCAGATGGCTGCGCCAAACCTGCCGAATGCAACGCTTTTCCCAGTCTCCAACCGACCCCGGCTTTGTCCGGAACCCCTACCCGTTCTACGACCGCGCGCGCGGCGCGGGCGATTTCGTCTGGTGGGACGATTATGACCTGCCCTGCGCCGTCAGCCACAAATCCGTGCACGCGGTTCTGCGCGACAAACGCATGGGGCGCGAATGCCCGCCGGAACTGGCCCCCGATATCCCCGCCCATCTGCGACCCTTCTACGCGGTCGAGGCGCATTCGATGCTCGAACTCGAACCACCCCGGCATACGCGCCTGCGCTCGCTGGTGCTGCGGGCCTTCACCAGCCGGACCATCAGCGCGCTCGCCCCCGATATGACCCGGCTTTGCCATGACCTGATCAACCGGTTTCCCGACCAACCCTTCGATCTGCTCGACGCCTATGCACGCCCCGTGCCGGTGATCATCATCTGCCGCCTGCTCGGCGTGCCCGAGTCCCACGCCGATGACTTGCTGCGCTGGTCCAACGCCATGGTCGCGATGTACACCGCCGGACGGACCCGTGCGATCGAGGATGCCGCCGCCACCGCCGCCAGCGATTTCACCGGTTTCATGCGCGACTACATCAACCAGCGGCGCAAGACCCCCGGCGACGACCTGATCTCGACCCTGATCGCAGCGGAAGAACAGGGCGAAAAACTCAGCGAAGACGAGTTGATCACCACATGCATCCTGCTTCTGAATGCGGGGCACGAGGCGACAGTCCACACGCTCGGCAACGGCGTCAAAACCCTGCTTGAACATCAGGTAATCGACATCAGCAACGCATGTGTGGAGGAAATCATCCGCTACGACCCACCCCTGCACATGTTCACCCGCTGGGTCTACGAAGACGTGACCATGGGCGACCACAGCTTCAAACGGGGCGACCAGATCGCCTGCCTGCTCGGCGCCGCCAACCGAGACCCAGCAGCCTACGCCAACCCCAACCGGTTCGACCCGACACGCAAGGGGCCACAAAACACCAGCTTCGGCGGCGGCATCCATTTCTGCGTCGGGGCACCACTGGCACGGCTGGAACTGCGGATCGCATTGGAAACCCTCCTCACCCGCTGCCCCAACCTGCACATCAGCGAAACACCCCACTACGGCAACGTCTACCACTTCCACGGACTGGAACGATTGATGGTCAAATCCTTCCCCTGACTGGTTCAATTGCGCCTGCGGTCGCACCTGCTATAGAGGTTCAACCGCAAGGAACGCACAGATAGGCAGACCATCAGTGTCACAAACATCAAACAGCACCACCCCGGCAGAAACAGGCTGGCTTGAAAACGACTTTCAGCGTGATGGCGAACGAAATATCTGGGCACTGAAAACCGCCAGCGGTGGTTTCGGCTATTCCGATGGTGATCGGTCCGAAAACTATGTTCTTTCGGTGATCCAGAATGCAACCGACACGTCCGTTATGTCCGACGAACTCGCAGCCGGCATGAAGGATTGGCCATCAACCTATCACCTGCATCATCAGCGGGCCAACCTCCTGCGCGCGGTCTCTGACCATCTGTCAGGACCCATTCTCGAAATCGGGGCTGGCTGCGGGCTGTTGACCCGGTTCATGGGGGAAGAAGGGCATCAGGTTTTCGCGCTGGAGGGCAGCGGACGCCGCGCAGCGACCATCGGGGCGCGCTGCCGTGATCTGGATAATGTGACGGTGATCAACGCCAACTTACAAGACCTCAAGACGGATCAAAAGTTCCAGACGATCACCCTTATCGGAGTGCTCGAATATGCCCGTGTCTATTTTTCCGACGGAAGCGACAGCGACCCGATTGACCAGATGCTTCAATATGTTGCCAACCATCTGACCGACGACGGCGTACTTATTCTGGCCATCGAAAATCAACTGGGCCTGAAATATTTCGCCGGCTATGCCGAGGACCACCTCAACTATCCAATGGCCGGGATCGAGGGGCATTACAGCGACAAGTCCGTCGTGACCTTTGGACGCGAGGTTTTGGCCAACCGGCTTCGTGGGGTCGGCTTGACCGGACAGCGCTTCGCTTATCCCTTTCCCGACTACAAATTCCCCGAAGCCGTGTTGTTTGATCCGGCCATGACACCCGATATGGGCGGGCGGTTTGCGGCGCTGGTGGCGGGGGCTGCGGCCTCCGACCGACAAAAACCCAAACACTTGCATTTTGCCCTGTCCAAAGCATTGCAGCCCGTCATGGAAAATGGGTTGGGCGGCGATGTCGCAAACTCTTTCCTTGTCGTGGCATCCAAGTCCGAGATCACCGCTTCCGCCAACGACTATGCAGTTTACTACGGCAATGGCGATCGAAAGAAACACTACCTCAAACGGGTCGCATTTCAGGGCAGCGCCGATGATATCGTTGTCGACAGACAGCCCCTGACCGATGATCCGATGCCCCAGAATGAGGATCTGACCCAGATCCTTGAACGCGAGCCATTTCTTGACGGTCAACTTTGGACTCAAGCGCTGCACGACATCATGGCGAGGGATAAATGGCGAGTTGCCGAGGTCACAACCTGGGCGCAACGCTGGATCGCAGCACTTGGCGCGACCGTCGGGATCGATACGACAAGCAGTCTTGATTCGTCGCAGCAAATTCCGGGTAAGTGGCTCGATGCCATTCCCAAGAACATGATCTTGGACAAAGCCAACAACGCACATTTTGTCGATCTGGAATGGCACCAATCAGATGACATTCCCGTCGGTTACCTGATTGTCAGGGGACTGTCCGACGCATTCAACCTGATGGAAATGACCGGCGCAAATGGCGAAATTCACCACCTGCTGACCTTGGTCAGAACCGTGTGTCATCAACTGAAGATGCCGCTGAGCGAGACGCAAATAATGTCCTATTGGGATCAGGAAGCCGCGTTGCAGCGCAAGATTTCCACCCGTCCCGGCAAATACCGACGCAACCAGATGCTGAAAACACGCGTCGCGCCGCAGGCCGCTCTCAAGGCCGTCAAGCGGCACGGGAAACGTGACAAGGCCGTGCGGATCATCACGACGCAATACCGGACCCTCTTGGGCAAGTTGACGAAGTAGACGCCGCTCCCTCCCCCCAAAGACTGGACATCAGGCGACACTCGCCCAAAAAATGTGCCCGGTACAGCACAGCGTATTGCCAGACCGGCGTCGAAATGCTTTGGGGACCCCGCGAACAGGGAGAATTATCATGAGTATCCGCGCCAGCCTTGCCCCATTGGCCTTACTTGCGCTAGCCGCATGCGACATCCAGACCACGCCGCCCCTGCCCGAAGGCGTGGCGGCCATGGCCGCCCCTTATCAGGATCTGCAAACCGCCGTCCTGCTGCCTGAAGATAACTGCTACTGGTACAGCCACGCAGGACCGGTCGAAACCACCCTGCTGCCGCTCAGAACAACCCAAGGGCGGCCGATCTGCCTGCAAGCCGCCGAAACCGCCCCCACGACCCAGTAACCCGGGTCAGCTGCGGGCGGTAATCGCATCCTCGGCAGGATACAGGATCGCCGACGAGCCGGTCTCGACCTGATCATAAAGCCCGATGATATGGGCCATCACCATACGCACGCAGCCAGAACTGGCGCGGCCACCGATGGACCGCGGCGACGGGGTGCCATGGATACGCAGATACGTGTCACGGCGACCCACATAAAGATACAGCGCGCGTGATCCCAGCGGATTGCTTGGGCCGCCATCCATCCCATCCTTGAACCGCTCGAAAGAGCCCGGATCGCGCTCGATCATCGCATCGGTTGGGCGCCATGTGGGCCAGCGGGCCTTGCGGCGGATAGTATACGTGCCCGGTTCGTACAGTTTGCCGGTCGCAATCGCCACGCCATAGCGCATCGCGGTGCCATCAGCGCGGATATGATAAAGATACCGGGCTATCGCATCGACATGGATATCACCGGGGCGCAGGTTCGCATTCGCCTCAACGATGGTGGGCAGAAACCGAGGATGAAACCCCCAGGGGTTCGAGGTGAACGGGTCATAATTGCGCGGGGTCACGCGCCTGTCCCATCCGGGCCAACGTGACGGGGGCGATACCGGCGGGCGCGGCGGCACAACCTCTTCGACCGGGGACAGCACGGCGTCGGTCTCGACCTCCTGCGCCAGTGCGGCACCTGCGATGGGTGGCGAAAACAACGCCGCCGTTGTCATGATGAAATGACGTCTGCTTAACATGGTCCGGCCTCTCCGCCCTCAATCAACAGCAAAAACAAGAAATTTCGGGTTAGGCGAAAAACAGCCTTACGGCAAGGGGAGTGACGGTTCAGGCGGCTCACATCCCTGTGCGGTGCGGCCATAACGCACCAAAACGGGCAACTCACGTATCTGTGAGCCGTCTTTACCGCTCAAGTGCCATCGCCAATTCGGATTTCTGCGCAGATGCGCTACAATCTCAAAAACCACGGCCAAAGGGAGACCGCGACATGACCGAAAAGCGCACCAACCGGCGCACGCTTCTTGCCACTGCCGGGGCCGTCTTGGCCACCGGGCTGTCGGGTCTCATCGTCCCTGCGCAGGCTCAGGAGCTGACCCCCACCACATCCATGCGCGGTGGATCCAACAATTACCGGCCTGGCGCACCAATCGTTGACCGGATCGGCGGCGGCGGCTTCTGGATGACAGGGACCGTACGGCGCGCCGGCGACGGGATACCGCTGCCCGGACAACGGATCCAGATCTGGGCGCACACGACCGAAGGGCATGAACGCGACCCGCAAAGCCATGGCGCCACATTAACCGACGCCAACGGCATGTTCCGGCTTGAAATGCCGCAGATTGTGCCAGCCTTCGGGCAACCCCACGGGCACCTCGCCTATGACAGTGGGGATTTCGAAACGGTCTTTCTGCGCCCTGTCATGGCAAGCGCCAGCGATACCACACTTCACGCGGATTTCGTGTTGCAACCGGCCTGATCCAGGATGGGGCCGAACCGGGCGACACGCGCGCGGGGCGCTCTGATCTGGGGCGGCCTGATCGCAGCCATGGCTATACCCATCGCAGCCGCCGCCGCCAGCCCCCTGCTGGCATGGCGCGAGCCGGTCTATATTCTGGCAGGCTTTGCCGGGATCATCGGAATGTCGCTGATGTTACTACAGCCGCTTTTGGCGGGTGGACGCCTGCCGGGGCTGCGGGCCATGCGCGGGCGACAGGTGCATCGCTGGATCGGTGGCATTCTGGTGACCGCGGTAATCATCCATGTGGCCGCCCTCTGGGTTACCAGCCCGCCTGACGTGATCGACGCGCTGCTTCTCGCCTCCCCCACCCCGTTTTCGATCTGGGGTGTGGTTGCCATGTGGGCGATCTTTGCCACCGCCATTCTGGCCGCGCTCCGGCGGCGGCTGTCCCCACGGACATGGCGGCGGGCGCACACCGCCCTGGCACTGGTGATCGTAAGTGGCACCGTAATCCACGCCTTGCTGATCGAAGGAACCATGGAAACCATCACAAAGGCCCTCCTTTGCGCCCTTGTGATGGTTGCGACCATAAAGGTTGTGATCGACCTGAAAACATGGGCACGCCGCCCGCGTTAACCCGCGAACCCGACCACACGATCCGGTGTGACGCGATACACTTGCGATGCCAGATCATTGGCGCGCATGAACCGGGCAATCGACCCAAACGTCGCCGTTTTCACCTGCGAACCATGATCCGCCGTGGTCAGCGCCTGCGACGCGGCAGGGGCAAACAGGCGTTGCAACCCGTTCAGGCGCACATTTTGCGGTTCAAAATAAGCCGCGATATTGGCCTTGATCCGGCGGGGATCGCGCGTGTCGTAAATCGCGGCCATCAACACATCCAGCGTATGCTCGGTACAATTCTGGAATTGCGATGATCCGGGGTTGGCCAGCACCGAATAGGTCGGGTTATGCAGGGCCGCATATGTGGGGCTGGCGATCACCTCCAGCAGTTTGCGCTGCAATCGGGGGTCAGGAATGATCACCCCCGCATCCAGCACCTGCGCGCCCGCAAAGAAATCAGCGGGACTGTCCTGGACCAACTCGCTACGGGTCAGATTTCCCTGCTTCTGATAAAGATTATAGACGCGATACCCCATGCCGGTACTGCCATCAGCGCGGGTAATTCGGGAGTAAACCCAGAAACCCACATGGGTATAGCGAATGCCGTCTGGCAGCATGGACGGATCACGACCCACCCGGGCCACAATCGCCACACTGGCCCCGCGTGCGGCCAGATCCTGCTGCACACGGTTGGCGAATGTGGCCACTTCGGCCACAGGCAATACCGAATTGCCCGCCGCACTGCTGCCTGCACCTGCCTGCAAAGGCAGACATGCGACCAGCACCAGCATGATCAGCGATATCAAACGTTTCATGATCTCACTCCTGATCAGTTCAGCCGCGGCGGACCATCGGGGGTCACACAGTCCGGCTGTCGCACCGTTGGCCCGCATATGGCAGGCGGACGCGCGCCAATACCGGCCTCAAACACCTCAACCCCGGCATTCAACGACCCGGTGCCCACCTCTTCAATCGCGGCACCTGTGACCGTCAGAACCGACCCTGCCGCCATCACCGGCACCGCGCTGACCGTCGCAGCACCAGAGGCGACGGCGCTGACCCCATGGCCCGTGGCCTGCGCACTATGATCGGCGGATTGGGTGGCGTGCTGAACACTGGGGCTGGCACAGGCACCAACAAGGAAAAGGGCCGCAAACCCGGCTGTAAGCTTTACAAATCGCATGACATCTCTCCATTCATGAACAATGCTCACGTTCGTAGAGCGCCACCTTCCATCGGTCAACACATTTATGAACTACGTTCACAATAGGTAGGGAAAACCCGACCAAAGTATGAAGATCATCTTCACCTTTTAACCGCACGCCGCATTAATTGGCCCAACCGTGCGGTGGGGTCCGACGAAACGCCGACTCGATGCCGACGCATCGCCGACAGGCCAAATCGCCTTGCCGCATTGCGTTAACTGATGATTCGCGGGGTCTCGCGCGCCGACCACCGCACGCACCCCACCGAACGTTGCGTCCGCTACAGCGGCAACGCCACCGTCGACTTGATCTCTTCCATAGACAAAAGCGCTGTGACGTTATGCACCTTCACCTCTGAAATCAGCGCCTGATAAAACGTGTCATAAGCCCGCGCGTTCTGCACCCGCACTTTCAGAATATAATCGATATCCCCCGCCAACCGATGCGCCTCCTGCACTTCCGGTCGTGATTTCAATGCCTTAAGGAACCTTCCTTGCCAGTCCGCATCATGCTCCGACGTGCGGATCAGAACAAAAAAACACGCCTCGAACCCCAGCGCCTCGGCATCCAGCAACACGGTCTGCTGCCCGATGATCCCCGCCTCGCGCATCTTGCGAATCCGGTTCCAGACAGGGGTCTTGGATGACCCGATATTCTTGGCAATTTCGTCCAGCGATTGCGCCGCATCCGCCTGTAAAGCCGCCAAAATCTTCCGATCCGTCGCATCAATCCGCACCGACATTCTCAATTCTCCATTTTGGCAGGACAGACGGTCCAAATTCATCCCGACTTGGAACAAGTGTCCTTAGTTGCCTTCTGGGGGAGGCAAATAGCAGAACGATATTCTATATTGAACCCAAGAAATTCGAGGGTCATCATGCAGCACTTCCCCATCTTCCTCGCCGTCGCAGGCCGCCGCATCGTCGTCTCAGGCGGTGGTGACGCGGCCATGGCCAAGCTGCGTTTGCTGATGAAAACAGAGGCGCATCTGACTGTAATCGCTTCCGAAATCGCCCCTGATATCCAGAAATGGGCGGCCCAAGACAAGCTGACAATCATCAACCGCGCCATGGAACCCGGCGACACGCTCTGCGCCGCCCTGTTCTACGCCGCCAACGAAGATGATGTCGAAGATGCGCGCGTTTCAGCCATCGCCAACGCCGAAGGCGCGCTCGTAAATATCGTTGATAATCTGGCAGATAGCCAGTTCATCACCCCCGCCATCGTGGACCGCGACCCGGTCACCGTCGCCATCGGCACCGAAGGCGCGGCACCGGTCCTCGCCCGCGCCATCAAGGCCGATCTGGAAGAACGCCTGCCCACCTCGCTCGGCATCCTCGCCCGCATCGGCAAAACCTTCCGCCACGCCGCCGACGTGCTGCCCATGGGCCGTAAACGGCGCGATTTCTGGTCCGCCTTCTATTTCAACACTGGCCCCAAAGCCATTGAAGACGCTGGCGAAAACGGCGTAATCCCCGCGCTCGAAACCCTGCTCGACACCCACATCATGACCAAAGCGCGGGAAGGTCATGTCGACCTCGTCGGCGCTGGCCCGGGCGATCCCGAACTGCTCACACTCAAGGCGCGCAACGCGCTCGACACCGCCGATGTGGTGATCCACGACCGGCTGGTCACACCCGAAATCCTCGAACTCGCCCGGCGCGAGGCGATCATCATCGACGCTGGCAAAACCGGCTTTGGCCCCTCGATGAAGCAGGAAGATATCGACGCCCTGATCGTGCAGCACGCGCAGGACGGGCATCATGTGGTCCGGCTCAAGGCGGGCGATCCAACCGTGTTCGGGCGGCTTGACGAAGAAATCGAAGCCCTTGAAAACGCGGGTATTTCCTATCGGATCATCCCCGGCATCACCGCCGCCTCCGCCGCCGTCGCCAATATCGGGCAAAGCCTGACCAAGCGGCAGCGCAACTCCTCCGTCCGCCTGATCACCGGGCACGACACCAAAGGATACGCCGATCACGACTGGCGCGCGCTGGCGCGGGCGGGCGAGGTTGCAGCGATCTACATGGGCAAGAAATCCGCGCGTTTCATACAGGGTCGCTTGCTGATGCACGGCGCCGACCCGGCCACACCCGTGACCATCATCGAAAATGTCAGTCGGCCCGACCAGCGCATCATCGCAACGACATTGGCCGAGATGGAACCGACCATGACCAACGCGAACCTGACCGGCCCCGCCATCACATTCTACGGCCTCGCCCCGCGCGACGCACAGGCCAACGCTTTGAAACTAAGGGAGTTTGCATAATGGCACGTAGCTTCACACCCAAAGTCGTCACCGCCAACGCCCTGCTGGAAGGCGACGCCGTCTGGCTGACCGAGGACAACCGCTGGACCCGCGACATCCACGAGGCCGAACTGATCACTGACGAAGCTCACGGTGATCTGCGCCTACTGGAAGCACAGGCGCATGCCGACAGGATTGCGGGTGCCTATCTGGCCGATGCCAAAGCTGGCGACGACGGCCCCGAACCCACCCATTTCCGCGAGGCGTTCCGCACGCGCGGCCCCTCCAACTATTTCCACGGCAAACAGGCAGAGTGACCCCCAAGACTTTTCGAAAAGTCTTGGCAAAATCCTTCAAAGGATTTTGCGGCGAAAGGAAAAAAGATGTACCAATACAATGACTTCGATAAGGCTTTCGTGCGCTCCCGCGTGGCCCAGTTCCGTGGGCAGGTGGAACGCCGCATTGATGGATCCCTGACCGAGGATGAATTCAAACCGCTCCGCCTGATGAACGGGCTTTACCTGCAACTGCACGCCTACATGCTGCGCGTGGCCGTCCCCTACGGCACACTCAACAGCGCCCAGATGCGCCAACTGGCCTATATCGCCGACCGTTGGGACAAAGGCTATGGCCATTTCACGACCCGGCAGAACATCCAGTATAACTGGCCGAAACTGCAGGACGTGCCAGATATGCTCGACGCGCTTGCCGATGTCGGCATGCACGCGATCCAGACCTCCGGCAACACCATCCGCAACGTAACTGCCGACCATTTCGCCGGTGCAGCGTCCGATGAAATCGAAGACCCGCGCCCCATCGCGGAACTTTTGCGCCAGTGGTCCACCGACCATCCGGAATTCCAGTTCCTGCCGCGCAAGTTCAAGATTGCCGTGACCGGCGCCGAACAGGACCGTGCGGTGACAAAGGCCCACGATATCGGCCTGCGCATGGTGCGCAACGCCGCTGGCGAACCGGGGTTCGAGGTCATTATGGGCGGTGGCCTTGGCCGCACACCCATGGTGGGCAAGGTCCTGCGGGATTTCCTGCCAAAGGCAGACCTCTTGCCTTATGTCGAGGCGATCGTCAGCGTCTACAACCTGCTTGGCCGCCGTGACAACAAATACAAGGCACGGATCAAGATCACGGTCCACGAAAACGGTCTGGAAAAAATCCAGCACTTGGTCGAGGACCGGTTCACAGCCATCCGCGCCGGGTTCTCCGGCCACGATCAGGCTTTGCTGGCACAGATCGAAACCGCCTTCGCCCCACCTGCATTCGTCAGCAAATCCACCGACGGGTTTGAGGCCGCACGCCTTGCCAACCCCGCCTTCCGGTCATGGACTGACACCAACCTGGCCGAGCACAAGGCGGACGGTTACGCCATCGTCTCGATCAGCATCAAGAAACACGGGTCGACCCCCGGCGATGCGACATCCGACCAGATGCGCGTCATGGCGGACCTTGCCGAAACCTATGGCCATAACGAGTTACGCATCAGCCACGAACAGAACGTGATCCTGCCGCATGTGCATAAATCCGACCTGCCAGCGGTCTATCAGGCACTGCGCGCGGCGGACCTTGCCACCGCCAATATCGGGCTGGCCTCTGACATCATCGCCTGCCCCGGGATGGATTATTGTGCGCTGGCCACGGCCCGTTCGATCCCCATCGCGCAGGAAATCGCAACGCGGTTCGATGAGCTGAAGATCGAACACGATATCGGCCAGCTGAAAATCAAGATCTCCGGCTGCATCAACGCCTGCGGGCATCACCATGTCGGTCATATCGGCATCCTCGGCCTCGACCGGGCGGGCGTTGAAAACTACCAGATCACGCTGGGCGGTGACGGAACCGAAACCACCACTATCGGCGAACGCGCCGGACCCGGTTTCAGCGCGGACGAGATCGTGCCCGCCATCGAACGGCTGGTCACAGGCTACATGGACCTGCGGACCGACGAAAATGAAACCTTCCTTCAGGCCTATCGCCGCCTTGGCATGGAGCCGTTCAAAGCCATCCTTTATCCAGCCGAGGACAAAGCCAATGCCGCTTAAAGAGCTCGCCGAACGTCGCAACATCCTGCACCGGAAATCCGACGCCCAGACCATCCTGCGCCACGCGCTTGACGATGTGCAGATCGGGCCGATTGCGCTGGTGTCATCCTTTGGCGCCGAAAGCGTCGTGCTGCTGCACATGGTGGCCCAGATCGACCCCGCGACACCGGTGATCTTTCTGGACACCGAAATGCTGTTCCCCGAAACCCTGACCTACCAGCGCGAGGTCAGCGAACAGCTTGGCCTGACCGATCTGCGGGTGATCACCCCCGACAGAAACGCGGTGCTGGTCGAGGACGTGGACGGCATCCTGCATCAGGCCGATACCGACGCTTGCTGCGACCTGCGCAAGACACGGCCACTGGAAAACGCGCTGCGCGATTTCGGCGGCTGGATCACCGGGCGCAAGCGGTTCCAGGGTGGGCAGCGCGCAGCCCTCCCGCTGTTCGAAAAGGAAGGCCGCAAGATCAAGATCAACCCGCTTGCCGACTGGACCCCGCAAGACATCTCCACCTACATGGATCAGCACGCTCTGCCCCGGCATCCGCTGGTCGCCCAAGGTTATCCCTCCATCGGCTGCATGCCCTGCACCACACGCGTTAGCGCGCATGATGACCCCCGCGCAGGCCGCTGGCGCGACAGCGACAAGACCGAATGCGGGATCCATTTCGAAGACGGCAAGATCATCAGACCGGGAAAAGCAGCATGAGCGTGATCGTCAATGACACCGGGTTCAGCATCGACGACTGGACCGGCAGCTTCATCAGCCACGCAGATGCAGCGGCCAATGATTGCGACTATGCCATCGACCTGCCATCGGACACCGCACCCGACGCGCTGACCGGGCTGACCAATGCCCCGATGATCCGGATCGACTTCCCCTCCTCCGCCGACGGGCGCGGCTTTACCCTTGCCGCCATGCTGCGGCGGGCCGGCTACAAGGGGCGGCTGCGCGCGCGCGGCCATGTCCTTGCCGATCAATACGCGATGGCACGCCGCTCCGGCTTTGATGAGGTCGAAATCGACGATGCCCTCGCCACCCGCCAGCCCGAAGACCAATGGCTGGCCCGCGCCGACTGGCAAAACCACAACTATCAGGCCCGCCTGCGCGGCTAGGACCAAAGCACCCTTTCCCTGATCCAGATCAACGACTAAGACGGAGGGCGGCCGCAAAACGGCTGCCATGACACATATGACCGAGCAGAGACCTGTGACCCTAGACACCGCCAAAGCCGTACCGACCCTGCCCGATGCGCAGACGGTCACCGACGTGCAGCACTACACCGACCGGCTGTTCAGCTTCCGCTGCACCCGCCCCGCATCCCTGCGGTTCCGGTCGGGCGAATTCGTGATGATCGGCCTGATGGGCGACCCGCACCCGGAAACCGGCAAGCAAAAGCCGCTGCTGCGCGCCTATTCCATCGCCTCGCCATCATGGGACGAAGAACTGGAGTTTTACTCGATCAAGGTGCAGGACGGGCCGCTCACGTCCAAACTCCAGCACATCAAACCAGGCGATGAAATCATCCTGCGGCCCAAACCCGTTGGCACTCTGGTCCACGACGCGCTCCTGCCCGGCAAACGGCTCTGGTTCTTCGCCACCGGCACCGGCTTCGCGCCTTTCGCCTCGCTCCTGCGCGAACCGCAAACCTATGAAGATTATGATGAAATCATCATCACCCATACCTGCCGCGAAGTGGGCGAACTGACCTATGGGCGCGACCTGATCGAAGCACTGAAAACCGACGAACTGCTCAACGATGTCATCGGCGAAGGCTTCTGGAAAAAGATCAAATACTACCCGACAACGACAAGGGAACAGAGCCCCAAGATGGGCCGGATCACCGACCTGATGCGGTCGGGTGATGCGTTCACGGACCTTGGCGTCCCACCGCTAACCCCCGAAACCGACCGGGCGATGATTTGCGGCAATCTGGCGTTCAATCTGGAACTGAAAGACATGCTCGAAGAATACGGGCTGGTCGAAGGGGCCAATTCGAACCCACAGCATTACGTGGTGGAAAAGGCGTTCCTCGATTGAATCGCATCCAAGAGAAATGAAAAGGGCCGCGCCATGATGGACGCGGCCCCTTTTCTGTTTGGCGGCTGCGGGGTTCAGAGGCCCAGCACAGCCTGGATGTTCTGCAATACCGGCTCGAGCAAGGCAGGATTATCCTGCGCTGCGTTCAGCGCGTTACCCAAAGTGGTTTTTTCCAGAGCCGAGATGTCAGCGCCATCCAGCAGGGTCATGACCTTGTCGATGTCGAAGCCCTCCACGGTCAGCAACTCGCCTGCCATCGCCATCAGGTCCTCACCCGCAGCAGCGGCATCCTCCGTGGCCCCTTCAACGGCCTCAGCGGCTTGATCCAGTGCTTCGGTTGCTTCTTCCTGTGCGGCGGCGGCTGCTTCTGCAGCGGCAGCTTCTTCGGCGGCAGCGGCGGCCAGCGCTTCGGCTTCCGCTTCAGCGGCAGCGGCGGCCTCTTCTGCGGCGGCAACGGCTTCCGCAGCTGCGGCCTCGGCTTCTGCAGCAGCCTGAGCCTCTGCTTCAGCGGCAGCTTCGGCGGCGGCCTGGGCTTCGGCTTCGGCAGCGGCTTGTGCCTCAATCGCTGCTTGTTCGGCGGCCTGTGTTGCACCCGTTAGCACACCAACAGCCTCGCCCGGACCACGTCCCTCGACAGCATATTGGTATCCAAAAAAGCCGAGCACGGCCAAAACTATTAAGATCGCAATTGCTCTCATTGGTCTCATCCTTCCAAAAGATCGCATTTGGGCCCCCCATGGACCTTGGCGCCGATATGTCAGATGGCCGGGAAAAGGTGAAGGGCGATGCAACCACAAATTGGCTGAAAACCGCACCTTTTGCGGGTTGAAGACGGCAAGGCTCGGGTTTACCTTCACGGCTACGAAACCGAAATGATTCAAGGATAAAGATCATAGGACGCAGACCCCACAACGCGCCGCCACAGCGCGATACTGGCCCCCGGGTAAACGAACGTATTCGCGAAAGCGAAATCCGCCTGATCGGGGCGGACGGCGAAAATGTCGGTGTTGTCACACCGGAACGCGCCATGATGATGGCAGACGAAGCCGGGCTTGACCTGGTAGAGATTTCGCCGAACGCAAAACCGCCGGTCTGCAAGATCATGGACTTTGGCAAGTTCAAATACGAGACACAGAAAAAAGAAGCCGAAGCGCGCAAGAAGCAAAAGATCATCGAGATCAAAGAGGTCAAGTTCCGCCCGAACACCGACCAGCACGATTACGATGTGAAAATGCGCAACGTGTTCAAGTTTCTGGAAAACGGCGACAAGGTGAAAATCACCCTACGCTTCCGTGGCCGCGAAATGGCCCACCAGGAACTGGGTCGGCAATTGCTGGAACGGGTGGCAGAGGACACCAAGGAAACAGGCCGGGTGGAAAACTTCCCAAAGATGGAAGGTCGGCAAATGGTCATGCTCATCGGGCCATTGCCCAAGTAGTTTCCATCACAGAGTTACAAAAAGAAAACGGGCACCTTCCGGTGCCCGTTTTTTGTTCCATCCAAACGTCTTAGCGCAGCAGCGACGTGATATTGCGCACCGCTGCCCGGCGGTTTTCACGCTCTGCCCGTAATGTCGGCACCTTCAGGATGCTCTCACCATATCCTTGCGTGATCAGGTTCTCCGGCGGCACGCCGAAATACTCCGTCAGTGCCAGCGCCACGGTCTCGGCCCGGCGGTCCGACAAGGCGAGGTTATACCCCGCATCACCCACCGCATCAGTGTGTCCCTCGATCAGGAACATCTGACCGGGATCTTCCTGAATGATATCCACAATTGCGACACCAAGGCTGGTCAGTTCTTCAGCCTGGCTGGGTTCAATCGCGGCAGAGCCTGTGGCGAACGTCACCGTGTCCAATTCCACCTGCGGGGCTAAATCGCGAACCTCGCTTATCGTGCGGATCTGGCGCAGCGAATAGCTCCGGTCGAACTGCCGATTCTGGTTGGCCAGCAGTGCTGCACGCAGTGTAGCGGTGTCACCGCGCGATACATCAACTTCGACCGCTGCCTCTTGCTCGCGAGGTATTTCAGCGACCACAACAGGCGCTGATGCCTGCGTGTCATCGAACAGAACGATCTGGGTACCATCTTCAAGGATCCGCGCACGGCGCAACACGCGTCCGTCATTGCCGCGTATGGTCACGATCTGCGTGCCATCTTCACGCAAAACACTGGTCCGGGTGGACCCGTCATCAAAGGTGCGTGTCTGAACCTCGGCACCGGGCTGACGCAACAGCACATCGTCATCCTTCAGCACGACCAGTTCGCCATCACGTTCCACGATCACACGGTCGCCGCTGTTGGACACCACTTCGTCACCATTATTCAGCACCGAACCAACCACAGCCGCACCCAGACCCAGCAACAACGCCTTTTCAAAGTTGCTCAGCCCGTCATTGCCACTGTCGCTACCGGCCCGCGCCTCTGCCTGGGTTTCACCGGTTGCCGTCGTTTCGAAATCCTGACTACTGCTACGCACGTCCTCTTGGGTCAGCGTTTCAACCTGAACCTCAGCCGTCGTATCCGCGTCCGCATCGGCAGAGGCTGCAGCCGCTGCATGTGGTTCATCCGCTTCCACCGTTTCAATGGCGATCTCTGCCTCATCGGGGGTTTCATCTGTCACCGTCGGCAGATCAGCGACGGCAGCGGCGTCATCGCCCTCAGGCATACCTTCGGCCTCTGGCAATGCCTCCTGCTCAGTCGCTTCAACCGCAACATCCGCGTCGGTCGCCGCCTCAGCCTCAGCTTCCGCCGCAACATCAGCCTCCGCCTCAACGGCCACATCGGCGTCCGACGTCTCGGGCGTCTCGGCAACCTCTGGCGCTGTTTCGACCGCGGTCGTCACAGTCTCTTCCGGAGCAGGCTCAGCAGGCTGTTCTTCGGCCACCGTCTCTTCCGCTGCAGGCTCAGCAGGCTGTTCTTCCACCACCGTCTCTTCCGGCGCAGGCTCGGCAGGCTGTTCTTCCGCCACAGTTTCTTCCGGTGCGGCCTCTTCCACAGGCACCTCAAGCGTCGCAGTCCCTTCGGTTGTGGTTTCCGCATCCGCCGGTGCCGCAGTCACTTCCGGGGTCTCGACCAGTTCCTCAAGTTCTACAGGACCATCGTCAACCTGCGCTGCAATCGCGGTTTCCAATGCAACCTGATCGACAACCACCTCACCATTCTGATCCACACAAGGAAAGGTCGGCTCCAACAGCGGCTCACCGGCCACGATGTCTGCTGCAGGCCCCAGCCCAACACAGATTTCCAGCGTTTCGGGATCAACATCGGTTTGCTGGGCCAAAACGGGGCTCGTGGCCACCGCAAAACTCAGCACAAGCGATGTTGTTGATTTCAAAGTAGATCTTCGCATGACGTCCTCGCGATTTGATAGCAAGCTCATTGTCTGAGCGTATGTCATCTAACATATGAGGCGTCGTTTGGTTCCGCCCGGCCAGCAGCCGGGCGGAACCATGCGCAGCGTTCAGCCAGAAGCCGCCACTGCGCGTTTTGTCATCACCTTGACCAGATGGGCACGATACTCCGACGTCCCGTGCAGGTCCGAAATCATGCCATCCGCCGACACCGAAAGGCCATCGACAGCACCGCCGTCGAAATTGCCTGACAGGGCCTCTTCGGCTTCCGTCCAGCGGAACACGCCTTCTTCTGACGCGCCGGTCACGGCAACGCGGACTCCATCGGCATATTTCGCTACAAACACGCCGACGAGGGCAAAGCGTGACGCCGGCTGCAGGAACTTCTGATAGTT
Organism: Yoonia sp. R2-816; assembly: GCF_046762905.1. Classification (NCBI taxonomy): domain Bacteria; kingdom Pseudomonadati; phylum Pseudomonadota; class Alphaproteobacteria; order Rhodobacterales; family Paracoccaceae; genus Yoonia; species Yoonia sp. R2-816. Next base: position 50,762 of record NZ_JBKQXN010000133.1, on the reverse strand, counting down.
CGCCTTTTCCGGCACCGGGAAACGCACCTCGGTGATCACTTCGCCTTCGTCCAGCGCCGTTGTGAACATCCCCTCGAAATAATCATCCGCCGCGATTTCGCGGGCGTTGGTGATGATTGTGGCCCCTGACCCAAGGGCCGCTGCCGGGTAACACGCTGACGGGTCGTTATTGGCCAGCGAGCCACCAATCGTGCCCCGATTGCGCACCGCCGGATCACCGATATGGCTCGCCAGATCAGCCAGCGCCGGATAATGCGCGGCCGCTTCTTTGGACACGGTTGCATGGGTAGTCGCCCCACCAATACAAACCTCACCCCCATCGCCAAGACACACGCCCTTCATCTCACCGATATCAGTCAGACTGACGAGCTTGGCAGGCATCGCCAGCCGCTGCTTCAGCGTGGGGATCAGGGTCTGCCCGCCCCCCAACGCCTGCGCATCCTCGCCTTTCAACGCATTGACCGCATCCGCAATCGTGGAGGGCCGTTCAATTTCAAAAGCATACATGAGCGTTCTCCCTTACGCGTTGTTCATTGCATTCCAGACGCGGGATGGCGTCAGGGGCATATCGATATGAGCGACGTTCTTGCCACCCGATTGCAGGGCATCGATGACGGCATTGACGACCGATGGTGGCGATCCAATCGCCCCGGCCTCGCCGCAGCCTTTCACCCCCAACGGATTGTGCGTGCATGGCGTTTGGCAGGAATGATCGACGCTGTAGAATGGAAGATCATCCGCACGCGGCATGGTGTAATCCATATAGGATGCGCTCAGCAGTTGCCCGTTTTCATCATACGCGCAGTTCTCCAGCAGCGCCTGCCCGATCCCTTGAGCAATCCCGCCATGCACCTGACCTGACACAATCATCGGGTTGATGATATTGCCGAAATCATCCGCGGCACTGAACCGTTCGATGGTCACCTTGCCGGTATCGGGGTCCACCTCCACCTCGCAGGCATAGGCACCCGCAGGATAGGTAAAGTTGGCGGGGTCATAAAACGCCGTCTCTTCCAGGCCCGGCTCGATATCCTCAAGCGGATAGTTATGCGGGACGTAGGCGGCAAGGGTCACGTCACCCCAGGCCACCGACTTATCCGTGCCTGCAACACTGAATTGACCGTCCTTCAGCTCGATATCCGCGTCAGAGGCTTCCAACAGATGTGCCGCGATCTTTTTGGCCTTATTGATCACCTTCTCGGCGGCCCGCACCATGGCAGAGCCACAGACAGCCAGCGAACGCGACCCATATGTGCCCATCCCGAACGGGATCTTGGACGTATCGCCATGCACGATATCGATCTGATCCTCGGGGATCCCGATCATCTCGGAAATCACCTGCGGGAACGATGTCTCATGGCCCTGCCCGTGGCTATGGGCACCAACCATGACGCTGATCGACCCGGTGGCATTCACCCGGACGGTCGCGGCATCATAAAGCCCGGCCCGCGCACCCAACTGCCCGACAAGGTTTGACGGCGCGATGCCGCAAGCCTCGATATAGCAGTTCACACCAAGACCGCGCAGCTTGCCGTTCTTTTCGCTTTCGGCGCGCCGGGCCGCGAAACCACCCATATCGGCAATCTCTTCCAGCTTGGCCATCGTCGCTTCGTAATCGCCGGTGTCATATTCCACAGCCACCGGGGTGGCATAGGGAAACTCCGTGACAAAGTTCTGACGGCGCAGCGCAATCGGATCAACACCGCGTTCACGCGCGGCCATATCAATCACACGTTCCAGCTGGAACGTGGCCTCCGGGCGGCCAGCCCCGCGATAGGCATCGACAGGCACAGTGTTAGTGAACACCGCCTTCACGTTCACATAGATCAGCGGGGTCTTGTAATTGCCTGCCATCAGCGTGCCATGCAGCCATGTGGGAACCGACGGGGCAAAGGTGGACAGATACGCCCCCATATTGGCGTAGGTTTCCGTGCGGATGGCGGTAAAGTTGTTATCCGCATCCATCGCCAGTTCGATCTTCGTGACATGGTCGCGACCGTGGGCATCCGACATGAACGCCTCTGACCTTGTCGATGTCCATTTGACCGGACGGTTCACCGCCTTGGCAGCAAAGGTGCAGAACGCTTCCTCGGCATAATGGAAAATCTTGGTGCCGAACCCACCGCCCACATCAGGGGCAACAACGCGCAGCTTGTGCTCCGGAATGCCCAGTACGAACGCACCCATCAACAGGCGGATCACATGCGGGTTCTGGCTGGTGGTGTGCAGTGTGTGCATATCGTCCGACCGGGAATATTCCCCCACTGCCACACGCGGCTCCATCGGATTGGCCACCAGACGGTTATTGACCAGTTCAAGCGTCGTGACATGGGCGGCATTCTTGATCGCCTCATCCACGGCATCCTTGTTTTCCTCAACAAAACCCCAGTCGTAGCAAAGATTGCTGGTCAGATCGTCATGCACCTTGGTGGTGCCATCAGCGACGGCAGTTTTCATATCCACCACTGCTGGCAGTTCGGTCAGGTTCAGACCAATCGCCTCGGCGGCATCACGGGCCTGGGCAAGGCTTTCGGCCACCACGGCCGCGACAATCTCGCCCACATGGCGGATCTTGCCATGCGCAATGATGGGATGCTTGGGTTCCTGCATCGGTTCGCCATGCTTGTCAGTGACCTGCCAACCGCAGGGCAAACCGCCCACCGGCTCAAAATCTGCCCCGGTAAAGATGCGCAAGACACCGGGCATCTTTTCGGCATCGGCCAAATCAATGCTATTGATCGTAGCATGCGCCACATCCGCGCGCAGAAAATGCACATGGGCCTGACCGTAAATATTGATATCGTCCGTATAATTGCCGGCACCTGTCAGAAACCGCAGGTCCTCGCGCCGCTTCGTGCTGGCGCCAATTCCACTATCTTTTGGCATTTCATTCCTCCCTCTCGGGGGACAATTTTTCTCGAAAAATTGTAAACCCCCAAATTTTCTAGAAAATTTGGTTACTCCGCAGCGATGGCCGCCACATCCTGACCGGATGCCGCCATGATCGCCTTGACGATATTGTGGTAGCCGGTACAGCGGCAGATATTGCCCTCCAGATACTCCCGAATCTCGCCCTCGGTCGGCTTAGGATTGTCTTTCAGCAGGGCCGCGGCGGACATCACCATGCCCGGGGTGCAGAACCCGCATTGCAAACCGTGGTGATCCTGAAACGCCTGCTGAATGACGGACAGCGATCCGTCGGCATTGGCCTGCCCTTCGATGGTGGCCACATCAGCGCCGTCAGCTTCAGCCGCGAACATCGCGCAGGCCTTTACAGCCTCACCATTCACATGGACCACGCAGGCCCCGCATTGCGACGTATCACAGCCCACATGGGTGCCGGTCATGCGCAGATCATTGCGCAGAAAGTCGACCAGCAATGTGCGGCCTTCCACATCGCCAGACACGGACTTGCCGTTCACGGTCATTGTTACCGATGTCATCATTTCCTCCCGATATCATCTTTGCTTTGGACCAAGTTAAGCACGCCAATGCAATCAAGAGAACAGGTAAACTGGCCTTAACCCGCCCACAGACCACCGACCTTAGTCTATGTCGGCGCGGGGTTTGGGCCGGGTCGGGATTTCTTTCAGCAAACCACCGACCCCCATTTCGGCAAAATCCGCAGGTGTCAGATCAACACCGCAAATCACCCGCTCCAGCACCCAATCGGCCCCGTTTAATGCGGGCGAACGGGCACATCCGGGCAGGCCGATTACCGGTCTTGCACCCAGTTTTCCCAGAAATAGGAGGTTCCCCGGATCAACGGGCATGCCGAACTGTGTGACCGTGCCACCGGCCTGCCGCACGGCCTCCGGGCCCACGTCATGCGGGTCCGATGTGGCCGAAGCGGTCAGGATAAACACCACATCCCCTTGTGCCGCCTTCAGTGCGCCGGACAGGTTGGGCACGTCATGATCCGTAATGACCCGGTCATCCAACGCCATCTGCAACCGGTCCAGCCGCCCCTGCATCGCCGCGCGCCCCTTTGGTGATGGCGCCACATCTGTCTGCGTCTCAATCAGTGTGGCTGTGCGGTATTGGGGCCCCAGCACACCGATGGCTTCGCGACCGGCCTCTGCTGCCTTGGCAACATTCTCACCCGGCACCCCGTAGGAAATGATCTTGATCGTCGCGACCATCGTTCCCTTATCGACCCGATGATATTGCGGGACCGTGGCAACCGTGATCATTGGATTGACCGCATTGAACGCCGCAATCGCATCCACATCGATCTGCGCAATTCCCGGCCCTTCCGCAAAGATATTCACGCGACCCGTGGCCGCATTGCTCAGCCGCATGCCATCGCGCGCGAGCGCGGCGGCCAGTTTCGCGGCGGCGCTATCCTCGTCCAAATCGCCGGGTTCAAGCCGGGCCACCGTCACACGCTGATGCCCGCAATCAGACAGCCGACCGATATCGGCAGATGTCAGAACATGCCCCTTGCGCAGCCGTCCGCCTTTCAGCGCGAGCGAATGGGCCAGCACGGCCCCCTCAGCCTCGGCCACCGGAACTGCACCGAATTTCATAGCGCTTTCCGCAAGGCCTGCGTCACCTCAGCCATAATGCTGACGGCGATCTCGGCAGGCTGCCGACCGCCAAGGTCAAGCCCGACAGGGGCGTGAATACGGCCAATCTGTTCGGCCGAAAACCCGGCCTCTTCCAGCCGGGCCACCCGTTTGACATGGGTCCGGGTTGAGCCAAGACAACCCAGATAAAACACATCCGACCCAAGGGCGGCGATGATCGCCGGATCATCCAGCTTCGGATCATGGGTCAGTGTCACCACGGCGGTACGCGCATCAGGCTTGAGTATCGCCATCGCCTCATCCGGCCAGTCATCCATGATCACCTCACCGGGAAACCGGGCCTCCGATCCAAAGGCCCCGCGCGGATCAATCAGCGTCGGGGCGTAGCCACAGGCACGGGCCATGGTGACCAGATGCTGCGCGATATGCACGGCCCCCACGATGATCATGCGCAAGGGCGGGTTGTGGATGGCGACAAAGGTTTTGCCATCTTCCTCGACCCCCGACCGGTCCAGGCGAAAGCGGTCGGGATAGGCGGATTGGGCCGCCAATCTGGGGCCACCCGCCTCCAGATCAGTCACATAAGCGACGGGTTCTGAACGCCCGCGCGCATCAACAAGCCGCTCCAGCACTTCGACAGGCAAGGCAGACCCGACAGGCTCCACCAGCACCTTGATTTCGCCACCGCAGGCCAGCCCCACGGCAAATGCCTCATCATCACTGACCCCGAATTCCAGGACGCGCGGCTTGCCATCCGCCAAAGCCTCCAGCGCCTCGGTGATCACCGCCCCTTCGACGCAACCGCCAGACACCGATCCTTCCATCGCGCCATCGGCGTCGATCACCAACTGGCTGCCAACGGCTCGCGGGGCCGATCCCCAGGTCTGCACGACCGTCGCCACCGCCACACCGCGCCCGGCGCGATGCCATTCCAATGCCAATCCGGGAAGATCGATGATATCGGTCATGGTGTCTGCACAATCCTTGTCAGAAAACAGTTGTTCCGGGCCGAGCGCACATCAACATAAGCCACCCCGTCCCGTTCGAAAAGCCGGGTCGCATATGTGGCAATATCCGCCTTTGGCGTGATCTGCCCGGTGCCATAGATGATCCGGTCCCTCGCATCATAGGCTTTCACCAGATAATCCGGCGATGTTTTCAGGATCGGCGGTGCATCCTGACCATCGTAAGGGGCGCAGTCATCGGCACAAAAGAAGACCGGGCCGGTTTCGGCATAAGGCTGTAGGGCCGCGAATGGGCGCGCCGCACAGATCAGCATCTCTGCATCCTTGGGCACATTACGCAAACAGCAGCGGCATGGCGTGCCAACGCCAGAGGAAATCGCCCGTTCGGCCGGGTTGCCGTAAACATCCGGCCCCCCTGCGCGTAGTTTTGCGATTTCTGCGGCATCATAAGGCAAATAGGTCAAAGTCATCATGTTCTCCTTGGTTGATGATGGGCAGCTAAGCCCCCGGCAACCAACCAATCGACCCGAAACCTGCGCATCCATCAACCGCGCATCATCGCCATCAAGCGCGCCTTCTGGCCCACATCATCGGGCCGGGATAACGCCTGCGCCAGCCCTTCAAGCGAGGCGATATTATGCCCCGCCCGAAAGCTCGAACAATGGGGCAGCATCTGCATGATCCCCTTGGCCTTTGGTGCAAACCCTTCCCAGCGCAAAAGCGGGTTCAGCCAGATCAGCTGGCGTGCCGTCAGGCTCAACCGCTCCATCTCGCGCCCCAGATCCGCATCCTTGTCCCGGTCCAGCCCGTCGGTGATCAACAGTACAACAGCCCCCTGCCCCATGACCCGGCGCGACCAGTCGCGGTTGAAGTCATGCAGACACGCCGCAATACGCGTGCCGCCTTCCCAATCCTGCGCCTCGGCCCCTGCAGCGGCCAAAGCCGCGTCCACATCCCGCGTCCGCAGATGGCGTGTGATATTGGTCAACCGGGTACCAAAGGTGAAGGCATGGACCTGCGCCCAACCCTGTCCTTCGCGGTTCGCAACTGAATGCAGGAAATGCAAAACAGCACGCGAATACTGCGACATCGACCCTGAGATATCGCAAAGCACCACAAGATTGGGGTAGCGCACCCGCCGCCGCTTAGTTGCGAAATCCGTGACCTCCCCACCCCGACGCATCGCCGCGCGCATCGTGCCACGCCAATCGGGCAGATGCCCGGGCAGGCCTTGTGTCCGGCGGCTTTGGATCGGGGGCACCGGCAGGCGGAGCGTCGCCAGCATCCGCTTGGCCGCTGCCATTTCCGCCCCGTTCATCTGCTCAAAATCAAGGCTGCGCAGCCGTTCCTCGGTGGAAATCGTGCGCGAGGCATCTATGGAAATCTCCACCTCCTCGCCTGCATCCTCCGGTGCTGGCAAATCGCGATCATGCCCGTCCAAAAGCGCCTCCGCCGCCCGTTTTTCAGCCGCCTGCGCCCGGCGCTCCTCCTGCACCCCGCGCACCATCGGCGTCAGGAACGACATCATCTGTTCCAGATAACGCGGATCGCGCCAATACAGGCGAAAAAGCTGCGCAAACACCTGCCGTTCCTCTGGCTTGGACACAAAACAGGCATGCAACGTCCAGTAAAAATCGGCGCGCTCGGTAAACCCCGCCGCCTGCACTGCCCGGATCGCATCAATCACCCGTCCCGGCCCCACAGCCAGCCCCGCCTTGCGCAATGCCCGTGCAAAATGGGTGATGTTATGGGCCAGCTTCGGATCGTCAGGCAGTTCCAGATCGGCGAGTTCAGCCATGGCCGAACCGTCGGACCGGGGATTTCACATCCCCGGACCCCTGTGAGGTATTTTTGAACAAAAGAAGCATCAGACGGTTTCGAGTTCGGCCTTCGCCTCGTCCAAGATCCGCTTCGCCTCGGACCCTTCCAGTTTCTGGATGTCATCCTGGTATTTCAGGATCGCCCCCAGCGTGTCGGCAATCACCGCTGGCGACAGGTTGATCACGTCGAGGGCCAACAGGCACTTGGCCCAGTCAATCGTCTCGGCCACGCCGGGTTTCTTGAACAAGTCCTCGGTCCGCAGTTTCTGCACGAAAGCCACAACTTCACGGGACAATGCCTTCGACGCTTCTGGCGCGCGGGCCTGCAAAATCTCCATTTCACGTTCGAAATCGGGGTAATCGACCCAATGATAAAGACAGCGCCGCTTCAACGCATCATGTACCTCGCGCGTGCGGTTTGAGGTCAGGATCACAATCGGCGGCTCCGGCGCCTTGACTGTGCCCAATTCCGGGATGGTCACCTGAAAATCAGACAAGGCCTCAAGCAAGAACGCCTCGAACGGCGCATCGGTCCGGTCCAACTCGTCAATCAGCAGGACCGGCGCACCACCCGGCTGGGGCCGCATCGCCTGCAACAAAGGTCGCTCAATCAGATATTCCTCGGTAAACAGTTCCGTTTTCAAAACATCGCGATCAGCCCCGCCAGATGCCTCTGCGGCGCGGATCGCAATCATCTGCTCCGCAAAATTCCATTCATAAACGGCCGAGGCCGAATCCAACCCCTCATAACACTGCAACCGGATCAGCCGACGCCCCAGCGCGGCCGCAATCGCCTTGGCAATCTCGGTCTTGCCCGTGCCCGCCTCGCCTTCCAGAAACAGGGGTCGCCCCAGTTTCAGACTCAGAAACACCACCGTGGCCAATGCCCGCCCGCAGACATAATCCTGCCCGGCCAGCGCGGCCTGCACCTCATCAATACTGCCAAATGCCATGCAAATCTCCCTTACGGGTCATAGCTGCATCCCGGCGCACGCGCGTCAACCCGTCCATTGCCCCCGCCCGACCAAAGTCATACCCTGCGCCCTAACAGCGAAAGGACCCAGCCATGAACGAAGCGACCCCCATCAAGACAACAGGTTTCGGCCCCGATCTGGGACCATTCGACTGGGCCGATCCCCTGCGGTTGGAAGATCAGCTGACCGAAGACGAACGCATGCTGCGCGATGCGGCCCACACTTTCGCGCAAAATACGTTGCAGCCCAAGGTGACGGAGGCCTATCGCGAGGCGACAGTTGATCCCGGTATCTTCAAGGAAATGGGCGATGCGGGCCTGCTGGGCATCACCATCCCCGAAGAATACGGCGGGCTTGGGGCCGGATACGTGACCTATGGCCTTGTCGCGCGCGAGATTGAGCGAGTCGATAGCGGCTACCGCTCCATGATGTCGGTGCAATCGTCCTTGGTTATGTACCCGATCCACGCCTACGGCTCTGACGCCCAGCGCCAGAAATACCTGCCCGGACTTGCCGCAGGAACCCTGATCGGCTGCTTCGGCCTGACCGAACCGGACGCAGGCAGCGATCCGGCCGGCATGAAGACAACCGCGAAGAAAACCGCGAACGGTTATGTCCTGAACGGCTCCAAGATGTGGATCAGCAACGCGCCTATCGCCGATGTCTTTGTCGTCTGGGCCAAATCCGAAGCGCATGACGGCAAGATCCGTGGCTTCGTGCTCGACAAGGGGACCCCCGGCCTGACCGCACCCAAAGTCGGCGGGAAACTCAGCTTGCGCGCCTCTGTCACCGGCGAAATCGTGATGGATAATGTGGAAGTCAGCGAAGACGCGCTCCTGCCCGGCGTCCAGGGCCTCAAGGGGCCGTTCGGATGCCTCAACCGCGCCCGATACGGGATCGCCTGGGGTGTGATGGGCGCGGCAGAGGCGTGCTGGCACGCCGCACGCCAATACGGGCTGGACCGCAAGCAATTCGGCAAACCCCTGGCGCAGACCCAGCTTTTCCAGAAGAAACTCGCCGACATGCAGACCGAAATCGCCCTCGGCACCCAATCCGCCCTGCAGCTTGGGCGCCTGATGGAAGCAGGCACCGCCGCCCCCGAAATGATCAGCCTGATGAAGCGGAACAATTGCGGCAAGGCGCTCAATATCGCGCGGGCATCCCGCGACATGCACGGGGGCAATGGAATCAGTGAGGATTTTCAGATCATGCGCCACATGGTCAACCTCGAGACGGTGAACACCTATGAAGGCACGCATGACGTGCATGCACTTATTCTCGGGCGTGCACAAACCGGACTGCAGGCGTTCTTTTAAGATAAAATAGCGCCAATCATCAGCGGCATTGCGCCAAGTTCTGCCTTAAAGGGTATGTATTTCTCGCTCCAATAACCGGGGATAAACCCGGGAAGGAGCGCGACGATGCAAGACCCACAATTGACGATTGAGACAGAGCTGAAAGAACTGGAACCCAATGCGTGGTTTTCCCAGATCGATGATATCTGCGATGATCTTGGGTTCTTTGAACAGCTGGGTGCCGACCACTTTGCGGGTTTCCTTGAGGCGGGAAACAACCTGCTCGTCACCTTTGAAAACGCCGAAACGATCCGGGCGCACAACACCGATGCCGAACCGCGCGGCTTTGCCTATGCCCGCCATGACGGCTGGTCGCATCTGGCGCTGATGTCAAAAGGACAAAGCTGGTTTCGCGACCCCGCGGTCTATGATTTCTTCGATCGGCTGACCGATGACGGGTTCTTTGACGATTTCGAAACGATCCTGTTTCACGGTGCACATGAAGGCGCATATGCCGCTGCCGCCTTTTCGGTAGCCGCGCCCGGTGCAACCGTCATCGCCCTGCGCCCGCAGGCCACGCTGGACCCCAAAATCACAAGCTGGGATCCCCGCTACAAAGCCCACCGGCAAATCAACTTCAATGACCGCTACGGTTATGCGCCTGACATGATCGACGCGGCGGAAGCGGTGTTTGTGGCCTATGACCCGTCCCAGCATCTCGACACGATCCATGCCATGCTGTTCAAAAACCCCAATGTCACCCTGCTGCCCTGCCCGCTCATGGGCACGCAGCTTGACCGGGCCTTTGATCGGCTGGGCATTCACGACGTGATGATCAAACTGGCGATGGACGGATCACTGGACGGCAAACGCTTTGCCCAGCTTTTGCGCGCCCGGCGTTATGACCACACCTATGCGCGATCACTGGTGACGCATCTGATGCGCACAAACCATCAGCGGCTTGCCGTGATCATTTGCACCTACATGCTGCGGCGCGGTCAGAACGAGTTTTTCAGCAAAACCCTGCAAAGACTGACAGAAACGCAGGCCGCCTAGCTATCACCGTTCCGGGCATCCACGGCCTTCTTGCCGGCCTCGAACAGGCGCGTGCCGAAATAGCCCAGAACACCCCCCAGAATGACCCAGAATGGTGTGCCGCTGTTCAACAGGGCAGCAGCGATGGCCGCGGCCAACATGGCAACCATGAACGCAATCAGGCGTTTCTCGGCTGGTTCAACGGTTATATGCCCTTCCATCGCTTTTACGATGGGGCCCGCAACAGGCGTCTCAAGCTGCGGTGTCAAAAAGCCTGCGACGGCGGCAATAAGAAAGCCAAGCATGGGGTTCTCCGGCTGTTAGATCTGCTCAATGGTTAATATCGGAATGCTGGCACAGAACTGCAAGGGGTCGGGTCCGGCGGCTATGGTCACCGGGCACGCAAAGGTGTAATCGAGCAACATGAGCGAAAAACACCCGACCCGCCTGACCATAAGGCGCCCTGACGATTGGCATTTGCACCTGCGTGACGGCGCCATGCTGCAAGCGGTGCTGCCGGAGACGGCCCGGCATTTCGCCCGCGCGATCATCATGCCAAATCTGGTGCCGCCAGTGGTGACTGCAAAACAGGCCAGCGCTTATCGCGACAGGATCATGGCGGCTTTGCCGGACGGGGCCGGTTTCACCCCGTTGATGACGCTCTATCTGACCGAAGACACCAACCCGGCCGATGTGGCCCACGCCCATACCAGCGGGATCGCAACAGCCGTCAAACTCTACCCCGCCGGGGCCACCACAAACTCGGCATCCGGGGTCAAGAACTTCGACAAGGTTCGGCCGGTTCTGGAAACCATGGCCGATATCGGCATGCCGCTTTGCGTGCATGGTGAGGTGACAAACAGCGATATCGACATCTTCGACCGCGAGGCGGTGTTCATCGACAAGGTGTTGAAACCACTGCGGAAAAAGGTGCCCGATCTGCGGGTCGTGATGGAACATGTCACGACCGAGGACGCGGTCGACTACGTGCGCGACAACCACAAGAACCTTGCGGCCACGATCACAACCCACCACCTGATCATCAACCGCAACCACATCCTCGCAGGCGGGATCAAGCCGCATTACTACTGCCTGCCCGTGGCCAAGCGCGAGGCACACCGGGTCGCACTGGTACAGGCCGCCATCTCCGGCGACAAACGGTTCTTCCTGGGCACAGACAGCGCGCCCCATACCGACCCGGCCAAGCTGCAGACCTGTGGCTGTGCGGGCATTTTCACCGCGCCCAACACGCTGTCCTGCCTCGCCGAAGTATTCGAAGCTGCGGGCAAACTCAAAAAGCTGGAAGCGTTCACCTCGCTCAACGGACCCGACTTCTACCGGCTGCCCGCGAATGAAGACACGATTACCTTGGAAAAAGGCGATCCGGTAACCTATCCCGCCCAGATCGAAACGGCTGATGGGCCTGTCACGGTCTTCGACCCCGGTTTTGACCTGCATTGGCGGGTTGTCGACTAAAGAGCAGAGAACAAGAATGATCCCCACCTCCTTTCCGACCAAAGACGAAATGGCGCGCCTGACCGCCAGTATGCTGATCGAAATCGGCGCAATTGACTTTAATGCCACCGAACCGTTCACACACGCCTCGGGCAAGCAGGCCCCGACATATGTGGATTGCCGCAAGCTGATCTCTTATCCGCGCATCCGCGCCACTCTCATGGACTTCATGGCCGTCACCATCATGCGCGAGGCCGGGTTCGAAGCGTTCGACAATATTGCAGGCGGCGAAACCGCTGGCATCCCCTTCTCGGCCTTTGTCGCCGAACGGCTCGCCCTGCCAATGACCTATGTGCGGAAAAAACCCAAAGGTTACGGGCGCAATGCCCGGATCGAAGGGGTCATGACGAAAGGCCAGCGTGTGCTGTTGGTCGAGGATTTGACCACCGATGGCGGGTCGAAACTGTCTTTCGTCGACGCGATCCGCGACACCGGGGCCACCTGCAACGCCACCGCAGTTATCTTTTTTTACGATATCTTCCAGGGCGTAGAAAAAACTCTGGCTGATCACGGCGTGCAACTCATCTCGCTCTGTACCTGGTGGGATGTGCTGGCCGAAGCCAAGGCGCGCAAGGCCTACGACACGGCTACGCTGGACGCGGTCGAGGCTTACCTGAACGACCCTCACGGTTGGCAGCCGACTTAACCAAAGGGTCAAAAAAACTTACACACAGGTCTGTGCACAAACCGTCCCCAGAATCGCCGGTGCAATGCGCATGTCGTGTTTGTTTTGGCGATCACCACAATTTGTGGTAGGACAGACTCCCGATCAGAATTGTCCACAGGTTTATCCCGCTGCCTGTCCACCATCATTTCCAGATGGCCCCGCGCGCAGACCACCTGTTAAGAGGCACGCGGGACAAGTGAGGTAGGCCAATGAACGAAATCACCGCATTCAATGCGACCGGTGTGGAAGAAGCAGGCGCAGACCTGATGCCGCATTCGATCGAAGCTGAACAACAGCTTCTGGGCGCGATTCTGACCAATAACGATATCTTTGACCGCGTCGCCTCAATCATCGGCCCCAAGCATTTCTACGACCCTGTCCATGCCCGGATTTTCGAAACCGCAGCGACCCGCATTTCCAAAAATGCGCTGGCCTCGCCGGTGACCCTCAAGACCTTCCTCGAAGATGACGAAGGGCTCAAGGAGCTGGGCGGCCCGGCCTATCTCGCTCGCCTTGCAGGTGCCGCAATTTCCGCCTTTGCCGCCCGCGACTACGCCCAGATGATCTATGACCTCGCGGTCCGCCGTGAACTGATCACAGTCGGTCGCGACATCGCCGACAAGGCGGCCAAGGTCGATGTCGACAGCGAACCCAAGGAACAAATCGTCGAGGCTGAACAGGCGCTTTACGCTCTGGCTGAACAGGGCACCGCGGAAAGCGGCTTTCAATCCTTCCTGCGTGCGGTCACAGATGCGGTCAACGTCGCCAACGCCGCCTATCAGCGCGATGGCGGCCTGGCTGGTGTATCCACCGGCCTGGTCGACATGGACAAGAAACTTGGCGGCCTGCACAAATCCGACCTCCTGATCCTCGCCGGTCGCCCCTCGATGGGGAAAACCTCGCTGGCCACCAATATCGCCTTCAACATCGCCAAGGCCTACAAGAAAGGCGTGCTACCCGACGGCACCGACGGGGCCGTCAATGGCGGTGTCGTCGGTTTCTATTCACTTGAGATGAGCGCCGAGCAGCTCGCCGCCCGGATCCTGTCAGAGGCAGCAGAAGTGCCCAGCGAACAGATCCGGCGCGGCGATATGACCGAAACTGAATTCCGCCGCTTCGTCGATGCGGCCAAATCGCTGGAGGCTTGCCCGCTTTTCATCGACGACACGCCTGCCCTGCCCATCGCCCAACTCGCGGCCCGGGCCCGGCGGCTGAAACGGACACACGGGCTCGACGTGTTGATCGTCGACTACCTGCAGCTTGTGCGCGGCTCCGGCCGCTCCGAAAACCGCGTCAATGAAATCTCGGAAATCACGATGGGCCTCAAGGCCATCGCCAAGGAACTCAACATCCCTGTCATTGCCCTCTCGCAGCTCTCTCGCCAGGTCGAATCCCGCGAAGACAAACGCCCGCAACTGTCAGACCTTCGCGAATCCGGCTCGATCGAGCAGGACGCCGATGTGGTCATGTTCGTCTATCGCGAGGAATACTACAAAGAACGGGAGAAACCCGGCGATCACGAGATGGAAAAGATGGCCCAATGGCAGGAAGAGATGGAGCGCCTGCACGGCAAGGCCGAAGTCGTCATCGGCAAACAGCGCCACGGCCCCATCGGCACGGTCGAACTCAGCTTCGAAGGGCGCTTCACCCGCTTCGGCAACCTTGTGAAACCGTGGCAGCAGGGCGACGACACGCAATTCTGACGGCCCGATCATCCGTCCCCAAACGCTAGGATTCCGCAATAGCCTATGCCCCGTGAAAGCAACCAGACGAACCCTCAGATGACATTGCGCTACGATTTCGACATCGTTGATATCTTTCCCTCGGACGTCTTCAGTGACGCCCGCATCGCTCAGGCACTGGGTGATATCGGCATTGACGGGAATGCGGCTGGCAACAAAAAGGCGTTGTTCCGTGATCAGGCGACCGTTGATGCAATCCTTGCAGGCCCGCCGGCGCTGAGAGACTATTTGGAGGCTAGCGGATTTGGATTTACGACTTATGACAGTGGTGCACCGGCAGGGCGTTACCCGGCCAAGGATGGGCCGATGATCGTTCATGTCGTCGAGCGGTTATCCCAAAACAGATCAGATTTTGACTTCGCGGCCTCACGATCGGTCGAACCTCTGCCCGGTGGTTTCAATTTCGGACACTTCGAGCTGCACCTCGCCACTATCAAACCCATCGACATGTCGCTCGTAAGAAAATCTGCGCTGGCACGGGACGGTGAACTGCCGCGCTGGCTGGTCATGCTGATATCGGCAGCTGCGGTCGCTCTCGGTGGTTACTATTACTTTTTTGGGATTGACCTATAGAGCCTCGAACACGTCGCTTGATGTGGTTGCAGGCGAATAGACTTGCGATTTCAGCACGCGGATAAACGACTATCTGACGGCCTCATGGGCGACGGCTTTCCGGTCCTGGATCCAACTGTAGTTCTGGGTTGCGAAACCCATCGGAAAGCTGCGGCTCTCCCAGCTCTATGCACCGGCACCAACCACCATAAAGAGGATGAGATATCTGAGCGTGACGGCTCTGCGTCACGAATACCAGCGCAATAACAAATCAGTACGGGCCAACAGGCCATATAAGCCCGGATGGGAAGGCAGCGGCAGAGTGCCTTCAGTGTCGATTCTCCCCAGTCAATTACTCCCTTGACCTGGAGTCGCTCCAATAGGCTACGCAAGAGCCTCAAAGGAGAGACCCGATGCGAATCAACGAAGCCTCCGCCCGCTTCAGCAACCTGGTCAAGCCATGGCAACAGGGCGACGACAGCAGCTTCTCGTCACCATCGCGCTACATCTTCACTGGCGTCGCAAGAAATGGGATCGTCTTTTCGTAAAAGCTGAGCGGCGGTCGTGTATTCAGATCATCATACCATACCGTGCGGGGGTCCACGCCATTCTTCAAAAAGAAATACTCGGTAATGAGCTGGGCCTGAGCCTCTACACGCAGATCAAAAAAACCTACCGTACCAGGTTTTTTGAGCATGTAGTTGTAGTCAAGAAAGGACGCGTTTGATCCGTCTTCCTCATGGGCGTTGCATTCCAGATACAACCTTAGATTTGACTTCGTGCCAAAGGCCTCTTTGATCTCGGCCTGGCGCCACATGAAATCGGACAACCGTTCATTCGGAAGCGGTTTCGCGTTGGCGAAAGACAGCGAAGGAGGACCGGCATTGCTTGTCCCAAACGCGCCATTGACATGTGACTGCCGACTTTCGAATTCGTCCAGGGGTCCAACCGTTGTGAGGATGGGATCATAGGCCTCCTGCGACAGATACGACGCCTTGTCAGTAGCAATACGGGCACGCGCCCTGCTTTCGACCCCTTTCAGACTATCACGCTTGTTATAAAGTTTTTGCAGAACCGAAGAATGGTACTGACGCAACGCAGCTTTTACAGCCGGTAGCTGGGTCCGTGGGGCCCTTTCCATCTCGTCTTTCAGCTGATCTGACCAATCAAGGATCGCAGCTTCAATTTGCCGTTGAACCATAATCGCGTGTTCGAGCCATGCATCATAAGCTTTCTGTTTGAAATGCGCATCTCGGTCCTTTTGCCCGCTGCAATACGCTGTTTTTTGGAATTGCCACGCATGGGCAACTTCATGAACCAGGGTTCCCTTCTGCTTCATCGTCCCCTTTGAGATGTCGTCGGCATAGTCGCCACCCAGCAGATAAATCATATTTTCGGATTGATATGATCGCGTTCTCTGGGGATCATCAGGATCGGTTTCAAAAATGCGGATCAGGTCATAATTCACAGCGCCATTGAAAACACGTTCGAGCAATTCGCGCTCGGCAATCTTCAGTTTACGGCCAGTGGACTGTTCCGCCATCTATTGCTCCTCAATTCTTTTATGTGACACGGCCAAATGCCCGGTCGTTACAATGATCGGACGCTAGTCAATTATGTATACGCTGGCAACAGACGCATGACTGATCGCACACCCTGATAACTTCGCTTGACCTGGAGTCGCTCCAATAGGCTACGCAAGACCCTCAAAGGAGAGACCCGATGCGAATCAACGAAGCCTCCGCCCGATCCGGCCTGACCCAGGACACCATCCGGTTCTACGAAAAATCCGGTATGCTGCCCCAGATCCGGCGCGACGGCCGTGGCTGGCGGGTGTTCAGCGCCGATGATGTCAACTGGCTCACCACGCTGGAACGGCTGCGCGCCACCGGCATGCCGCTGGATGACATCAAAAGCTTCGCAATTTCGGCCCATGCCCCCGATCAGAACGCACCGGAACAACGGGCGAAACGGCTTGACCTGTTGCAACGGCATGCCGTCACGCTGGCCCATCGCGAGGCTGAACTTCAGGCCTGCAAGCAATTCCTGAACCACAAAATCTCTCTCTACCGCACTTCATTGGAGACGACAAATGGCTGATTTCAAACATATTCCCGCAAAACCCACCCTTGGCCTTGGCTGCTGGGCCATCGGCGGCCCTTTCTTCATGGACGGCCGCGCCGTCGGCTGGGGCGAGATTGACGATAACGTCTCAAATGCGGCCATCGCAGCAGCGCTTGACCATGGAATCGCGCATTTCGACACCGCCCAGGCCTATGGCTGCGGGCATTCAGAAACCGTGCTGGGTGAGGCGCTGAAAAACCATCCCGACGTGGCCATCGCCACCAAGATCGGTCTGGAAATCAACACCGAAACCAAGCAGTTGATTGGCCCCATCAATGACCCCGAGGTGATCCGGCAGACCATCGACGCCTCACGCAAACGGCTGGGCCGCGACCGGATCGACCTTGTTCTGCACCACAACAACGAACTCCCTGTGGAAGAGGCGCAGCCGACCTTCGACATGCTCGCCACGCTTTATGATCAGGGCATCATCGGGGCCTATGGCTGGTCCACGGACTTCCCCGACAGCGCCCGCGCCTTTGCCGATCACGCCGGCTTCACAGCGGTGGAACATGCAATGAACGTCCTCAAACCCGCCAGCCACATGGTGCCCGTCATCGAAGAGCTGAACCTGCTCTCGCTCGTCCGTTCCCCCCTCGCCATGGGGGTGCTTGGCGGCAAATACGACGCCAAGACGCAATTCAGCAAAGACGAAGTCCGTGGCAGCAACCCCGGCTGGCAGGACTATTTCAAGGACGGCAAGATCACCGATGCCTATCTGGCGCAACTCAACGCCACGCGCGACATCCTCACCTCGGGCGGACGGACGCTCGCCCAGGGGGCGCTCGCCTGGCTCTGGGCGCGCACGCCCAACGCCATGCCCATCCCTGGCTTCCGCACACCCGAACAGGTCAACGATCTTTGCGGCGCGCTCGCCAAGGGGCCGCTGACGCAAGCGCAAATGGAAGAGATCGAAACCATCCTCGACCGGCCAGAAGAAGGGCCGCCAAAAGCGAGCTAGGGTCAGCGGCGCCAAAAATCTTCGAAGATTTTTGCCAAGATTATTCCAATAATCTTGGTCCCTACTCCGCCGGTTCCTTCTTCTCCGGCTTCAGAAACGGATACACAAACTGTCGCCAATACCCGCGCGGCACGGTGTCGCCCACAACACCGTAATTCTCGGGCCACTCCGTTTCCGGCAGATGATGCGTCCCAAACAACCAGTCATAAATCGGGAAATGGCTGGCATAGTTGATATCGATGGCATCGCGGTCCGATCCGTGATGCCAGTGATGAAAGCGCGGAGTGACAAAGAACCGCTCAAGAAAGCCCATCTTCCAGCCGATATTGGCGTGGATGAAGCTGGAGTAGAAATAGACGATCAGAAGATAGGCTTGAATGGCCGCCGGATCGAAGCCAAGGGTAAACATCGGCACCGCCGTCAGGCCGCGCAGCACGGCGATCTCCACGAAATGCATGCGGGCACCCGCCAGCCAATCCATCTTCTTGGTCGAATGATGGATGGAATGAAAGCGCCACAACACAGGAAACGTATGGAAGGCGCGATGCACCCAGTACTGCACAAAATCGGTGGCCATCATGATGATCACCACCTGCAACCAGAATGGCAGATTGACGATGTAGATACGCACATCATCCAGTGGGATCTGGGCATTTACATAATTGGACGGAGCCAGCGTGATGAAACCCAGCACCTGCACCAGCATCGAACTGACCAGGTAGTAAAACATGTCCTCCTGCCACTCGGCGCGGAACACTGTCTGTTCGCCCCGGGCCGGGAAAAACCGCTCCAACGGGACAAAAAGAAACCCGACAACCAGTACGTTGATGATGAAGTAATCAAGGCCGAAATAGAAACTCTGTTGCGCGTCTGACGCGATCTGCGGCTGTGTCGTGGCCATCAGCGATGCCACCACCGATACCGCCAGTGCGGTCCAGCCCAGCGATTTGTGCCGGCTTAAGATCAGGCTCAGCAGCGACAGCGCATATCCCGACAACAACACGAAACGCAGGAAAGCCGTGACAACACCGCTATCCTGAATAAACGCGATTTCGGGGTAGGAAAACGTTTCCGGAAACCAGCGCAGCAACACGATCAGAAAGCCCGCAATGGACGCCAACAATGCCAGCGAACCCGACAGCCAACCACTGCCCAAAGGGCGCTGATCGCGGGGCGTTTCCAACTGCGTGATGACTTTTTTCAGAATACCCAAATCAACCTCGTCAATATCTCGGGTGTTCTTAAAGAAGAACATTCCGGCAAGAAGAAGGACTTTCTTAACGAACAGGTACCGAACGCCCCATTAATCCGCAAATTGTGCCAAACTTGCCATACGCAAGTCCGACGTTTGTCCGACGCGATGCCGACAACGAAAAACGCCGCGAAACTACAGGATTCATAATCATTGCAAGGATATCACTCTTGCGCCCGCAGAAAACGGCGCGCGGCCCGTTAACCTCTTGCCGCCCTGTCCTGCCCCTGCCAAAAGGTGCGCATGAGTACCGGACGCCTGACTATCGACCTTGACGCCGTCGTCGCCAACTGGCGCGCTTTGGACGGCATGACCAATTGCAAGACCGCCGCCGTGGTCAAGGCCGACGGCTATGGTCTGGGCGGGGCCAATGTGGCCAAGGCGCTGTTCAAGGCAGGCGTGCGCCAGTTCTTTGTCGCCGTCGCGGAAGAGGCCGTGGCGATCCGCGAGGAATTGGGCGGAAAGCCCGATATATCGGTGTTTTCCGGGCATATGAAAGGCGACACGGATCTGATCCGCGAGCTGAAACTGACGCCCATGATCAACTCGGTCGATCAGCTGACGCATCATTTCGAAACCCTGCCCGGCCATCCGTTCGGCATCCAGCTTGATACCGGCATGAACCGGCTGGGCATGGAAGCGCAGGAATGGGCGGCCATCGCCGAACTGGCACTGGCCCAGAACCCGACACTGGTCATGTCACATCTGGCCTGTGCGGATGAGCCCGACCATCCGATGAACGCCTACCAGCTTGATAACTTTAAACAATTGACCGACGGGATCAGCGCACCCCGCTCGCTTGCCGCAACCGGCGGCATCCTCCTCGGCCCGGATTATCATTTCGACCTGACCCGCCCCGGCATAGGTCTTTATGGCGGCCTCCCGTTTGAGCAGGCAACACCAACCATCGAACTCGACCTTCCGGTCATTCAGGTGCGCGATGTGGCCGAAGGCGAAGTTGTCGGATACGGCAATAGCTGGCAGGCGGAGCGCCCGTCAAAAATCGCAACCGTATCAGGCGGTTACGCTGATGGCATCTTTCGTATGTTGTCAGACAAGGCCACCCTTTACCATGGCGATACGCCCTGCAAACTGGTCGGGCGGGTTTCCATGGATCTGCTGACAATTGACGTAACTGACTTGGCCGAGACGCCGACAAAGCTGACACTGATCGGCCCGCAACAGAGTGTTGACGATCTGGCAAACCAAGCCAGAACAATCGGTTACGAGGTGCTGACCCAGCTTGGCGCACGCTACAATCGCAAGACCTTTGGCAAATAAGGCGCGCCGCCCTTACATAGCCCTAAGGTTTCATTAAGGGTCCCCATGTTAAACATTCTGCGCATCGCCAATCTGTCACTTCTGATCCTGTTTCCCATCGCGTGGTTTGCGCCATTGATGCGGGCGGGTCTCTTACCGCTCTTTGGTCTGAACGAAATCAGCGTGATCACCGGCATGCAGGCGCTGTGGGAAAGCGACGTGGCTCTTGCCCTTCTGGTCACCGCTTTTGCGCTCTTTGCGCCCTATCTCAAAACTATCGGCCTCGCACTTGTGCATTTTAACCTATTGAAAGACAACACGATTCCAGCGCTGTCGTGGATAGGAAAACTGGCGATGGCCGATGTTTTCCTCGTCGCACTTTATATCGTAGCCTTCAAGGGCGTCGGCATCGGCAAGGTCGAAACCGGATGGGGCCTTTATATGTTCACCGCCTGTATCCTCGCGTCCATCGCGATCTCTGCGCTGACACCGCGGGCAAAGGCCACGGCCTAAACCATTGCCCCGGTCGGCAAACTGGTCCAAAAGGTGAACATGGCCAAAGATCTTACTTTTTCCTGCAATGAATGCGGCGCCAGTTTTGGCAAATGGTCCGGGCGCTGCGACGGCTGTGGCGCCTGGAATTCGATTACCCAAGACAAGGCGCTGTCGTCAGGCCCCAAAGGCAAAACACTGGGCGGTGCACGCGGGAAAGCCATCACGCTGACCGACCTTGAAACCCAGGAGAAGGAACCGCCCCGGACCGAAGCAGGCGTCGGCGAATTGGACCGGGTCCTGGGCGGCGGCCTTGTCAAAGCCTCTGCCCTGCTCGTCGGCGGCGACCCCGGCATCGGCAAGTCCACATTGCTGCTGCAGGCTGCTGCAAGATTTGCCCGTAACGGTCTGAAAGTTATCTATATTTCCGGCGAGGAATCCAATGCCCAGGTTCAGATGCGCGCCCGCCGTCTGGGGCTTGAAAAAAGTCCGGTTATGCTCGCTTCCGAAACCAACCTGCGTGATATCCTCACAACGCTGGAGGCCGAAAAACCCGACCTGGCCATCATCGACTCGATCCAGACGATGTGGGCCGACAATGTCGACAGCGCTCCAGGCAGCGTGTCGCAGGTCCGCTCATCCGCCCATGAACTGACCACTTTTGCCAAGCGCAACGGCATGTCGGTCATCATGGTCGGACATGTGACCAAGGATGGCACAATAGCAGGCCCGCGCGTGGTCGAACACATGGTTGACACTGTTCTTTATTTCGAAGGCGAACGCGGTCACCAGTTCCGCATTCTGCGCAGCGTCAAGAACCGGTTTGGCCCAGCGGACGAAATTGGCGTATTCGAGATGACCGGTAAAGGGCTGGCAGAAGTCAAGAATCCCTCCGCCCTGTTCCTGTCAGAACGCGGCACCCCTGCCCCAGGATCGGTGGTCTTCGCGGGCATCGAAGGCACAAGGACCATGCTGTGCGAGATCCAGGCACTTGTGGCACCTTCGCCACACAGCCAACCCCGCCGTAGCGTGGTCGGATGGGATGGCGGACGCCTTGCGATGATCCTCGCCGTGCTCGAATCCCGCTGCGGTGTGCCCTTCACCGGATTGGACGTTTATCTCAATGTAGCAGGGGGTTTGCGCATCTCTGAACCTGCCGCAGACCTCGCCGTCGCGGCGGCCCTTGTCTCTGCGCGGGAAGACGCCGCTTTGCCGGCAGAGGCCGTCATTTTCGGGGAAATCAGCCTATCGGGCGCGCTGCGTCCGGTGGTTCAAACCGAAAATAGATTGAAAGAAGCCCAGAAACTTGGTTTTACCTCTGCGATCATACCGCAACAGGCGAAACAGCCAGCGGTGACCGGTCTGGGTCTGCGCAACGCGACCGACCTTGCCGGATTTGTTGAAGAGGTATTTGGCGCACGTTAGCGTCATCGGCAGGAGACGGACCATGGAAGGCTTCACACTCGTCGACGCAGGCGTCGCGCTCATTATCGTACTCTCGGGCGTACTGGCCTACAGCCGGGGGTTTGTGCGCGAGGCAATGGCGATTCTGGGTTGGATCGGTGCCACCATCGTGGCTTTCATCTTTGCCGATCAGGTTGAACCACTTGTGCGGCAAGTGCCGATCATCGGTGATTTCATCGGTGACAGCTGCGAATTGGCCATTATTGCTGCGTTTGCTGCCGTTTTCGCGGTGGCCTTGGTTGTCGTCTCGATCTTCACACCGCTGTTTTCCAGCGTGGTGCAGCGGTCTGCCCTTGGTGGGGTCGATCAGGCGCTTGGCTTCCTGTTTGGCGTGTTCCGTGGCATCCTGCTGGTCGCTGTGGCCTTCTTTGTCTACGACACCGTATTTGCCAGCCAAGAGGTGGCCATCATCGACGACAGCCGCTCGGCCCGTGTCTTTGCCCAGCTGACGGGCCAGATCGAAGAACAAAACCCCGAACAGGCGCTTGGCTGGATCACTGAACAGTATCAACAGCTGGTCGGAACATGTGGCGCACCAGCCGACACCGCGCCAACCGAATAATCAAAGACATCTGACAGAATGAAGGCCGCGACACTTTTGTGCGCGGCCTTTCCTCTATTTTACCATCACCCGACCGCTCGATGGCGATTGACCTAGGCATACCATGCCAACCCTGTGCCGATCAGTCCCGTCATCAGCCAAAACCCTTGCAGCGGCGCGTCGGCAAAGAACACCGCATTCATGCGTCTGCCCGGCAAGAAGGTGAACAGACCCGCCACCCCCATCACCCAGAAGTAAAGGCTGCGCATCTCCCTTTGATGATCGGCGATGCGCCCCTGACGGATGGCCCTGATGCCCTGCCACAAGCCGCAGATCGTTACGACCGACAGCGCGTGGATCGGACTGACCGGTATCGGCAACAAGCTTCCCCTGATGTCAAAGGATGACAATGCCGTCACAGCCATAACCGCAACCCACGCATAACCAAACACACTGTGCCAACGATCCCGAGAGCGCCGCAAAAGCGCAGCGCTCTGATAATGCTCAGTGCCGAAGACCACTACGTGCGCGTGACCACGACCACCGGGACAGAGCTGGTTCTGATGCGCCTAGCGGACGCGATGGCGGAGGTCGGCCAGACGCAGGGCCTGCAAGTGCATCGATCCCATTGGGTGGCTCTGGATCAGGTCGTCAAAGTGGCCCGCATCGGCGACCGTGGTGAATTGACACTGTCGGATGGCAGCACCCGCCCGATCAGCCGGGGTTTCATGCCGGCCGTGCGGGCCGCAGGGCTGCTGCCCAAAGGGCGCGGCGCCTAAGGAACGCCCGTTATCGGGACGAAACAGTGTTTCCCTGCCGTTGGTCATGATCGTTTGGTGACAGCACGTCCCCGACCCGCTAAGACCGGGGCAGACCAGTGCAAACGGATTCGGAGCTGCCCCCTTGTCCACCCAGATGCCCCCTGCCCATCCCCTTGACGACGATAAATTACGAGAGGAATGTGGCGTTTTCGGCGTTGTGGGCGTCACCGACGCGGCCAACTTCGTGGCCCTAGGTTTGCACGCCCTGCAACATCGCGGGCAAGAGGCAGGCGGAATCGTCACCCATGACGCCGAGACCGGTTTCAATCAGGCCCGCCGCATGGGGCTGGTGCGCGACAACTTTACCAGCGCCGATACGATGCAGATCCTGCCGGGAACGATCGGCATCGGGCACGTGCGCTATTCCACCGCAGGCTCAAAGGGGCAGACCGCGATCCGCGACGTGCAGCCATTCTTTGGCGAGTTTTCCATGGGCGGGGCCGCAATTGCCCATAACGGTAATATTACCAACGCCATGTCGCTGCGACGCGAGTTGATTGAACGTGGCTCGATCTTTCAAAGCTCTTCGGACAGCGAATGCATTATCCATCTGATGGCCCGCTCCATGGGCCGCACCATCCCCGACCGGATGGAAGAGGCGCTGCGCAAGGTTGAAGGCGCGTTTTCCATCGTAGCCATGACCCGCACCAAGCTGATCGGCTGCCGCGACCCCTTGGGCGTGCGTCCGCTGGTGCTGGGCAAAATCGGCGACGGCTGGGCGCTGGCGTCCGAGACATGCGCCTTGGACATCATCGGGGCCGAATTCGTCCGCGAAATCAAACCGGGCGAGATGGTGGTGATCACTGCTGAAAAAGGTGTGGAAAGCCATTTCCCGTTCCGCCCCAACCGCGCGCGGTTTTGCATTTTTGAGCATGTCTATTTCAGCCGCCCCGACAGCATCCTTGGCGGGCGATCAGTCTATGAAACTCGCGAGAATATCGGGCGCGAACTGGCAAAGGAAGCCCCTGTTGACGCTGATCTGGTCTGCCCCGTCCCCGATAGTGGCACACCTGCGGCCATCGGCTATTCCCTGCAATCAGGTATCCCCTACGCCATGGGCATCATCCGCAACCAATATATGGGCCGGACATTCATCGAGCCGACCGAAAGTATCCGGAACATGGGTGTGCGTCTGAAGCTGAACGTCAACCGCGCCCTGATCAAGGGCAAGCGCGTGATCCTGGTGGATGACAGCGTTGTGCGCGGCACGACCAGCCGCAAGATCAAGGAGATGATCCTGGATGCGGGCGCGGCAGAGGTCCATTTCCGCATCGCGTCGCCCCCAACGGCATGGCCCTGTTTTTATGGGGTGGACACACCGCAGCGGGAAAAACTGCTCGCCGCGACGATGTCGGAAGAAGAGATGCAGACGCATCTTGGTGTGGACAGCCTGAAATTCATCAGCCTCGACGGGCTGTATCGTGCCGTGGGCGAAGCAAAGGGCCGCGACAAGAATGCGCCCGCCTATTGCGACGCCTGCTTCTCGGGTGAATACCCGGTTGCCCCGTCCGATATGATTGAGCAGGGGTTCCAGGCAAAGACAGCGGCGGAATGACCACGGTTATCCACCACAACCCGGATTGCGGTACATCCCGCAATGTGCTGGCTGTCATTCGTGCGTCGGGCACGGAACCCGTCATCATCGAATACCTCAAAACCGGCTGGACCCGACCGCAATTGCAAGCGCTTTTCGCTGCCGCCGGCCTGACCCCACGCGCCGCGCTGCGCACATCGAAATCGCCAGCAGAAGAGCTGGGCCTGCTTGATCCTACCGTCAGCGATGACGCACTGTTGGATGCGATGGTCGCCCATCCGATCCTCGTTAACCGGCCGATTGTCTGCACGCCGAAGTGTGTTGCCCTGTGCCGACCGTCCGAGGCTGTGCTGCCGCTTTTGGAGAAACCACTGACCGAACCGGTCTACAAAGAAGACGGCGAGCCCTTGATCACGCCAATTTGACCGGATTAGGGCAGGAATGCGACGGAATACCTCACGTCATGCCCATATTGTTGCCTGTTTATTAACAAAAGCATCTGGCATGACACCGCTCAAACAAGAACCTGAGCGGTATTCACCAGATGACAGAAACGACACCGGCCCATGTGGCCGCCAAGGCAACGATTGCCGATGCCATTGACCTGAGCCAATTGACCCTGCTTGGGGTGATGCAGGCCCATGACGGGCCCGCCGCCCTGCTGCGCTCGCCTCGCGGTCGGATCGAGCGTGTCCAGATGGGTGCGCGCGCGTTCGGCTATACCGTAGCTGCAGTTGGCGACAGGCAAGTCCAACTGACCGACCGGCGGGGCACCGTTTATTCGCTGACGCTTACGACCTCTTGACCTTGCCAGCGGTTCGGCACATGTCCGGGCCATGACACAGACTGCATTGATCACCGGCGCCTCGCGCGGTTTGGGCGCGGCCTTGGCCAAGGCGCTTGCCCCCACACATCACATCATCGCCGTTGGCAAAACCGTCGGCGCGCTGGAAGAACTGGACGACACCATTCAAGCCGCTGGTGGACAGGCCACCCTGGCCCCCATGGACATCACCATCGATGCGGCCATGCAGCAGTTATGCCGTGGCATCTTTGATCGCTGGGGCAAACTGGATGTGTGGTTACATACGGCCGTTCACGCAGCCCCGCTGGCCCCTGCGGGCCATATCGGCCCCAAGGATTTGGCAAAGTCGATCAGCGTGAACATCGACGCCACCGCGCGCCTTATCAGCTATGTCGCCCCGCTTTTGGGCCAGACCGGACAGGCCGTGTTCTTTGACGATCCACGCGGAGGAGAGCAGTTCTTTGGTGCCTATGGTGCAACAAAAGCGGCGCAAATCGCGCTTGCCCGCTCCTGGCAGGCTGAGACAACCAAGACAGGCCCCAAAGTGCACATTCTAACCCCGGCGCCCATGCCAACGGCCACACGGGCACGGTTTCATCCCGGCGAAGATCGCGCAGCGCTCACTGATCCAAATGCAGAGGCTGCCCGGCTCTTGCCCGCCATTCTGGGATGAGCAACCCGCCTCTGCAGGTCATCGCTGATCAAATCATGGCAGCGGAGCGACCCAAGGGTATGGTTGCGCGGATCGTCGGCATTGACGGATGCGGCGGTTCTGGCAAGTCGACATTGGCCCGAAACCTGGCCAAGCACCTTGCCGCGCCGGTGATCCAGACGGATGTTTTTGCCACACCCGACATGCCACTGGACTGGTATGGCCGTTTCATGGTGCAAGTGATCAATCCCTTACGCCAGAACAAGCCAGCCAGATATCAAAGATATGACTGGGGGAAGCATGCATTGGCGGAATGGCATGACGTTCCCACCGGCGGAACAGTCATTGTCGAAGGGGTCAGCGCAACGCGCGCCCTGTTTCGGCCTGCATTAACATTTTGCCTTTATGTTGAAACACCGCGCGACATCCGTCTGCAGCGCGGATTGGCACGGGACGGGGCAGAAGCGTTAACGCTTTGGCAGAGCTGGCAAGAGGAAGAGGATCATTATCTGGCGGAAGAAGACCCCGCCACCCACGCGGATATGATCATTGATGGCACATGTCCGGTCGCGTGAGTCGCTATGTTTTTTGCAATTCTCTGACCATGCTGACGAAGCGCATTAACGTTTTGAGAGGATCAACGTCAGAATGCATCGACAATTGTTCCAGCCCCACATGGGCGGCGTAGAACAAGGCGGGCAATTCGGGCGTATCCACCTCCATATCGGCCAGGCAGTCAGCGACAAAGGCCAGCCGCTGCGCATCAACCCGCGCCACCGCCGCGCCCGCCGGGGCAAAGGTGCGACCCCAGGCACGCAGCGCGGCCTCGGCACCGGCTCCGCCTTGGGCCTCATGCGGCATATTGGCAGCCTGCACCAGCGCCTCCAGCCGCGGCAGACCACGCGGCAGTTCCTCCAGCCGCGCAATGATGCGATGGGTCGCTGCGTCTTCCCAATAGGTAAGCATGGATCTCTGCAGCTCCGACAAATCCTTGAAATGCCAATAAAATGAACCCTTTGTCGCCTTAAGCTCACGCGCGATCGGTTCAACCCGTAACCCCTCGGGTCCCTTGAGCGCCAGCGCGCGAAAGCCCGCGTTGATCCATTCCTGCCGCCCAAGGCGTTGCTTTTTTTGTACCATCCCAAAACCATACGCACCCGTATTGACATCGGCAAGTCGCCACGCAACCATACGTATACGTATGGAAAGGATTTGATGATGAACATTCCCCTTACAATCGCCGGTGCGATCATGGTTCTGACCACGGGGGTCCATGTTTTCGCAGGTGGCCCCGAATATCATGATGTGTACCAGACCGTGCTGCCGACAGCGCATCTCGCGTCAATGGCGGCGGTGTTATGGCACGTGATCACAATCAACCTGATTGTCTTTGCAGGCGCGTATTTCTGGCTGGCGCAGCATTCATCCCGCCCGTTGATGATCGCGCTTGCCGCAATGCAGATCGGTTGGATCGGGCTGTTTCTTTTCTATGGAACAACCATGCTCGGCTCACTCTGGCCGATGCCGCAATGGGTTATCTTTTCGGCGACAGTGTTGCTGACGATCTATGGTGCCCGGCAACGTGACGTTGCCCTTGCAACCTGACTTGCCGCGCCCCGCCCCCTCGCTTAGGAACAAACCAACAGCGAAGGGGCGGTTATGCGCATTCTCATCACTAATGACGACGGTATCAACGCCCCCGGGCTGCGGGTTCTGACTGACATCGCCCATGAAGTTGCCGGCGCCGATGGTGAGGTGTGGACAGTTGCGCCGGCATTCGAACAATCCGGCGTCGGCCACTGCATCAGCTACACCCACCCCACCATGATCGTGCAGCTTGAAGACCGCCGCTTTGCCGCTGAAGGCTCTCCGGCTGATTGCGTCATCGCGGGTTTGTACGATGTGATGAAAGACAACCCGCCCGACCTGATCTTGTCCGGCGTGAACCGGGGCAACAACGCAGCAGAGAATACGCTTTATTCTGGCACGATTGGGGCGTGCATTGAAGGTGCGCTGCAAGGCGTGCGGTCAATTGCCTTGTCGCAATTCTATGGCCCCGGCAATGCTGATCTGGATAACCCGTTCGAGGCTGCGGCGGACCATGGCGTAGCGACAGTGCGGGCGCTGATGAATGATGCGCTGTGGGATGATGCGGACTACAAGGTGTTCTACAACGTGAATTTCCCGCCCGTGCCGGGGGCAGACGTCAAAGGTATGGCGGCCACAACACAAGGGTTTCGATTAAATACGCGCTTCCGGGCGGAGGCGCAGACATCGCCCACCGGGCGCAAGTTTCTATGGGTGCGCGGCGGACCGCAGCACGAACCCACCGCACCCGGCACGGATGCTGCAGCCAACCTTGATGGATATATCTCGGTCACGCCGATGCGGGCGGATCTAACGGATTACGATATGGTTGCGACGCTTGAGGATGTGCTGAAGTGACCTTTGACGGCCCCACCAAGATGCAGTTCCTTTATGCCCTGCGCAGCAAGGGCGTGACGGATACGCGCGTGCTGACAGCTATGGAACAGGTGGACCGCGCCGATTATGTGAAGGGCACCTTTGCCGACCGGGCATATGAGGATATGCCCCTGCCTATTGCCTGCGGGCAGACGATCAGCCAGCCCTCAGTTGTCGGCCTGATGACACAGGCCTTGCGGATCAATCCGCGCGACAAAGTGCTAGAGATCGGCACGGGCTCCGGCTACCAGGCCGCCATCCTCAGCAAATTGGCACGGCGGGTCTATACCGTGGATCGGTATCGGCGCCTGGTTCATGCCGCCCGCGCGATGTTCGAGGCGCATGACATCACGAATATTACCACTTTCACCGCCGATGGCAGCCACGGGTTTACCGAACAGGCCCCCTTTGACCGGATCCTGGTGACGGCGGCAGCAGAAGATCCGCCCGGCCCCTTGTTGGCACAATTGCGGGTTGGCGGTATCATGGTGCTGCCGGTGGGGCAGTCGGACGCCGTGCAAAGCCTGATCCGGGTCACACGGCTCGAAAACGGTTACGAATACGACGAATTACGGCCTGTACGCTTTGTTCCCTTGCTAGAAGGGCTCGGAACAGACTAAAAAGGCACAAGATATAGTACGACCCCGGCAACAAGGGGCGACTTGGCAAGAGGAGCGGTATGATGTCCCAACAGCGGACCCCAGCACGACGTGTATTGATGGCAGGTGTGGCACTGGCCGCACTTGGTGCCTGTAACGAACCTTTCGATTTCGATCTGCGCGATAATGCCAACGGATTTGACACCAGCCGGGCGGTGCAGGACCTGCCCGGGCGGCCACGGCCTGATGATCGGGGTATTATCTCTTACCCCAACTATCAGGTAGTTGTAGCCCAGCAGGATGACACAATCCGTGGCATCGCGATCCGGCTTGGTCTCGATGCGAATGAACTGGCGACCTATAATGGGATTGAGCCTGATGTGATCCTCCGGCGGGACGAGATCATCGCCCTGCCCCAGCGTGTTGCAGAACCATCAGCCGCAACCGGTGCTGTCACCGGTCAGCCGCTGGATGTATCCGCCATTGCGACAGGCGCGCTTGATCGTGCGGATGCGACCAATACGGTCACGACCACACCACTTGATCCGGCGTCTCCTGTTACAACGCCGATTGCAGCACCAGCGCCTGCAGCACCGGCAGGTGCGGAACCCATCCGACATCAGGTTGTACGCGGCGAAACGGTCTTTGCGATTTCAAGGCTCTATAATGTGCCCGTCCGCAGCATCGCTGAATGGAACGGTCTGGACGCGGAATTCACAGTACGTGAAGGGCAATTCCTTCTGATCCCACAAGCGGGGGCCGTACTAGTAGCGGCAGCACCGCAGGAAGTGACGGCACCGGGCGTCGGGACGCAAACGCCAGTGCCGCCAAGTGCGGCTGCCCCATTGCCGGCCGAGACGCCATCGGTACCACTGCCGGCATCCGCTACACCAGACACACCAGATATCGGGGCCACCACGCCAGCATCATCATCGGATGCCCGGTTCAGCCGCCCGGTTGAAGGTAGCATTATCCGGGCCTACGCGCCCGGTCGAAATGAAGGGATCGATATTGGTGCACCGACCGGAACCAATGTTAAAGCGGCGGACGCTGGTAGCGTCGCGGCAGTGACCAACAATACCAGCGGCGTGGCGATTGTCGTGATCAAGCACAGCGACGGGTTACTGACGGTCTATACCAATATCGACAGCCTGACGGTGTCGAAGGGTGACACGGTGACACGCGGCCAAACGATCGGCAAAGTGCGCGCCGGTGATCCGTCATACCTGCATTTCGAAGTCAGGCGCGGTCTGCAAAGTGTCGATCCTGCCGATTACCTGCCCTGACAGACGCCGCACCGTAAGATGGGTTTAAACCCATCTTACGACAGTTGGACGCCGCGCCTCCCGGCAAGGTCAGTAAAGTATTGCCACGCCACGCGTCCGGAACGACTGCCGCGTGTGGCCTGCCATTCGATCGCCTCTGCCTTCAGGGTCGCATCATCAATCGCGACCCCATACGCATCGCAATAACCGCGGATCATCGCCAGATATTCATCCTGATCGCACGGATGGAAGCCAAGCCACAGGCCAAATCTGTCTGACAAAGACACCTTCTCTTCGACTGCTTCCGAAGGCGAAATAGCCGTTGAACGTTCATTCTCGATCATATCGCGTGGCATCAAATGACGACGATTTGATGTGGCAAAAAGCACCACGTTCTCCGGCCGGCCCTCAATCCCGCCATCCAGCACGGCCTTGAGCGACTTGTAATGCGCATCATCATGCCCGAATGACAAGTCATCACAAAACAGGATGAAACGCGCATCTGCCCCGCGCAGTAGGTTCAGGCAGCGTCCGATGGTCGGCAGGTCCTCGCGTTGGACCTCAACAATCTTCAGCAGCGGATAGTCGGTGGAAAGTGCGCCATGTACTGCTTTGACAAGGCTGGACTTTCCCATCCCTCGTGCGCCCCAGAGAAGCGCGTTATTCGCGGGCAACCCACGCGCAAACTGTGCAGTGTTTGCCATCAATGTATCACGAGACCGGTCTACACCAACCAAAAGCCCCACATCCACGCGGTTCACCCGTGCGATTGGTTCCAGACGGTCCGGATCGGGGTGCCAGACAAAAGCGGACGCCTGCGAAAAATCCGGCACTGGCGCTGGAGGCGCGCTCATCCGCTCCAGCGCATCAGCAATCCGGCGCAGCGCCTTTTTGGTCACGCTTTGGTATCCTCGTCATCCATGGCGGCTTCGCCATGCAGATCGTCATCCCACAGCCCTTCGGCGCGCAATTTGGCTTCACGCTGGCGCTCCACCCTGGCCACCAATTGGATCGACACTTCATAAAGACCATAGACCACGACGAACAGAATAACCTGCGAGATCACATCAGGCGGTGTCGCAAGGGCTGCGACAATCAGAATGCCCACGACCGCGTATTTCCGTGTGCCGCGCAGACCGCGTGCCGATACAAGCCCCGCCTTGCCCATCAAGGTCAGCAGAACAGGGAGTTGGAAGCAAAGGCCGAATGCGACGATGAATTTAATGGTCAGGTTGAGATAGGCCTTGGCCGACCCCTGAAACAGGATACCCGCGGCCTGTGTGCTGCCTTCGGTCCCGCTGACCAGGCTGCCAGGCTGCTGGAAGCCCAGGAAAAACCCAAAGGCCAGTGGCGTGATCACATAATAGGCAAAGGCCGCGCCAAGAAAGAACATGAAAGGCGAGGCGATCAGGAATGGCAGAAATGCCCCCTTCTCGCTCTTGTAAAGGCCCGGGGCGACGAACCGCCATAATTGGTAGGAGATAAACGGGAACCCCAGAACCAGACCGCCCAATAGCGAGATGGAAATCGCAACAAAGAAACCTTCCTCAAGCGCAATGAACTGCAGGTCACATTCCTGTCCGCGGGCCGCCAATGCGTCGCACAAAGGAAAGGTCAGGAAATTGAAAACCGGGTTCCAGACCGTGAAACAGATCACCATTCCGACGATAAAAGCGAGGACCGACCGGATCAGCCGGGTCCGCAGTTCCGTCAGGTGCTCGAGCAGCGGGGCAGAGCTGTCATCGATTTCGTCGGTGGCGCTCATGTGTCCGCCTCGGGCTTGGTTGCGGGGGCTGCTTCGGTCTCTCCTGCCTTACGCTCAATCGGTGGCTTGGCGATGGCGTCGCTCATCTTTTCCTTCGCGGCCTCGCGTTCCTCGGCAAGCGCCTGTGTCGCGGGGCCCTTGGTCATGCCAGTGGCTTCCTTGATCTTGTCCACGCCGAACTGCTGCGGGTTTGCCGCGGCCTTGATCGTGTTGGATACATCCTTGACCCCAGCTTCAGCCGCCGCTGCCTCCATCGCCCGCGAGAACTCGCGCGCCATACCGCGGGCCTTGCCAGTGAACTGACCCAACGCCCGGAACATGCCGGGCAGGTCCTTTGGCCCGATCACGATCAGGGCCACGATGCCGATCAGCACCATCTCACTCATGCCAAGGCCAAACATCAGGCGCGGTCCTTTTCAGGCAATCAGGCTTTGTCTTTTTCTTCTTCGGGCGTGACATCCTTGGCGCTGGCCATGCTATCATCAAGCTCTTTCTTGCCATCATCCACCCCCTTCTTGAAGGCGGTGATCCCTTTTCCGACTTCGCCCATAAGGCTGGAAATCTTGCCGCGCCCAAACAGGACCAGCACCACAACCGCGATCAGTAGAAGGCCGGGAAGGCCGATATTGTTGAGCATCTCATTCTCCTTTGGCGGAGGTCTGTTCCGCACGGATTGACTGTCTGGCTCACAAATAGGGCCGTATTGCGGTCAATGGAAGCACCAAATCGGACAAACCTCATGCCACAATGTCCTTTTTCATAAGGGATTTTGTAATATCGTGACAAAAACTTGTCAGTTGTCAGAAAATTGGCAAAACTCCCCCGAATCGAAAGGATTTTCATGCGACGCGCCGACCGCCTGATGCAGCTGGTTCAGATCCTGCGTGACGGGAGCTTGCACAAGGCTGGCGATCTGGCCGCGGCGACGCAGGTCTCCCTGCGGACCATCTATCGCGATATGGAAACGCTCGCGGCGTCCGGCGTGCCGATCGAAGGCGAACGGGGTATTGGCTACCGGGTCATTGCGGCGATCACCCTGCCCCCTTTGAACCTCACCATGACGGAGGTCGAAGCACTGCATCTGGGCCTGAGCGCGGTCGGACACAGCGATGATACCGAACTGTCAGCAGCGGCCCGTGCCCTGTCGGCCAAGCTGGACGCGGTGATGCCAGAAGACCGCAGCCGCGCCCCGGCAAGTTATGGCTTTGCCGTTTATCCATTTGCCGACGCCGCCCGCGGATTTCAGCATCTTCCTGTGATCCGGCAGGCCATACGCACCCGCCAGAAACTTGAGGTGGTCCTGAACGATCAACACCTGACGGTGCGCCCGTTGCAATTGGATTACTGGGGCCGCCTTTGGACCTGTGTTGTCTGGTGCGAGACCAGCAAGGAATTTGACGATATCCGTGTGGATCAGATTGCGGAGATGCGCATTCTGCCGAGCCTGTTTGTCGATGAACCTGGCAAATCCTTGACGGATTACAACACGCGACGGAGCGCCGCTAAAGCCAGTCCGCCGGCGAAATGACAGGCCTGAAATAGGCGATCATGCGGGGCATCATGGTGCGCGTTTCCCTCCAAGGGGCGACGCCGTGCAAAAGGTGCCGGTGTAACAAGACGACCTGCCCAGGCACGACCGCGAGAGGCTGCCTGTGACACGCGGCAAAAACCGTGCGACGGGTCTGCTGATACACATCCGTCACGTCAATATCGCCCCAATGCTCAGGTTCGACCCCGGCAAATCTCGCCCGAAATGCCGATTGCATAATCGCATGGCTCCCACGCCAAACGACCAGCGGGCTGGCCGTCACCGTATTGAGGGGCAAGCCTGCGACAAACCCGTGTGGTTCACGCAAATGTCTTCTGCGATCCGGCCCTTCCGGCAGCAAACCGTCTACATGTGCCGCATCCCTGTCGCGCCGATATCGATGTGCGGCTTCGCTTTCGTCGGCGTCACGCTGTGGATAGCCGGGAAACACCACCGATAACTGGGCGCGATGCCACTCTGCCGGCCGATCAACATGATCAAGCCAGCTTCCAGCCAGCGGGACGCCGGAAATTGACCCGTCGAGGGCATTAGGCAGTGCATCGACGCCGACAAACCATGTACCTCCATGTCGCCGCTCACCCGGACCATTTAGAACCCTATGCGCAACCTCGTGCGCTGCTTGTGCCCAGCGCAGAACAGCCTCCTCCGCCGGAAAGACGATATAGCCATCCCGCACAAGGGATGACGTCATAATCCGACCGCCTGCCGCAGCATGTTCAAAGCAACCAGTGTCAGAAAAATCCCGAATATTTTTCGCAACGGCTGCGGATCCATCCTGTGCGCCAGAGTGACGCCCCATGGTGTGGTTATCAGCGTCATGGCCACCACTAAGGCGAAGGCAAGCAGGTTGACTGACCCAAATGTGAAAGGGGGCGCATCGGGGATGTCGACCATGAGAAAGGCAAGAACAGACGGCACGGCAATGATCACGCCGAAACCCGATGCGGTCGCAACGGCCTTGTGCATGGGCACATTGTACAAGGTCATGACGGGAACCCCGAACGACCCACCCCCGATCCCCATCAAAACAGACAGAAAACCCACCACGGGTGACAAGACAGCACGTGTGATGCCCGTCGGCATGCGCCGCCCGAGCCGCCAGTGACTTTGCCCGAAAATCATATAGACACCGACTACGGCCACCAGAATGCCAAAGATCATTTGCAGCGCGGCCGATCTGAGCAGGGACGCAACAAAGACTCCCGCCAACGCGCCGATGACAATGCCAATGGCCCAGGTCCTGAGGATCGACCAGTCCACCGCCCCTTTTCGGTCATGTGCAAACACGGATCTGAGCGAGGTTACTATGATCGTGGCAAGCGATGTCGCAAGGCAAAGCTGCATGAGTTGTGGGCTATCATATCCCAGCGCGTTGAAAGCATAGAAGAAAGCCAGCACCAGAACGATTCCACCACCGACCCCCAACAGGCCCGCCAAAACACCGGCAATTGCGCCGATGACCAACAGCATCGCGCCCATGATCAGCAAAAGCATCATGTCTTCCATCAACGGGACCCTCTAAGCAGCCTGAGCGGTGATCTGACGCAACGCCTGAACGACGACCTCTGCCCCCGCGCCATCCGCATGGGCATTTTCAGAGAGGTAGCGGCGCCAGGCCCGCGCGCCGGGCCGCCCTTGAAACAGCCCAAGCATATGACGGGTGACCTGATGCAGGCGCCCCCCGGTCGCAACGTGGTCTTCGATGTAAGGCAACATCAGCACGACCACATCCTCTGCCGATCGGCCAAGCGGATCCCCGAAAATTCGAGCGTCGGCATCGCGTAGGATATCCGTCGGCGCATGGTATACCGCACGCCCGATCATCACACCATCCAAACCCTGGGCCAGAAACGCCTCGGCGGCATCAAGGCTTGCGATACCTCCATTGATCGACAAATGCAGATGCGGGAAAAGACCCTTCATTTGTAGGACGAGGTCATAATCCAGCGGCGGGATATCGCGGTTTTCCTTTGGCGACAGCCCTTGCAGCCAAGCCTTACGGGCGTGGATGGCAAAGCGGTCGACCCCGGACGCGCTGGCGCGCGTCAGAAAATCAGGCAGCACCTCGCGTGGATCCTGATCGTCGACGCCAATCCGGCATTTGACGGTGACAGGAATGTCCACCGCAGCGATCATCGCCGCACAGCAGCGGGCAACGAGGTCCGGATCTTCCATCAGCACAGCGCCAAAACTGCCCGACTGCACGCGGTCAGAGGGGCAACCGCAATTCAGGTTAACCTCATCATAGCCATAATCCGCTGCAATTCGGGCGGCTTCGGCCAATTGCGCCGGATCGGAACCACCAAGTTGCAACGCAACAGGATGCTCTGCCGGATCAAAGCCCAAAAGCCGATCGCGATCCCCGTGGATCACCGCGGGTGCGGTCACCATTTCAGTATAGAGCAAGCAGTGGCGCGACATCAGGCGATGCAGATAGCGGCAATGACTGTCCGTCCAATCCATCATCGGGGCGATAGAAAGTCTAGCATGTTGATTTATTTTCATTTTTTTCAAACTATTGAGGGGCAAAGTTACTACGCCGGAATACCCCTGATTTGCCCCTTTTCGACGACTCATTGCACAACCAGCGCACACGATATGGCCACTATAAGCAAGCTTCCCTCAGGTGGATACCGGGTCCAGATCAGACGCAAGGGCCGCTGGCCGTGCTGCGACCTTTCACCGTCGTGACGACGCCCACAAATGGGCCCGTCGGGCGGAGACACCTGTCGATCAGGGCCTGCCACCGAGCAAGTCATCCGCCGCCCGCCTCGCGACGTTTGGCGATCTCGTCGACCTGCATATAGACGATGACGCTCTACGGCTCCAACCGCGACGTGTTCCTGTTCCTCTTCGACGACTGAACCCGATCAAGGCAGGACTACCGCCCAACGGCTCGCCCGACCTCTATTTCCGAGGGTTCTACTGCTGGAATTCCGAGGTGGGCGCTAAAACGCTCGGCATCGCCAACTTCTACCCGCGTGCGGTCTGTCAGAACCGCAACCTCTGCGGCGTCGAGGACTTCCAAGGGATCACGATCCGGCAATCTAAATACGCCGCCTCCCACTTCGCCCACGAGGCCGCCCCGGCCCCCAGCCGCTTCGCCGACTCCTCGCCCGCACCCTTTATCGACGGCATCCGCGCAGCGCGCGAGAAGATCGTCGCGCGTTAGGACCAGTACCGTCAGGACTTCCTGTGCAAGCGCGGGCTCCGCCCCTGAGCCAACCTCCGGCTCTAAGTCTCGATGCTGCAGTCGTTGCCCGCACTGCTGCAGTTCGCCGTGCGTGCAAAGCTCGGAGTTGGTCGAACCTACAGTCTATGAAACTTAACTGTCGCTTACGACAAGAAAGCGACAGTAGGTCTGGGCAGATGCCCCACGCTTTCTAAGCATGGAACAAAGTCCCAACATAAAAGGCAATTACCGCGGCAAGACCGCCGATGAGTAGGGTTTCTAAAGCAGATCGCAACCAAGGACTAAGAGACCAGATGCTCTTCAACGCACCAATTGCGAAAAAGGTCACCAAAGTCATTATGGCCGAGATCCCAAATGCATTGCTCAATCCGAGAATGAACGGGAACAAAGGAACACTGCCGGCGATCAGGAACGCGATGAACGTTGTTGCGGCGGATTTGAACGGGTGTGGATCAACACCGCCCAGACCATATTCTCCCTCCATCATCAAAGTGATCCATCTTTCACGGTCTTGCGTTACAGCGTCAGTTGCCAGTCTTAGGACATCTCCCGTCAGGCCTTTTCTTGCCAGAATTTCTCTGACTTCGAGTCTCTCTCCTTCGGGAAACTCTCGGATGTGACGCTCCTCAATCTCGCGTATGCGGCGCATATTATCGAGCTCTGCCTTGGTCCCCGAATAATTGGCCGCCGCCATGGAAAATCCATCCGCCAGGACGTTGGCTATTCCCAAAGCAACGATAATTAAAGGTGAGAGTCCGGCTCCGGCAACGCCAGCAACAATTGCAAATGTGGTGACGGCGCCATCAATCGCTCCATAGACTGCGTCCCTCAGCACGCCTCTGCCAGTTGGGGCGCCAATTCGATGCGCGATTTCCTGTGGGGTATGCCCATGCTCAGTCACTGCGGTCTCCTCTTTTCTCAGGTTAGAGCCGGCAGCAGGCATTGCTTTAATCCAGATCAAAATCCTGCAGACTTTTCTGGGCTAGATCCGGACGGTCTCAGCAACACGGCTCATCGCGGTCTTGCTCAAAAACAAATTTGCGGGCAAACCCGCCCTTCGCCGCGCATATCCGAATTCAAAACAGGTCAGTCTTGTCGAGAGATTTGCTCGCATGAAACGGTGTGAGGTTCTTCGAGAGTACTCCCGAGATCAAAAACGGTATTGAGATGGATTGATGCAAATCTGTTTAATTGGGTTCAATCACGCCGAATTATCCAGCATGCCTCGGATCATGCGGCCTGCAGCCGGTCCTGTATCCCATCCTCCGCCACCAGTTTGCGCACGCAAAGGCGCAACAGCGGCGGCACCGTCAGCAATGTCAAGAACGCAGACATCGACAAGCCGCCAACACCACCCTGCACACCGTGCCATCGCTGCCGCAAAGGTGGGGGATAAAATCCGATTGCTCCAACGCGACGGTCGATGGACATTGGAGAACCTTCAAGGTCAACCGTTGGGTCGCATGGCCCAAGCGTGACAACCCCCAGCAGGGCATGTCTTTGTGTCAGGGGCAGTCGGCGCGGTCATCCGTTGGGGCAAGGCAGACAACGACAAAAACTTCGTTCAGTACCTCAAACGGGACAACTGGGAAACAGTGCTACCCGAAATGACCTTTGAATTGGAGGGTTCCTCGAACAGTAATTCTGTAACGGCCAGCGTAATTAACGCAGTCCAAGTCGTCCCTGAAAGCAGGGTTTCCAACGATGAGAGCGTTGATACAACAAAAGCCGAAACACTGGAAACGAGCGATGCGGACGATACCCAATTGGATGTTTTGAGAAGAATCCTTGTGGATGCTGTTGCCCAAACAAGGACATGGGGTGAGCTTTCTGAACGGCTGAATGACAGCAACATCAAACTTGCACCAAAAGGCGGGGGCTTGGTGGTCAGAAATTCCGACACCAATGAAGAACTCTGTAAACTCTCAGCAGTCAAGTTCAGCTATATCAATCTCATTCGTCACTACGGAGAGGGCTTTCCCAAGCACACCGCGACATGGCTTGTCGAGCGTGCGTTGAGCGATGAATACGTGCCGAAGGGCCCCAGGCGGTCGGAAAGGAAAAAGAGCTCTAGAAAGAAGTCGAGCGGGGACGATTTCGATCTCATCGAAGACTAGAGGGCGAGCGTGTTCTAAGCCGCCATACGACTCTAGACATTCAGTATCAATTTACTGAAATAGATAGTAATGAACTGCAGAATAGCGCGTGTATCCAAAAAAATTTAGCAGTAAGAGTAAGGAGTTGAACTCCTCCTGGCTCTTTCTCGCCAGATTCAAGTCTTCTAGAACCACCATCTAACAATTAGGTTTCCAAGCGTTGAAGCCACCCGCCTGCGTGGGTTGGTATCTGAGAAAACCAATGAAGGCACCTTTTTGCGCTGTATTCACATTTTTTGTATACGTGGCGGCTGCGTTCGCGGCATTTGCGGATGAACCGTTGGATATCGGGTCTGATCCTAACGAAAAAATCGGCAAAAGGGATCGCCCATCTGTCATCAGTAACATTCCGCCGAGGCCAGAGCTCCCTCCGCTAAATGTGCCTAACCGCGAAGTTAGAGAATACAATGCCACGGACTTCCAACCTGACGTATTGGGGCCAATTGAAGAGCATTATTTACCCCCATGTTCAGGATCAGAGGCGCGTATCTTGCTGGACGATGCACCATCTACAGGTGCAGGTCCACAGTGCGATCCGTTTGGCATTTAGTTATGTTTACCGAAGGTACATAACGGTTCTCACTGCACAAACTAAAAACAAAAGTGTGTAAGCCGCCCAAAAACGAATGCTTACGGTAGAGAGAACTAGGATGAGCGCTCAGCGCTCATCCTGTGTGCGACCAGAAAAGGGCGATTGTATATTTGACAAACCCACCCAGCTAGGGGATGCTCGGACTCTGCTTTAAGGAGATTCGAGATATGCCGTTTGTCAATTCATCAGCCATAAGCCGTATTGAGTGGGGCGGCGGAACGCTTTCAATCTGGTTCCACGAAAGCGGGCGCTATGATTACCCCAACTTTCCGGAGAGCGTTTACAACGCCTTCCTTGCAGCGCGGTCAAAGGGTGAGTTCTACAACGACTACATCAAAGATCGTTACTAATCCCGATTGACTGTCACCCATGCGGGGCCTTGCACCGTCTTTGTCAGCTTGTCATCAGGTCCTAAGAACACAGCTTGAACGCCTTCGCGGCGTGATAACTCACGCTGAAGGTCACATGTGGGAATATCTCTCAGGGTCGGCACTGATGACATGTCATTCATAGCAATCTCCTTGTGGTATTATGATACCGTATCAGATTGCCATTGTGAACCGATTAATCTTTCGTGCGGTCGTCTTTTTCTGCTGGTTTCTGCTTCACCAGCTTGCCTAGCTTTTCGTTGAAGCGCTGCTCATCGTCGTCCGTCCCGATCTCGCGGGCGGCTTCTTTGAAGCGGTCTAGTTGGGATTTGCTGTTAGTCGTCATCTGGAAACATTTCTGGTTGTGGCGGAGATGGGGGCGGGCATATTTTCAAGCGAACCTTGTCTCGCCGTGGAAGAATTCCGTCAAACTTGATCAGGTCTCTGCCGTCGAAGGTGTGAAGCTCATCTAAGTTCGCCAGCAGACAACTCGCTACATGAACAGCGTCCTGCGGCTTTCCCAAACCTGGATGTTTGCGCAGTAAGCGCCGTGCCAAGTTGCCGACGTCTACATCGACATTGATCTTCTTGATGAACTCTTCCTCAATGAAATCTTCAAATGCCCTGTCTTGCTCTTCTTGAATGCCTACTGCCGCCTTGTCGCATTTCTTCTTCCACACCTCTGCCAATGTAAAAGCTGAGGTCCACAATTCTGCTTCGCCGCGCTTCGCAAGGTCGATAACATGACGGCAGCGCTCTACCCGATCAGTATCTGATTGGGTAATCAATTCGATCCAAAGACATGCATCCCAGTAGTATTTCGGCACATCAGCCAAAGTCGTTCTCTCTCAGCTTGTCAATGTATTCGTAAGCAGGAAGTCCGCCTGTAAATTCGGGGTCACGAAGATCAGAGAGCCTTGTGCCCTTGGTTTCAATAAATGCAATGCGCCCATCATAGACGCGAACTATTTTACCGTTGGGATCGTAGTTGATAACGCCTCGGACTCGCGCTCTACGATGCGTCCACACATCGCCCGCCGTCAAACTATTCTCAATCTCATCTCTGGCGTCACTGGAAATTCGACACTGAATTTCGCGCCCGCTTCGATGCTCCTTAAGTTTTATGGAAGGTTCATCGTAGTCTGTGCTGAGGTCAATAATCCGGCCCTCAATAGACCCAATCTCCTTTCGAGAGAATGTGCTGAAGAGGTATTCGTATTCCTCATCGTCTTCTCCGTTTATTGCCGCTAGGGATCGCTCAGCTTGCTTGGGCTGAATCTCATATATCGCGTCATCTCCCAAGTCGATGATTGTGCGGCCTATCCCATTGAGGTTGCGCATTAGTATCCTTTTCGCAATCTCGCGCTTCTCTTGCGGAAAATCAGAGTCTAGAGGACGGCCCTCCTGCAGTCTGGCAAGCCCCCGTTCAATTACGGCCACATGATCTCTAACTTGACCGTAGGCGGGCGCATTGGTTCTCAAATCCACCGGTGCGCCTTCGGCGGTGAACGGGGAGTTGGTGCTTGCAAAAACCAGATTCCAAACAACGTCAGACTGCCCTCGGTCCGTAAGAAGATCGAAGTAGTCCATGACTTGCTGCATGGCGTCTCGAATATCGAGAATATCCGGGTGCTCCGGGGAAGCCTCGACAGTGATTTTCTTTGGTTTCATTGTTTTCTGCGCCTCCGGCACCGATTCTACGCGCCCAATGAGTCCCGGTAAAGCAGTCGTTTGCCTACCGCGGCGTTAAGTGCGATGTGCGCGCGTTCAGCATCGTCAACACCATTCGCAACGCGGTTGTTGTAGCGGAAATCAAACTCTGCCGCATAGCGGTGCAAGTGCTGCTTGCCGCAGTGCTGATACACGCCCTTCATGCCGCGCTTGAAGATGCTGTAAAAGCCTTCGACGGTGTTGGTGTGGATTTCGCTATCAGCATAATCAACGTACTGAC
Source organism: Yoonia sp. R2-816 (assembly GCF_046762905.1). Taxonomy (NCBI): domain Bacteria; kingdom Pseudomonadati; phylum Pseudomonadota; class Alphaproteobacteria; order Rhodobacterales; family Paracoccaceae; genus Yoonia; species Yoonia sp. R2-816. The sequence continues at coordinate 7,861 of NZ_JBKQXN010000133.1, read as the reverse complement.
CTGCGCTGTGGTTGGTCCAACCATGAGCGTCAAACACCTTGCCAGCACCGATGCCCTGATACTGGCGGGCTTCGTCGGTCATGACATAGGCTTCGCGGGCGATGTTCTCTTGCAGGATCGGGATCAGCGTTGTCTTTTTCAGATCATCCACCACGATAGACTTGGCGCGCTTGGTTTCGCGGTCCACCAGTGTCAGCATCTTCATCTTGTGATCGCCGCCACGGGCGTTCTTAGCCTTCTTTACGCCTGGTTCCTTGCCGATGAATGTCTCGTCAACTTCAACAACGCCACCACCGTTACCAAAGCCCACCAGAGCGCCATCACGCATGCACTCACGGATCCGATGGGTCAGGAACCATGCGGACTTGTAGGTGATGCCCAGAACACGGTGTAGCTGGTGGCTGCTGATACCCTTCTTGCTGGATACCATCAGGTGAATGGCTTGCAGCCACAGGTGAAGTGGCAGGTGGCTTTCTTCAAAGATAGTGCCTTTGCGTACCGTGAACTGACCACGGCAATCGCGGCACTTCCATAGGCCGTGGCGCTCTTTACCTTCGGGGTTCTTCTTGCTGGGCTTGGTGCGAACGCCTTGCAGTTTGTAGGCGCTATCGACGACACCACAGTGCGGGCAAACTGTTCCATTGGCCCAGAGAATGCTTTCGACATGCGCAAAGGCTGCGGCTTCATCGTGCATATATGGGGCGGATAGAACAGACATGGTGGTTTCCTTTAACTCTATGAATTATAGATAGGAAATATCCTTGGGTTTGTCAAGTATACAATCGCCCAGAAAAGACATGGTTGCCAATGGAAACAGAACCACCACTTTCGGCTTCCGTTTTGTTCTGCCAGTTGGGAAGAAGATTGCTCTGATGACCGTTGTTGACGTAGCCTGAATTATGCTTACGCGTCGCGCGCTTGATGTCTTTGACGATCTTCTCGCCATGGCTCTTCGTTGTCTTTCTCATCGTCCACTCCTCAGTGGCTACGATGAGCAACAAACACTCTCTTAGCAAATGACCCTACTTGGACCCATAAGCGCTGACGTCAGACACCTAAGCTTTTCCGATGCTTGAGGAGATCATCTAACGCTGATCATCATCAATACATGCCTGCGACCGTACAATACAGCTAGCCCGAGAGATAAACGTCCTCTAGCCCACTACGGAAAGATCCTTGGTTGGGTTTTGTCACACTGTAAACCTAGGTCCATCATCTCTCCCCCCCAGTCAACCGCGAACCGGTTTCCTTGGCGCAATCCACAATGCTTTACTCAAATCAATTCTTCTGCGTAATATTCAGTCCATATTTTATTGATTTTTGGTAGGAGATTACGCGGTGACCTCATTCGTATTGCCAGGAGTAGCAGTAACATCTGCTGGACAGGAGGATGTACCAGAACAACTCAAGGACATTCTAAACGTCACGGAAACGCATGAAACGTGGTTGGGTACGTCGCGCGATGGCTCGGCCATCGACGCCCGTACTGACGTAGGTGAACTAGCCGATGATGATATTGTTGAAATTCGCCTCGAAGGGGGGATGAAACTGTGGCAGTCGGTGGAGGCGACGCGCGAGGACTTTGCAACCGCCGACAGGTCAGTGTCTGATCAGGCGCTACTTGTGCCGAGAACACTACATTTGGGCGATACAACAACGTCGCGGGATGGGGCTGGCTTGGCCGTTGAAGGCGTCAAGGTCATCAAATCCAGCTTTGCAGGCAAAGCAGGCGAAATGACGGCACTGACCGTGGCACGCCATATCGAAGGTAAGCTTAATCTCGGGTTTCACCGCTGCGTCCGCCAGGATGCGAGTGACGGTCCCAGTATCGCGTTTCGCTCGGCACGACCTTCGGCCATCGATGCCGGCAAGCCGATGTTGGTGCTAGTCCATGGCACCTTTTCGTCGACCCAGGGCAGTTTTGGCGATCTGGCTGACACACCCGAGGGACAATCGGACCTTTGGTCGGCCTTGGAAGCGGCGTTTCCCGCAGGCATCTTTGCACTGGAACACGCGACCGTCACTGACAACCCATTACAGAACGCGATCGAGTTAGTCGAAGGTTTGCCGCAGGGAGCAAAGCTGTCGCTCCTGTCCCATTCGCGTGGCGGCCTAGTGGCTGAACTGGTCGCACGCGCCGCACGGTTTGACCCGGACACGCGGAAGATGACACCCGGCGACGTCTACGACGACATCGATCTCGCGATCCTTAGTAATGGTGGTGAGGAGACCGAACCGCTTGAGAGGCTAAGCAAGGCGATCACACGCAAGAAAATCACCGTCGAACGGCTGATCCGTATCGCGGGTCCGCTTGGGGGCACCACGCTCGCCTCACAGCGTCTGGATCGAACCCTCTCAGTGGCGCTCAACTCGCTCGAACTCATTCCAGCACTTAGGGCGTCTGTTACCTATGACTTGCTCAAGGCTTTCCTGATTGGGTTTGTTAAGGCAAAAAATGACACTTTGCCAGGTCTTGAGGCGATGATGCCAACGTCAGCGATTGTAAAGCTGCTCAATCAGGCGGATGTGATGTCATCGGGTTCACTGTATGTGATTGCAGGCGACAACGAAGGCAAAGGCATTTTTCGCAAGTTACGCAACTTGGCTGTTGATGTCTTCTTCGGCTCCGAAAACGACTTTGTCGTGAACACGCCATCAATGAGCAAAGGGCTGAAACGAGCAACGCCGCCCACGGTGACCCCGGTCGTATCACCAGAGATCACCCATTTTTGCTACTTCCGCGATGACACCAGCCGCGATGCAATTTTGACTGCGGCCAACTCGGCAGCTCCATTGCCGATCGCGGACAACGCGGGCGAAAACCTGTTTGCTGAATTTCCGAAGACCGGGATCGATGTACCACGGGCGCGCGATGCGGGCACCTTACCTGTGTGCTTCTATCTGCCGGGCGTGATGGGAACCCACCTGCGCCACGACCGGAAATGGATCTGGTCGAACCCATTCCGCATGGCAACAGGCGGCCTGAGCCGCCTACGCATGCCAGGGACCGGCGTGACACCGGACGAGATGATGGATCGATACTATGGCGATCTTGCGCAATTCCTGTCTCGCAGCCATGACGTCATCCTGTTCCCTTACGATTGGAGGCAAAGCGTATTGACCACCGGAGCCGTGCATCTGGCCGAGCAGGTGCGCAAGGCGTTGGATGAGACAGAACAACCCATCCGTTTTTTGGCGCATTCGATGGGCGGGCTAGTGGTGCGCGCCTTCATCGACGCCGAACCTGAGCTTTGGGCCGAAATCAAACGCAGGGATGGTAGCCGCTTTGTGATGCTTGGCACACCCAATGGCGGCGCGTTTTCAATGATACATACGATGCTCGGCCGCGCTAAGGCCATACGCCAGCTTGCCGCGCTCGATGTGACACATTCGCTTGAAGAACTGCTGGACATCGTCACCTCGATGCCGGGACCAGCGCAACTTTTGCCTTCCGACGCCAACGGGCATTACCTGAAGCAGAGCTCGTGGGAGACGCTAAGCCGACAGGACGACGGTGATTGGGTAGTCCCGCCAAGCAATGTGTTTGCAGAGTCGCGCAAGGCTCATGACTTGTTTGGACGGCAAAAACTTGATCCCGATTTGGTGTGCTATGTCGCGGGTTTGGGCAAGGAGCCGACGCCGTCTGACTTGAAGATCAATCAACAGGCAAAAGGCTCTAATCGTGTTCAGTTCCTCGGTACTCACCAAGGCGATGGCACTGTCACCTGGGCCACGGGTATTCCAAAGGGCATTGAGCCTTACTACATGAATGCGATTCACGGAGACATGGCGCGAACAACTTCGGCCTTCCCGGCAATTCTCGATCTGTTGAACAAAGGGCATACCTCTGTGCTCTCTACAGAGCCGCTCGTCGCATCTCGTGACGGCGCCGCCGGTCCCGTTGTCATGCCGGACCGAGACCTCGACGTGTTCCCGGACGCAACAGACTTGCTAGACAGTTTTATAGGCGCAGATGCGCCACGTCGAGGCCCAGCCGATGACACACCGCAGCGGACCAAGGTCACTATGGTCCATGGCGACCTGCGCTTTTCAAAGCATCCCGTGTTAGTGGGCCACTACATGGGCGACCCAATTAATGGCGCCGAAGGAGCACTGGATAGTTGTCTGGGTCACAATTTGAGCGATGTACGGAATTTGGGCCTTTATCCAGGAGAGATTGAGACATGTGAGGTGGTCCTTCGTATGGGCCGCAACCCGGCTGGCGCAGTCGTAGCGGGGTTGGGCCGTTTTGGAGATCTTACGCCAGGAAAGCTGCGTAAGACCGTGAATCGCGCTGTAATGCGGTACGCCCTGACCCTGCGGCGCCGCGCCGTGGAACAGGGTAATACCCACGAAGAAATGGAACCCATCTGCCTGACAACGCTGGTGATCGGCCACAAAGGCGCTAACATGACAATCCAGCAGTCGGTGCAAACCATTCTGGAGGCTGTAGCAGACGCCAATATTGCACTGAGAGACACGCCGATTGCGCGTCTGGAATTTGTCGAGATATACGAGGATACAGCGTTCAAGGCGGCCAGCGCATTGCACAATTCCAGTCTCAACGGTTCGGTTGCGGGGCTGATTGACTTCGATCGCAAAATCAAATCTGGGGACGGGGCGCTCTTGCGGATGGACTTTGGCCTGGAAAGCGGAACCTGGCAGCGGATTAGCGTGTCACGCGCTAAGGATCCAGATGATAAAGGAAACCCTGACCAGTTGGATTTTACCGTGATATCGGATGGGGCCAAAGCCGAGTTCAAAAAAACGGCCGTTCAGGCGGATGTCATCGATGAATTGCTTGCCGAAAGCCGAAAGACCACCGCTACGGATCGCTCGCTGGGACAGCTTCTATTCCAGCTAATGATCCCAGTTGAACTTAAGGCCTTCGCCCAGAATGACCAGAACATCCAGTTGCTTCTTGACGAAAACACGGCCGCCGTCCCCTGGGAGCTGATGGAAGACTCCGTGAGTGTCTTTGGTGATGGCCTTTACCAAAATACGGCAGAAGAAGACTTTCGTCCCTTGGTCGTGCGCACACCAGTCATACGTCAACTTGTGTCGCCAGGCGCTACAGTGCCTCGGGCCCGGTTCAAAAACGTGCTTGTCGTGGGTGACCCCAAAAGCAGTTTGCCCATTCTGCGCGGGGCTGAGCGGGAAGCCAAACGGGTAGCCGAACAGATCAAGGGGCACGGTGGGTTCAACGTAAATGCGCTGATCCGCTCAGAAAACGGGCTGACCGTCCTAAAGGAGGTCATGCTCACACAGTACAAGATCATGCACTTTGCCGCGCACGGTGTGTATGAAGAAAAGAGCGGCCATGTGAAGGCGGGTCTTGTTTTGTCTGACGGGGTGAGCCTGACTTCGGCCGAATTTCGGAACATGGAATACGTGCCAGAGTTTGTGTTCCTTAACTGCTGTCACATTGGCCGGATCGAGGAGAACACTGCCCCAATCGCAGCTGATCTCAGCCGAACTCTGATCGACAAGGGCGTGAGGGCGGTAATTGCCGCCGGATGGGCGGTAGATGATGCTGCTGCAGATCTTTTTGCCAAAGAATTCTATGACAGCATGTTGAATGGTTGGTCATTTGGCGACGCGGTGCACCACGCCCGGATGGCGGTGTTCAAACACCATCCGGACACAAATACGTGGGGCGCCTATCAATGCTACGGAGACCCCGAATATCGCTTCAAAGAACCAAAAGATGGGACCAGAAACGGGAACAGTGCCAAGACCTACTATTCGTCTGCTCATGCTCGCAAGGCAGCAATCAACATCGCACGGGACGTGGGCAGTGGAATTCGCCGCCGTGCCGATCTTGTGGCTGAGCTCGATGCTCTGATGAAAGGAGCAGACCCCGCTTGGGAAAGCGACGCCCGCTGGTGTGAGGCTGTTGCCCGCGCCTATGCCAAGCTTGACGTCTTTGCACCTGCGATCAAGTTGCTGGAACGAGCCCGTGCCAACTATCGCGCAACGCTGACCGTGGATGCCATCGAATTGCTGGAGCACTTGAAAGTCCGCGCTGCGACTTATGATTGGAGCCGCGCCGTGCACGCGGCAGAGGCCGCGGAGGGTGCCGCGAAACAAACTGCGGATGCGCTTGTGGTAGAACGTGTCAAGGCGCAACGGCGAACCGTTTCTGCAGCGCTCAAATGTCTCAAGGATCTCGACAAAATGTTAGGATCCGAGGAAGTGCCTGCACTCAGCGAGCGTCGTGAGTCTCTCAAGGGCACAGTGTGCAAGCGAAGAGTCCTCACACGCGCGTCAAAGGCCTCTCAAAATACTGCACTGAAGGAAATGATTGGATACTACAAATCTGCTAAGGACCTTGCCGCTGCAGGCGATCCAAGCCGATTGACACCGCATCCAACGTTCAACTGGCTCTCTGGCCACGTCGTACTTGGCTCAAAGGATGTGGAAGGGCAATCCTTTGAGGCGATCTTTGCCCAGATGCTAGCCCAGAACACCATACATGAGAACAACTCTCCAGGGTTCTGGACTGCGGTTCTGCCAGCTGAAATCGACATTCTACGTGGCATGCTGGCCGGATCAACCCAGCGGGAAGCAATTTTCAAACGCTTTGAGGAAGGATTCTGCTTTGCCTGGAATCGTGGAGCGGCCTTTGGCCAGGCACGATCGATTCGCGAACATGTACATTTTCTCAAGGCGATGTCGCGTGATACTGGACAGCAGATCTGGATGACGCGGATCCAGACATTCCTGAACGATCTGACGTGGCCGTACCGAAACGAACATAAAGACGAGTTTTAGCCGTTCCGCATATGAAGCCGAATTGGAAAGCGGTTAAAAAACGCGTTGTATCGCCCAAAAGCCAAAACAGAGCAGGATCACTATTTCAACGCCAATTGGGAAGCTGTTATGGAGATGTTGTCAGTGCTGGCAGTCAAGGTCGTGCGGGTATTCGTCAATTGGTTTGACACGACGTCAACGACCAAAAAAATCGAACGGAGTTCGAATTTTGATGCGGAACCTCGATCCTAGTTCGTATCGATCCGCAACCGAACACAATAGAATTCTGAAACTGGATACGGCACTTCCATCTTCATTCGATCCCCATCATGCAATACCCGCGCTTGATCTTCGGCGCAGCATCTTTCGCGGCTTCTATGTGTTGGACGTGTCGCGGTTTGATGCCGCTCCTTTGATAGCATTTATTGCAACAAAGGAGACGAACTATGGGACTGAAACGGACGGACGAATTCCGTGCTGATGCGGTGCGGATCGCGCTGACGAGTGGCCTGACACGCAAGCAGGTGGCTTCAGATTTGGGTGTCGGATTATCGACGTTGAACAAATGGGTGACGGCACATCGAGACACTGAGGTGGTGTCTGACAAGGACCTCGACCTTGCTCGTGAGAATGAACGGCTTCGGCGCGAGAACCGAATTCTCAAGGAGGAGAGGGATATTCTAAAAAAGGCCACGGCCTTCTTCGCGAGCCAAAAGCCATGAGGTTCAGGTTCATTGAAGAGCATGGCCGCGATTTCCCGACCAACCGTCTTTGCAAGGTTTTAGATGTCAGTGAGCGTGGCCTGCGCGCCTATCGCAGCCGACCTGCCAGCCAAAGACAACGGACAGACATGATCGTTCTGGCCCATATCAAGGAACAGTCTCGTCTCAGCCTGGGCAGCTACGGCCGTCCGAGAATGACGGAAGAACTGAAAGAGCTTGGTTTGAACATTGGCCACCGCCGCGTCGGCAGGCTCATGCGTGAGAACGGCATTCGGGTTGAAAGGTCAAAGAAATACAAGGTGACGACCGATAGCAACCATGCGTTTAACATTGCGCCGAACCTGCTGAACCGAGACTTCCGTGCCGATCGACCGAACCAGAAGTGG
>NZ_JBKQXN010000132.1:0-2538 GCF_046762905.1 Yoonia sp. R2-816 | reverse complement strand
ACCCTGTCAACACAACCTGGTCTTGAGGGTCAGCTTTTCGACACTGTGCTGTAGTAGACTGTGCACTCAGTTTCTGTTTCTCCAGTCGAGCTTCGGCCTCACCCTGCTTTTGCCTTTCTTCGAAAATGTCGATAGCGACGGGGTTGACGGCGCGTTCGGCTGCGTTGTTATCGGGCATGCTGACTTTGGCGCTTCGATTTCTGCCCCTGTCCTCCAGATGTCATGGTAGACAGGATTAGCGGGATCGGGGCGTCGGAGTGCGAAGAAGCGGGCAGGCCGATTAGACAATGAGCTGCGAGCTCGCGTTGTTATCTGGCCGCCCCTGCGACCAGCCCGTCTGCGCCGCGAGCGCGTATCCGTAGATGTCGTACACGCCCGTGCACTCCTTGTGACAACAAATGAGGAGTTCAATATGCGATCTATCGGTATGGATGTGCACCGAAGCTTTGCACAAATCGCTGTCTTTGAAGATGGGCAGATCACCCAGCGCTTTAGGATCGACATGGAGCATGATGCCATGGTGGCCTTCGGGCGAAGCCTGCAGCCAGAGGATGAAGTGATCCTTGAGGCGACCGGGAACACGTCGACAATTGTCAGATTGCTGGCACCCTTTGTGAAGCGCGTGATCATCGCCAACCCTTTGCAGGTGAAGGCAATCGCACACGCGAGGGTAAAGACTGACAAAGTCGACGCAAAGATCCTCGCGCAACTGCATGCGGCCGGTTTTTTGCCGGAGGTCTGGGCAGCTGACGATGACACGCTGCACCTTCGACGCCTTGTCTCGGAGAGAGATGCGACCGTGCGGTCAATCCGGCGTGTGAAGAGCCGTGTTCAGGCCATTCTGCATGCCAATCTTGTTCCCAAATATGCTGGGCACTTGTTTGGCAAAGGCGGGCGGAAATGGCTCACCAAAGTGCCACTTCCCAAACCAGAACGGGAACTTCTGGGACGCCATTTGGACGAGCTTGATTGGCTGACCACCAAGCTTGAAGACTTGGAAAAGGTCTTGATCCGTATCTCCCTTGACGATGATCGAACACGCAAACTGATGAGCGTGGCGGGCATCAGCTCAGTGATCGCAACCGCGGTCATCGCATCAATTGGTGACATCAGTCGCTTTCAATCGCCCGAGAAACTCGCCAGCTACTTCGGCCTGACACCGCGCGTGCGCCAGTCTGGAGAACGCGGCGCTATCCATGGGCGCATCTCAAAACAAGGGAATGCGACGGCTCGGACAATGCTGATCGAAGCAGCATGGGGCGCAGCGTCTGTTCCCGGACCTCTGCGGGCTTTCTTCTTGCGGGTCAAAGATCGCAAGGGGGCAAACGTTGCGGCCGTTGCGACAGCACGCAAAATTGCGAACCTCATCTGGCATCTCTTGACCAAGGAGGAGCCCTACCAATGGGCACGCCCCGCCTTTGTGGCGATGAAGATGCGCAAGCTGGAATTGCGGGCAGGTGCGCCAAAAGCACATGGAAAAGCAGGACCCGGTCGGGATTACTGGATCAAAGAGCTTCGGCACCGCGAAATGGAACTGGTCGCAAACGCCGAAGCTGCTTATGCAAAAATGGTCGAAGCTTGGCGAGAAAAACCACCAAAACCCAAAGAAACCTGAAAAAGGGGCTGTTCAACAACATCCGTGTCCAACTGGAGTCAATTACGGCTCAGTGCAGAAAAGCACTCTAAGGATTTTTATCACTTAACATCAAAGCCTTAGAAGGCAGAACATTTCGGGAAGTGCGTAACCCGGTCACAGAAAATACCATTACTATTCAATAACTTATTATCTTAACGTACAGTTTAGCACTGAGCCGTAATCGACCTCCAATACGGAAGTCCGCATCTTACCTGTTCAAGCGCTGCCCAGCGAACGACCGTTGCTTTCGCTCGTTCTTGGATTGTTCTGAATTTTGGCCACTTTTGCACGCTCGAGCCTGTTGGGCCTAAAGGGACCAAAAACACGAACATTCCTGTGGGACCTCGCGTACCTTTATGTCGATAGACCCGACATTGGCACCATGCGCAGTTCGATCGACGCAGACCACCGATCCAGATCGGCTATCAATTCGCTGCGTTGATGGAAGGTGATCAGGATCGTTTCCATGATATCTCCATCGGGTTTTCCTTTGGGCCTAAATTCCAGAACAACCGACTCAAGTTGATCTAAGTCACAGCTCATCACCATTGTCTCACCCCTCTGAGGCTGCCAGAAACCGTCGCAAAGACCTTTGAGCCATCAACTGGAACGGTGTGGGAACCGATTAAACTCAGCCTCAAATCTCAAACACGCCATGCTCCTGGAAGCCCTGCGCGGCGATTGCACCGAGTTCTTCCAGTCTGGCGGTACGCTCTATGCTTCGGTTGCGTGATATCCAGTCCCATGCAGCCAGCCGTCCTCGATAAAGGGCATTGATTGGTGCAGCGATCGTTCGCGCATTACGAAATGAGCGGACCTCGCTCAAGCGGGCGCGGCGCCTGATCCTGAGCAGGAACGGCCCGGTGACGGCAATGTGTGTATACCCTTGGAGCTTGAGAAGG
>NZ_JBKQXN010000131.1:0-1121 GCF_046762905.1 Yoonia sp. R2-816 | reverse complement strand
TAAAGGCGCGGCTGTTAAGATCAGCGGACCTTTGGTCCGCCGCCCCAGCGACCGTGACCCGAAGGGCAGATCGACGTGCAGCAGGACATGTATGATCCAAAGGAGGCGGCGCGGCTCGGAGAGACGTGTGAGCGACTATTGGATCAACTTGTGCTGGTGTACGTTGTTCTGGGCGCAGCTCGCTTGCGAGCAAGGCTAGGGCGCGGTGCCACGACGCTTCGCGGCGGGGCAGGGGCCAATACTGTCACGATGGCCCCCGAAAAGGTTGTGCTTACCGCCCTAGAATACTTCAGCAGGTAAATCCAGGCGACGATATTCCTACGACAACAGCGCAGTTTTGCGTGCCACTGAAGGTGCCACGCACAGCATGCGAGGCGCCACCCTTTTTGGGGCCGCTGAGGACGCTGGAAGGGGCGGCTTTCGCCGCCCCAAGACCCGCGAGGGGCTTAGTCTGTGACGTTGCCGTCCTGATCATCGGCCTTTGGTTCAAAGCCTACGAGTTCGTCAACGGCGACGGGGAAGTCGAGTTTGATGTTGAGGACTTGTCCTGTGCCGTCTGTGCGATCGTTGAGGAAGGCGACACCGACCCGGCGGTAGGATGTCTTTTCGGCCCCGTTGGATGTGTAGGTGACTGGGACAGTGATGTTGAAGCGGTTAGTCATGATCGTTCTCCTTGTTTCGATGGGGCTAATTGAGGCAGGTGCGTCAGGGCGTGATGCAGGCTGAAATGCGGAGGGTCCGCTGCTTGCAGTGGAAACCGTATTTCTGCTTGCCGAAGCTTCAGCTGAGGGGACATCGCGACCGCGCCTGCCTAGACACATCTTTGAGAAACAAGGAGAGCGGTCGTGACGTGAACGCAGAGATTGCTGTTCCTGTTACCGGTCCGACGGGACCGAAGACTGCTTGCGGGGCGGAGTGACCGAAGGATTGGTCGTGCAGAAGGGCTCAAGTCCGGTCAATAAACGGTTCACCCGTCCGTTGTGGGACGTGGGGTTGATGCCGCCTGTGAGCCGGACAGCGTTATTGATACGCCTGCGTGTTTGGGTGGTGACGGCACATCGTACATTTGACCGAAGTCAAGCCGCCGCCAGCACGTGTCACGCTCTCATGCGCGCGCCGCG
>NZ_JBKQXN010000130.1:0-281 GCF_046762905.1 Yoonia sp. R2-816 | reverse complement strand
GACTTCTTCATCACAACCTACGGCGTGAAATACGACAAGGCTGTCGGGAAACTGACCAAAGACCGCGACGTGTTGCTGGCCTTCTATGACTTCCCTGCCGAACACTGGAAGCACATCCGCACCACCAACCCCATCGAGAGTACCTTTGCCACTGTCCGACACCGCACTGGCAAAACCAAAGGCTGTCTCAGCCGCAAAACCGGCCTCGCTATGGCGTTCAAGTTGATGGTGTCAGCCCAGACCAAATGGCGGAAGCTCGACGGCGCAAACCGCATGCCCGA
>NZ_JBKQXN010000129.1:0-283 GCF_046762905.1 Yoonia sp. R2-816 | reverse complement strand
CGGGTGCCACCGCCAGAAGCTCGGAAACTTCCTCGGCGCTGAGCACCGCGGGCAATTTGCGCGGCTGCGTGCGGAACTGCATGTACCGCTTCATCTCCTCGCGACCACAGGTCATCGAGAAAAAGAAGCGCAGGGCGGTAGCGCGCGCGTTGTAGACCGAGGGCGTGACCCCGGCATCCGTCATGTGAAGCTGATACGAACGCAGGTCTTCCGTCGTGGCAGTATCGGGCGAGCGCCCCAGAAACCCGGCGAAATGCTTCACCGCCCGGATGTGCGCTTGTTG
>NZ_JBKQXN010000128.1:0-529 GCF_046762905.1 Yoonia sp. R2-816 | reverse complement strand
AGGGTTGTCTTCCCGACCGAGACTGCGGACGGCAAGGTGCTGGTTGGCCAGGATGTGGGCGGTGATGACAGTGTGGACAGCGACGCTGACCCGGCCACCGGGGTGACGGCGCTGATCCCCGTGGGGGTGGGCGAGGATATCCGCGATGTGGATGCCGGTGTGGCAGATCCCGGCACGGCGAGCCTGGGCGGTGTGTTCTTTGTCGATGCAAACAAGGATGACGTGCAAGGCGCGGGCGATACGGGTGTGGCCGGTGCCACAGTGCAGTTGGTGCTGGGCGGTGTGGTGGTTGCGACAACCACGACCGCCGCGGACGGGTCCTATCTGTTCGCAGATCTCGACGCTGGTGAGTACAGCGTGATCTTCACCAATCCCGGCGACCAGGTCTTTGTGACCCCCGATCAGGGCGGAGACGACACGACCGACAGCGACGCGGTGGACAATGGCGACGGCACAGCCACCACAGCCCCCGTGATGGTGAACATCGGCGACGCAATCCGCAATGTCGACGCCGGCATCGCCGATCCGG
>NZ_JBKQXN010000127.1:0-329 GCF_046762905.1 Yoonia sp. R2-816 | reverse complement strand
CCGGTCACAGAAGATGGTGTCAGCCTGGTTGAGGCCGCCACGCTTCGGGCCACTGACAGTGATGGCGACGGGGATGCGCTGACAGGGACGGCGGTGTCTGCCGCGAGCACCCAGGGGGCCGCCCTGACGCTGAACCCCGATGGGACGATCATCTATGATCCCACCAGCGCACATGCTGTCCAGACCCTGGCACTTGGTCAGACCCTGACGGATACATTCACATATACCGTCGATGACGGCAATGGCGGAGAGAGCACCGCAAAAGATCTACTAATTGGGTAGGGGAGGCAAACAGAGAAAATCGCACGGTATAGTTTGCGGGGGAGTCC
>NZ_JBKQXN010000126.1:0-2484 GCF_046762905.1 Yoonia sp. R2-816 | reverse complement strand
TGCAGCGGCGATAAATCTGACAAGGAGGAAAGCACGGGCGGCTTTCGCGTCTATGGGGATTGCGTGTTACCGCCGCGTTGGTCGAGTATCGGATCGGCAGCCGCGGCGGTCGTGTCTGGCGCGGATGCGTTGGCTGCCATGGTCCGATGGCGCAGTTTGGACTCTCTTTCGGCCATCAACGGCCCATCTCACCACCGACGTCGCGGGGCTGGCCGCATTGATCGGTCCGGCGCCTGGACACTGTGGAGCCGGGTGAGATCGGTGGATCATGCGGCTTCTTCCCGTGGCGGTGCGCGGGATTTCGGGGTCTGGCCGCGCGGGAAGGTCTCGATGACGATCATTGTGCCGCCGCATTTCGGGCAAGGCTGTAGTGTGTTCGGGTCGTCAAAGTCGTCGGTTGCACCCTCATCCGATGTCTGCCCTGGCGCTGGCTCGGCATTGAGCAAGCGCCTGATCGTCTCGATCCTGTCGCGACGGATGCCATTGGCAAGGAACCCCGCGTGGCGGATGCGGTGGAAGCCGGGCGGCAGGACATGGATCAGGAAGCGGCGGATGAACTCATCCGTGGGCAGGCGCATAACCTTCATCCGGTCACCACGCTTGATCCGATAGTCTTTCCAGCGGAAGGCCACGGTGTCGCCATCGGCGCTGACCAGGCGGTGGTTCGAGATGGCCACGCGGTGGGTATAGCGGCTGAGATAGACCAGCACGGCTTCGGGCCCGCCGAAGGGTGGCTTGGCATAGACGACCCAGTCGGTTTTGCGCAGCGGCGCGAGGTGGGCCGCGAAGTTATCAGGGTCTGCCAGTCCCACCAGATCGCCGAAGAAGCGCAGCTTGCCGACCCGGTGCAACCTTATCAGTCCTTCGAGGAACAGGCGGCGGAACAGCCGAGACAGGACCTTGACCGGCAGAAAGAACCCCGGGCGGCAACGTATCCAGCGGGTGCCATCCGCTGACAGCCCGCCACCCGGCACGACAACGTGCACATGCGGATGGTGTGTCATCGCCGAACCCCAGGTGTGCAACACCGACGTCATGCCGATCCGGGCCCCGAGATGCTTTGGGTCGGCCGCGATGGACAGGAGCGTCTCAGTCGACGCCTTGAACAAGAGGCCGTAGACAGCCGCCTTGTTCTGATAGGCAATGTCGGCAATCTGGGCCGGCAAGGTGAAGACCACATGGAAGTATTCCGCCGGCAACAGGTCCTCCATGCGAGCCTGCATCCAGCCCTTGGCGGTTGACCCCTGGCACTTCGGGCAGTGCCGATTGCGACACGAGTTATAGGCGATGTGCTCATAACCACACTTGGTGCAGGCCGCCACATGCCCGCCGAGCGCAGCGGTTCGGCAGGTCTCGATCGCGGACATTACCTTCAATTGGGTAAGGTTCAGATGCCCGTCATGTTGCCGTCGATATGCAGCACCATGGGCGCGGAAGATATCCGCGACCTCCAGCTTTGGGCGGGGCATGGGACTGGGATCAGCCGGGTGCCGCCTCTCGTCTCACCAGCAGATCGAGCGGACTGGTCACGTCCCGGATCGTCTTGGTCGCCACCTTGGTGTAGACTGTCGTGGTCTCCAGCTTGGCATGACCCAGCAAGACCTGGATCACCCTTATGTCAGTCCCGCCCTCAAGCAAATGGGTGGCAAAGCTGTGCCGCAGGGTGTGAGGCGACACCTTCTTCTTGATCTCGGCGAAGTCGCAGGCCACCCCAAACGCGCGGTTGAACTGCCGGGTCGAGATCGGGTCGACCCGATTGCGGCCGGGAAAGAGCCAGCCCGCGGGTCGCGCCTCGCGGTAGTAGTCGCGCAGAAGCTCCAGCAGGCTCGGCGACAGCATCACATGCCGATCCTTGCGACCCTTACCCTGCTCGACACGGATCAGCATCCGATCGCTGTCGATGTCGCCGACCTTGAGATGGGTGACCTCGCTTGCCCTGAGCCCGCCGCCATAGGCAACGCTGAACGCAGCTCGATACCGCAGACCCGGCCCAGGTGCTGCTTCGAGAATGCGCGCGACCTCCTCGGCGCTCAGCACAACAGGTATCTTCTTCGCTGCCCGCTGATAACGCATGTGCCCCTTCATATCCGGGCGCGGGCAGGTCGTCGAAAAGAAGAAACTCAGCACCGTCAGCCGGTTGTTGAAGGTCGGTGCGCCGACGCCCTTCTCCTTCATGTCGAGTTGAAAGGCGCGCAGTTCCTCCGGCGTCGCGGCATCGGGCGAGTGCCCCAGGAACCGCGTGAAGTCGCGCATCGCCCGCAAATACATCGTCTGCGTCTTGGGCTGCAGTCCCTTGATCCGCATGTCTTCTAGGAAACGCTGACGCAGCGCAGGTACATCTTGGTCCGTCATCGGAAACTCCTGTCATCAGATTGAGAAGGTCCCAATCGTCAAACAGGTGCGTCAGTTCGCAAAATCCACGCCGCTTACATCAGCGCACAACATCCGCCGTAAGCGCCAATACCGCGAGAGCGGTTTCGTCCT
>NZ_JBKQXN010000125.1:0-1118 GCF_046762905.1 Yoonia sp. R2-816 | reverse complement strand
CATCATGCACCAGCGGTTTGGGCCCGCTTCAAAACGGCCGATCAATCTGCTGTCCCAGCTCCAAGTCTGTAGCATTCGCTCTTTGCTTCATGATCATGTAAAGCCAGAAGGCTTCCTGTTGTGCTGCGACCGGGTCCTTCGCGATCAACTCCGCTACAGAGCTCTTGAGCCAATTGGAGGCATGCTTCGATACGAGCACTCGTCCCACGGATGGCACTTCAAAAGGACCCAGCACCGTTAACAGCCCTTCTCTACATAGGCGCTTAGCGACTTCGCTGAACGCTGCACTGTGGCTGACGCCACCATCGAAAGGCTTGGTGCACTGTCCGCCATTTGACCCTTGAACCTGGTTAAACGACCACCCCGAACTAAAACGTCGGACGGACGAAAGACTGGCAGGGTGTCCAAGGGTTCGTTTGTCATTCTGAAATCCTCGTGTGAGGGGCAAAGTTGAAAAAAGGGGAAATTGAAGTCGTCAATACTCACCTCCAACGAGTGTGCTTGTCCAAGCCAACAGCGGATCATATGAAAAAGCCCCCCAGACTTTCTCTCACAGGGAAAAGGGAACGCCTGGGGGCAAGCTGCGCATATAAAACATTCAATCAGGGTCGGTTACCGAAATAAAATACATATACGCAATGCTTCGATAGCAGTGCCCTATTCATCTGCGTGCCATAAGGGAACGAATGCCGGACGGGGCAGAATCCTGGTTAGGCGATTGCCATAGTTCCCCCTTTGTTCTACTATGACTCATCACGTTCCAATTCCGGGACATCATGATTTGTAAACTTACGGGAACCTTTGAGATGCTCGACGAAAATGCAGGATCAAAAGTTGCGCCGCGTATCCGCCAACTCGACGATGCAGCGATAAACCGCATTGCTGCTGGCGAAGTTGTCGAACGACCAGCGTCGGCTGTGAAGGAACTGGTCGAGAACGCGATTGATGCGATGGCGACCCGGATTACAATCGATATCGCTGACGGCGGCAAAACACTGATCCGTGTCACGGATGATGGGTACGGCATTCCGGCCGAGGATTTGCCGCTCGCCCTGTCTCGTCATGCAACGTCCAAGCTGGAAGGGTCCGACTTACTCAACATTCATACCTTTGGGTTT
>NZ_JBKQXN010000124.1:0-404 GCF_046762905.1 Yoonia sp. R2-816 | reverse complement strand
GCGTTCATTTCTTCTGCGCGCATCCAACGACCCGACCGGATAGATCCGTGACAAGCAACACGGCTGAGGATGGCGTCGATTTTAGCTTTTACGATTTGGCTTTCGCCCTGATCTGAGAGTTCGTCCAAAACGTCGAGAAGTAAGGACTGTGCATCGACTTCACCCAAAATAGCGGGTGTCTCTCGCACAGCGATGGCGTTTCCTCCGAATGGTTCGATGGTCAATCCCATACCACTGAGTTCCTCGGCCACTTCCATCAACCGCGAGCAATCTTCCTCCGGAAGCTCCACGATTTCCGGTATCAAAAGTGCTTGGGCAGCAATGCCGTCTTTCGCCATCTGGTGTTTAAGTCTCTCGTAGACCAGTCTTTCATGTGCGGCATGTTGGTCTACGATCACCATACC
>NZ_JBKQXN010000123.1:0-375 GCF_046762905.1 Yoonia sp. R2-816 | reverse complement strand
GCCGATGCCAACAAGCAATACTCAGCGCCAAAGGCGGAATGGGAGACAGCGCAGATCGACCCGGCGGTCGTTCCGCGAGCTGTGCGGGAATATCTTGAGTGTAATCGGCGGAGCAATACTCGGCCACGGTAGCGGCGGCGGTGTGTTGTCGCGGGCGGCGTACAAGTCGGCCACTTTTGCCCTTTCCTTTGATGGGCGGGCATGGGGATATTCACAGTGGAATTGTATTTGAAGGTTCGTCACGCTCACTATGAGGAAGGATAGACAGGTCGTCACATTGCACGGTATTATGGGATCAGCCGGGACAGAGTTTCGAAGATGTTCGCGAATTCAGAGACGCCTGAGTATCGGCGGACTGCACCCATCAACCGTCCA
>NZ_JBKQXN010000122.1:0-4801 GCF_046762905.1 Yoonia sp. R2-816 | reverse complement strand
AAAGTTGTCAAAACAGGTGCGTTGTTCATAACGGTCATTTCTTTATCCAATTCAAGATGGTGAGCTGTTGGCGTTGGTTTCGTGCGAGTCCAGAAGTCGCGGGCGAAGAGCGGAAACTCGACGTTACTTTCCGAAGCTTTGATTTTTGCTGTTTGATTGCACGCAAGTACGTCCAGTCAATTCGCCTCTTACTCTTATCCAGCAGTAAAACCAGATCGCCGTATAGGGAAATACTGGAATCCCATATTTGAATAGACATCCTCTATCGTAATGCCCGCGCCGTCAGACTTGCATCTTGTCAAAACGAGCTGGCCAAACAGCCGATCAGTCGCAGCGAAAGCGCGTCGGGTCCAGTTCATCCGCAACTTGCCACCTGGTGTTGAATGTCCGGTTTTCGCGGTGTCAACGGCGGCGGAAGTTTCTGCCATTGGGGCGGAGCAAAAGTCGGCCAGTTTGTGTCGCGCCTTGGGGCGTGATGCCGTCAAATAGCAAGCACGTTCCAAGGCGCGTTGGCCGTTAGGCCAACCTGATGACGTGTTATGTTTTGGCGTGTTTTGATTTGCTTTGGTTGAGCCGATAGCTTTCGCCGTTCATTTCCAGAATGTTCACATGGTGGGTCAGCCGATCCAGCAATGCGCCGGTCAGCCGTTCTGTACCAAAGGTTTCTGTCCACTCTTCGAACGGCAGGTTGCTGGTGATAAGTGTTGATCCGCGCTCGTAGCGCTGCGAGATCAGTTCGAACAGCAGTTCAGCGCCCGTTTTGCTGAGCGGCACAAAGCCGAGTTCATCTATGATGAGCAGGCTGACCTTGGCGAGCTGACGTTGCAAGTGCAGCAGCCGTTTCTCGTCCCGCGCCTCCATCAGTTCATTGACCAAGGCCGCTGCCGTGACGAAGCTGACGGTCATGCCCTTCTGGCAGGCGGCCAATCCCAGCCGAAGGGCGACATGGGTCTTACCGGTCCCTGATGGACCAAGTGCGATGACATTCTCGCGCCGCTCGATCCAGGCACATCGCGCCAGTTCCAGCACCATCATCTTGTTCAGTGACGGGATCGCCTTAAAGTCAAAACTATCGAGGCTTTTGACAGCCGGGAACTTGGCGGTTTTGATCCTGCGCTCAACCATGCGGCGTTCGCGGTCGATCAGTTCCAGCTCTGTTAACCGAGCTAGATAGCGGACGTGGTCCGCGCCATCGGCAGCGCAGATGCGCGCGAGCTTGTCATGTTCGCGCAGGAAGGTCGGCAGGCGCAGGGTCTTGAGATGGTTGGCCAAGAGCAGTTCTGGTGTATCGCTCATGCGCCACGTCCGGCCAGCAGGCTCATGTAGGATTTGGCTGATGTTGTGACGACATTCGTTCTGGGCAGGAATGGATAGAGATCGAGATCCAACCGCGGCTGCCTGCGTTCAACGCGACACAGCACGAGGTGCTTGATGGCCTCAAAACTCATCGCCCCCATGTGCAGCGCGTCCTTGATAGCGGCATGCAGCACATTCTGCTCATAGTGTTCCAGTAAACGCAGGATCTGCACATACTCGCGCTTCCCAGCCTTGCCCTGCCGCGCTTCCAGCAGTCGCTGCAATGTTGAGAAGGCGTCAGGCAGATCCCAATTCTGCAGGGGAGCAGCCTGATCGAAAGCCATGATCTTACGTTCAATCAGTCGTAGATAATGTACGGGGTCGAAGCTGATGTCGTCTTTATCGTAGGACCGCACATGCTCTGCGATCACTTCAGTGGCACAACCAATAACAACCCGATCAACAAAGCCTTTGATCCAGACCTCGCGGTGACCAAAGGCCACCGGCACTGAGTAATCATTACCGCGATAGCGCACCACAGATGTAGACGTGACCTGGCCACTGCGCAGATCGCAGGCCTCAAAGGGTGCCGCAGGCAAATCCTGCATCGCAGCCAGGTCCGCCTGCAAGCGTTCGCCGATGCTTATCTTGTGGCCGCGCAGGATGTCATCCTGTCGTTTGCGGCACTGCTCTTCGAGATAGTCATTGAACGCATCCCAACTCGGAAAGCGGGGCATTGGCACCATGAAGTTGCGGCGGGAATAGCCGACCAGACCTTCGACTTTACCCTTGTCATTGCCTTTGCCGGGGCGACCATATCGATCCCGGATCACATAATGCGACAGCATCGCACTAAACCGTTGGGTGCGGTTGCGCGTGCCATCGGGCATGATCTTCGCGACCAGACATTTGTCATTATCGTAGAGCACCGACTGCGGGACTGCACCGAAGAACGCAAAGGCATGAACATGTCCATCCATCCAAGCCTCAGTGTTCGCGGCGGGATAGGCTCGGACATAGCAGGCGTCACTATGCGGCAAATCCAGCGCGAAGAAATAGGCCTTCTGTTCAACACCGCCAATCACGACCAGTGCTTCGCCAAAGTCAGCCTGCGCATGTCCAGGTGGATGGCGCAACGGCACAAACATCTCGTGCGAACCGCGCTTCCGGCCGCGCACATAGTCTTTGACGATGGTGTAACCGCCGTCGAATCCACATTCATCACGGAGCCGTTCAAAGATGCGCTTGGCCGTATGCCGCTGTTTGCGAGGACGCGCTTTATCTTCCGTCAGCCACTGATCAATCTGATCGATATAGGCATCCAGCTTTGGTCGTTTGATCTCCGCCGTCCGTCGATACCCCGGCGGTTCAGAATAGGTCAACATCTTCCGAACGCTGTCGCGGCTGATCCCAAAATCGCGGGCAATCTGCCGCCCGCTCACCCCATCCTGAAAATGGGCGCGGCGCACCTTCAAATACAATTCCACGGTGAATATCCTCACGCCCTCCCATCAGATGAAAGGGCAAAAGTGGACGACTTTTACGCCGCCCGCGACATCACAACGACCCCGCTACCGTGGCCGAGTATTGCTCCGCCGATTACAGTCAATTTCTCCATTGCGTAGTCGCACAAGGACGGTTTCTAGCTGCTCGATAATGTTGTCTCTTTTTGAATGCCTGGTGCCTTGTAAGTACACCGTGACTTGTTGAAGAGGGTAGGCGTGTCGTTTCCAATGGTCACTCATATAACTTATCTCCGCTTCGGCGTTAGTTGGAAATCTCTTTAAGGCGCTTAATCAGCGGCGCAAGTTCAGCTTCGACGGTTTGCCAAACGACCTGCAAATCCACTTCAAAATAGCCATGAGCAATACGGTTTCGCATTCCTCTGATACTGCGCCAGGGAATACTGCGATTTTCTTGAGTAAAATCGGGGAACTCGGCAACAACGCGACTTGCTGCCTCACCTACGATCATCAAGCTCATGATCACCGCCCGTTGAGTTTTGAGATCGTCCATGAACGACGCTTCATCCATTCCGTCGGTGAAACTCACAGCGTCTGATGCTCCGCGAACCATTTGCTCGATGTAGTCTGGCAATCTATTCCCTGCCGTCATACTGGAACTGCTTTCTTTTCCACTTCA
The DNA here is from genome assembly GCF_046762905.1 of Yoonia sp. R2-816. NCBI lineage: Bacteria > Pseudomonadati > Pseudomonadota > Alphaproteobacteria > Rhodobacterales > Paracoccaceae > Yoonia > Yoonia sp. R2-816. Next base: position 1,363 of record NZ_JBKQXN010000122.1, on the reverse strand, counting down.
GCCCTAATGTGCGCGGGCAAATCCTGTGGCGTCTTAACGTCCACCTTCACTCCGAGAGTTGCCTCCAACTCGTCTTGCAGCCCTCCAAGATCAAACAGCGTGGTCTTTGGTAGCGGCTCAACCAATACGTCGAGGTCACTATCAATGCTGTCCTTTCCTTCCACGACCGACCCAAACACACGTGGGTTGGTTGTGCGATATACAGCTGCAAGGCGACGGATTGCGGCCCGATGCGCGGCCAACGCTTCTGAAGGTGTTTTCATTTGCATTTTATCCTCCTTCGGGCACCTCGCCTCACTCATTCCAATAAACTATTCCAAGAAATGTGGCAAGGCAAGCCGATCTTCCAAAAAAGTATTCCATAAATAATTTGCGCTTGTGTCATGATATGCTATCTCAAAGCAATGACACACGATAAACCTCGCCTGCTTTTCGGCTACGCCCGCGTCTCAACGGACGACCAACGTCTCGATCCTCAGATTGACGCGCTGCTAAAGTATGGCGTGGAACGTGATCACATCTTGACGGATCGAGCCAGTGGCAAAAGTATTGCTCGTCGCCCCGGATTTAGGAATGCGATAAAGGCTATGCGTCCTGGTGCTGGGCTAGTGGTCTGGAAGTTGGATCGCCTGGGGCGCAATTTATCCGAACTGATACAGACGGCAGACCTGTTGCGAGAACGTGACGCACAACTGGTTTCGCTGACAGAGCAAATCGACACTGAAACCGCCTCAGGCAAGCTTATGTATCACATGATAAGCATGTTCGCGCAATTTGAGCGCGACATGATTTCGGAACGAACCCGTGCCGGCTTGGCGGCAAGAAAAGCTAAGGGCAAGTCCCTAGGGAGAAAATCTGTAATTGAACCGGGATCCTACAAATGGAATCAAGTCGTTCACCTCATGCGTGAGGGTCTTTCCTTTGTTCAGATTGCTGATCAACTTGAAGGCGTTAGCAAGTCGACCCTCTATAACAATGCCGACGATCTGAGGGCAGAAGTCGCGGTTCTCGATGCAGATACAGCAACTTCAGACAAAGGTACCGAGTGAATGAATGAAGCGTTGATCGGGCTATTTGGCGTTATTGGGGTCGATTACGGCTCAGTGCTAAATTGTACGTTAAGAAAATAAGTTATTGAATAGTAACGGTATTTTCTGCGACCGGTTTACGCAATGCCCGAAATTTTCTGACTTCTAAGGCTTTGATGTTAATTGATAAAAGTCCTAAGACCAGATGAGCGTTTTGCGGCAGCGCCAGTTGTCATGTTTTTCTCGGCGAACATGGATTTGTTCGACAGAGGAAATGAGCATGAACAAGACACTTTATGTGGGTCTGGACGTCCACAAGGATTCGATTGCTGTTG
>NZ_JBKQXN010000121.1:0-33332 GCF_046762905.1 Yoonia sp. R2-816 | reverse complement strand
CAACAGCAATCGAATCCTTGTGGACGTCCAGACCCACATAAAGTGTCTTGTTCATGCTCATTTCCTCTGTCGAACAAATCCATGTTCGCCGAGAAAAACATGACAACTGGCGCTGCCGCAAAACGCTCATCTGGTCTTAGGCATTCCCGACCTTCGCTGCATCGTGCATGAATTGGTAAGTTGCGGGACTTTGCCGACATTGGATTTTTCTACTTCGCTGACGCAGAAAGCATTCGCACGCGCGGCACGCCTATCGCTGCAACGCAGTGCACGTCGCCAAACCGGTCGTTGATGTGTGTCGATTTCGCCCGAACCAAGACCGCGCTTTCGCCGCAACTTAGTCGAACCAGTGAGACGCGGACAAAGCGCCATTTCGCTGCGTTTGCGCAGAAGGCAGCTTTGTGTGATTTGCGAACCTTCGCCTTGGATTGCACACGAGTTGCACACCTCCATAGGCAAAAACTCTGATTCAGGCGGACAGTCTGTCCATTCCTCCATCGGCGAGCAAGCAGGAACGGATACCTGTTTTCCGTCTTTGCGCCATGTCTGCCACATGATTGTGGCATGGCGCATCGACTACAATCACAAACATCCTGACGTCAGTCTCGCTGTTCTGACGCCAAATGAACATGCTAACCGGTCAAAGGAAGACCAAAACCTGATCAGAGCTAACCCATAAATCCAGACTCCCAGGGCATTAAGTCACCACGTTTGTAATTCTTTGGGATGACGTTGCACGGTGGACCGCCGACGGCAGTGCGTCGAAAACAGAACCGCCTCATTGAGTCACCAACTCTGCCAATTCCGAAATTGTGACAACGGTTCGACGCTCATTTTCTGTCGGCAAGTTCTCCTCGCGGAGCTGCTTGAAAATTGAAATGGCTGTCGGTGAAGACAGGCCGATGCTGTGTTCATTCCCGCCAATAGATAGTTCGCTCACGTCCACGACATCTATCGGCAGATCGCCAACGGCGCTCCGATCCGTCTGGGTTCCCAAACTGTTTCCTCTTCCAGTCAGAAATCCTGAAATACGCAGGGCCCGGTCCTGCCTTGCAACTACAATCACAAATGTCTCCGGCAGCGTCTTCATGCTTGCGGCCTGAGCCTGAAATAGTTCACCATCAAGATCGGGCGACAGCAAAATCGTTCCGCTGATCTTTCGCCCAATATCCACGCTACCTGATATCTCTATTTGCCGCAGCGTTTCCATGATAACAAAGCTTCCCATGGAATGGCCGAGTAGCGTGATTTTTTGCCCGGGTCGCCGCGTCAGCGCAACAATCAGTTTTTCCAACTGGTCGCGTGCAATGAGGGCGCTGTCACGATCATAAATGTAGCCTGCTGGACTGCCCGCAGATGGCCAAGAGAACAGAACAGTCGGCGTTGGTGTTTCAAAATCATGCTTGATCTGTGCGAGTTGATACACCGCCTCCGCGTTGTTGAGATTGTATCCGTGGACAAACACGGCAATTTCGTTTTGGCCCGAGGTATCAGATGCAATCACATTGGCGGCGAATGCGTTCAGGTCACCAATTTCCGTTGATGAGACCGTCACAAAGTCTGTTTCAGGATCTGGCGCACCGTCCGGCCACTCGATCTGGCCGGGCTGATGGGTTTGTGGGACTGAAACTACGTTTTTCTGGAAGGTTACTTCCGTCGGCCGAGGAGGCGTCCGCTGGCCCTCTGCCGGTAGTTCGTCGGATCGAAAGTTCGCGACCCAGATATCATGCAGTGTGCCCGATGAGACCGCGGGAGAAAATTGTAACTCTCCTCGTTCAGAGCAGGCCGCAAGACCCAACAGAATAGTGAGACTGGCAAGATATCTAAATACTAGGACCATGTGCCTGTTATCTGCCTTCCACGATACCACGCAACGCATCAGTTGGGATGAGCTTTCCTTCTACGCGAGCTTGGGGCGGCAGTTCTTGGAAAAACACAACCGAAAGGTTCTTACCATTTGGCTGGCTTTGGAGTAGCCCCCTGAAAGTGGTCCACCAACTGGGATAGATTTGTCCCGCAAATTGGAGGATCAGCGATGGCTGGAAAACGAGAGAAGCCCGAAGAGATTGTATCGAAGCTTCGGCAGGTTGAAGTTTTGCAAGGACAAGGGGCTACGATCGCGGAGGCGGTGCGTCAGATAGGCGTGACACAGCAGACGTTTTATCGATGGCGTAAGCTTTATGGCGGGATGCAGCGGTCACAGCTAGCTCGGTTGAAAGAGCTTGAAAAGGAGAACCAACGGCTCAGGCGAGCGGTTTCTGATCTCACGCTGGACAAGCTCATCTTGACCGAGGCTGCAAAGGGAAACTTCTGAGCCCTTCGCGTCGCCGGAAATGCATCGACCACGTGCGGCGGGAGCTTGGCGTGTCTGAACGCCGGGCCTGTCGCACGCTTGGACAGCATCGGTCTACGCAGCGCAAGGTACCGCAGGGCCGGGTCGACGAGCAGCGTCTGACCGACGACATCATCGAGCTGGCCGACCAGTACGGGCGTTACGGGTATCGGATGGTGACCGGTCTGCTCAACAACGCGGGCTGGTGTGTGAACCACAAGCGGGTCGAACGGATTTGGCGGCGCGAAGGGCTGAAGGTTCCGCAAAAGCAGAAGAAAAAGGGACGGCTCTGGCTGAACGATGGCTCCTGCGTCCGTTTGCGGCCCGAACGCCCAAACCATGTCTGGTCTTACGACTTCGTCCAGGATCGTACCGCTGACGGGCGGGTCTATCGGACATTGAACATCATCGATGAATACACCAGGGAGGCGCTCATGATCCGCGTCGATCGCAAGCTCAATTCGACGGACGTGCTGGATGCACTAACCGACCTGTTCATCCTGCGCGGGCCACCGGAATATATCAGATCCGACAATGGGCCGGAATTTATCGCCCAAAAGGTGCGGGATTGGATCGCCGCTGTTGGCGCAAAGACCGCGTACATCGAACCGGGCTCACCATGGGAAAACGGATACTGCGAGAGCTTCAACGCTCGGTTCCGGGACGAACTGCTCAACGGCGAAATCTTCTACAGCCTGAGGGAGGCGCAAATCCTGATCGAGCAATGGCGCATCCACTACAACACGGTCAGGCCGCACAGCTCATTGGGCTACCGCCCGCCTGCACCAGAAAGCATCGTCCTAATGGACCAGAGGCCAACGATGCACTAACAATTACAACGGACCACCCGATGGGGGCACGCCAGAACCGTTTTCTCCGTCGGTTATTGCTTTGGCGTATCGGTTATCTGGCTTTGGAATTGGCTACAGCTGCCCCGCCTTCGTCCGTCATTCGCAGGCTACATGACCGCAATATCGACAGGTGTCGCATGTATTGCAGCGGTACTTACGCTGTATCGTATGCGGGTTTGGCAAAACTCGATCCGCGAGATCATGGAGATGGAGCTTGTCCAAACAACAGGACCCTTGCAGATCGTCGGCATCGCCTTTGGTGTTGCACTTTCGCTCATCGTGCTTTTCCGTCTGGGCGTCTGGCTTTGCCACCGGGTGATCCGTGTTGTTGCACATGTTTTCCCACCAAGACTTGCAGTTGGGCTGGGTGCCTTTACCTTTCTCACTGTCGTTGCTTTGTCTGTGGATGGGTTCATTGTAAAAAGGACCCTCCTCGGCATGGATCGCGCATTTGCGGCGCTCGATCGCACATCGGATGATGATTTGGCGGCACCCGATCAATCAGCCAGATCTGGCAATCCACAGTCTCTGATAGCTTGGGACAGCATTGGCCGCATGGGTAAGGGTTTTTTGTCGCGTGGCGCAACGGCAGAAGACATCACGGCCGTTACCGGACGCCCGGCAGTGGAACCTGTGCGTATTTATGCGGGATTCAATACGGCCGATACATTGGCAGGTAGGGCTGAATTTGCCCTTGCTGATCTCATCCACGCTGGCGGTTTTGAACGGTCCACCCTGGTCATCGCGACTGCAACAGGCACGGGCTGGCTGGACCCAGCCGCAGTGGAGCCACTTGTCTATTTACAGGACGGCGATGTGGCGATTGCAACGATCCAGTATTCGTATTTGCCCAGTTGGTTAACGCTGATTGTCGAACCTGATCGCTCCCGCCGTGCAGCACGTGCCCTGTTTGAGGTCGTATACGCCCACTGGACCGCATTGCCCAACGACAGCCGTCCGAACCTTTATCTGTTCGGCTTGAGCCTGGGCGCGTTAGGGTCTGAATCATCAGTGGAGTTCATTTCGCAGTTCGAGGACCCGATCAATGGTGCACTTTGGGCCGGCCCTCCGTTCGCCAGCACCGTCTGGTCACAAGTGGTACGGGGCCGAGTCGAAGGTTCACCGGCATGGCGACCTGTCTTTAGAGATGGATCGCTGATCCGCTTCATGACCGGGGAAGACGGGATTGCGACGCCAGATGATGCGCAATGGGGGAGAATGCGGTTACTTTACCTGCAACAGCCAAGTGACCCGATGAGTTTTTTCTCGCCGGAACTTGCGTTCCGCAAACCCGATTGGCTTGAAGATCGCGGACCTGACATTTCGCCTTACTTCGATTGGTATCCGATTGTCACATTTCTGCAGGTCATGTTCGACATTCCGATGGCGACGTCTGTTCCGGCAGGTTACGGCCATACTTTCACGCCAGATAGCTATATTGATGCGTGGTTGGCGATTCTGGGCCCCAAAGATGGTTGGACCCAAGATGACACTCTGCGCATCAAGGACCACTTTTTGATGCTAAGCGCCCGGCCAACTTAGTGTGGCGCGGCAGGTATCGAAATTACAATCCTAGGTTCAAACAAGTTCCTAACCTCCTTCAGGAGAGGCTATTGCTCAGATTGGAGCGCCAGTGGGATCAGATGTTTCTTTCTCCCGGCGTTTTTTCCTACTCGCGCGCTATGGGTGCTGTCGCAAAACCTGAGCGAATTTCGCGGACGTAAATGTTCAGGTCGGAGCACTGAAAAGATGCAGATGGAAGAATTGGTAAGTAGCGCAACACCTGAATCCGCAGATGCTGAACAGGTTCTGAAGCTGTCCCTGAGCGAAGCGCAAGTGGTAGCACGGTCCTATGACACGAAATCGCAGATCGTCGGTGTCGGGTATCTATTTGCGCTTGGTGTCGTTGGCCGCTTCGACGCGAATATGCCGACGACCGGCGATCAGAACATTATTACCGTTCTGGCCTTCTGGTTCATCGTAATCCTGCCTGTGTTGTTGTTTGGCTATGTGTTGCATCCGACCCGCGCAACTGCGCCCGACCTTGAAAAGGGTTATGATGAGCGACCAGAGCGCGTCTTGTATGTGGAACCTGGGACCTACAAAACTGTCGCTGAACTCAGGAATGTTGCCAAGCAAACGAACCTTGTCAATGAGTTGTGTTATGAAACGCTCAAAATTTCGGATCTTCGTGACAAGAAGCGTCAACGCTTCATCCGCGGACTTCGCGCGGCTGCTATTTCATTCGCCGTGATCTTTGCCAGCCAGGTGTTTAAGTTCTATTAGTCGGGACTCCGAGGGATAACTGACCAATCACCTGCAAGGTCATGGCGCGGTCATTTGCGCGCCGTTTTCGATCAGATCATCAATTTCCTCAAGAAGTGATGCGTATTTGGGTGTGCCTTCAGGCTCATAATGGAAGTTCTTGAAGAGCCGCGTCAGATCAGTGAAGTGCTTGCGCGCCACTGTTTTGTCCTGAAGCGACATCGATGCCTTGGCGATCTCGAATACTCTGTCGAATATGGCTTTCTGCCGATCCATCGGGACGCTGGCATCGACTGCATCGAACGCATCCTGCTGCAAAAAGACCATATCAATGAGCAGTGCTTTCTGGTGCGTGATGAAGTCGTCCATGGTCACGCCTTCTTCACCGGTGACCTGCATCATTTGTGAGATTTGTTCGCCCTTTGCCAGCAAATCCTGCAGCTGACGGACGCGCCCACACCAGCCGGGATCAACATTCTTGTCGTACCAGTCTTCAAGTTGGTCGAGATAGCGGGACCAGGACATCAACGGATCAACAGCCGGATAGAAACGCTTATAAGCACGCTCTGACGATAGACCCAAAAAACACTTCACGGTCGATAGCGTCGACTGGGTCACGGGTTCATCGAAGTTACCGCCAGCAGGGGAAACAGTTCCGATCATGGTCAGGCTTCCGGTGTCGCCATCATTGCACCGCAAGAGCCCTGCTCGTTCATACAACCCCTTGATCGAGCTTTCGAGGTAAGCTGGAAACCCCTCCTCTCCGGGGATCTCTTCCAGCCTACCAGAGGTTTCGCGCATCGCCTGCGCCCACCGCGACGTGCTGTCGGCAATCAGCAGAACATCTAAGCCCATCTGGCGATAATATTCGCCCAATGTGATCCCGGTAAAGATAGAAGCCTCTCGGGCCGCAACCGGCATGGAAGACGTGTTGCATATGATAATAGTACGATCCATCAGGCTGCCGCCCGATGTCGGATCAGTCATTTCAGGAAATTCCTGGATGGTTTCCACGACTTCACCCGCCCGTTCACCGCAGGCCACCACAATGACGACATCGACCTTGGCGTTACGCGCGATCAAGTTCTGCAGAACAGTCTTGCCCGCACCAAATGGCCCCGGAATGCAGGCCGTACCGCCGCGCGCGACCGGGAAAAAGGTGTCGATCAGGCGCTGGGACGTGATGACCGGCTCATTTGGAAACAAACGCCGCGATGCTGCTTTCTTCAATAGGGCTGATGGCAATGCGCGTCTGACGGGCCACTTTTGGGACAGCGTCACGAGACGCTCGTTTCCATCCCCGTCCTCAAGACGCACGACGGTGTCGTGAATCTTGGAGGCACCTTCCTTGATCCACGCCACTTTGTAGCTGCCGGACCAGCCAAAGGGCACCATGATCTTGTGAACAAACCGACCCTCAGGCACCGTCCCAATTACGTCGCCCGCTGCCACTTCGTCACCCAGTTTGACCGTGGGTGTGAAACTCCATTTTGCTTTGGTATCAAGCGGCGCCACATCGGCCCCACGCGGCAGAAAAATACCAAACTGCGATGCAAGTTCCGCCAGCGGGGCCTGCAGCCCATCATAGACCTGCCCCAATAGGCCGGGGCCAAGTTCAACCGAAAGCATCGTACCTGATTGCTCTACGCGGTCGCCGACAGCGATACCTTGCGTGCTTTCATAGACCTGCGCATCAGCTGTCTTGCCGCGCACGCGAAGGACTTCGGCTTTCAGCCTCTCCTGCCGTCCGGTTTCGTCCGGCTGCGAAGGTAAAATGAAGATGATCTCGTTTTTGATCAGTGTGCCGGTGTGTCCTTCGGCGTCGTCCAATGCTTCGATCTGAACGAGGTCATCCTGCACGGCCACAACCTTGGCTGTATGGAACGCGGTCGAGTTTGCTGTGGGCGTTTTGGTCATCATGCTGTTTCCTGAAGGCTAATGTCAGAGAAGTCGCCAAGAGCGTCTTGGGCCAAGGCTTCAAAGCGTCGCGCGGCGGCCGCTGCATCGCTGCGCGCCCAGCGGTCAAAGATGTTCCATTTGAGCACGTAGATAACGACCGCTTCAAAATCGAATTGGTGCCTGGCCGCGTGTCGGTTCAATTGTCTGAAGGTAACGCCCAGAATGTGCCGTTCCAAACCAAGCGGGTCTTGCTGCTCCATCAGCATCACAGCCTCGCGCAGCCATGGCAGGCGGTTATCGAGGCGAAAATGTGGGTCCGACCAGTTTGTGCGGATATGCGGAATAAACCGGCTCAGCGCCCATGGGTTTGATGGAGCATCCTGCTTGGCCCTTCGCATCCGCAGCGCGGCAATGACGGCCCGCAGATCCATGCGTTCTGCGATGATTGCGCGCAACGTCTCACTCTCCAGGTTGCCCAGCACGGTTTTGGCGCGATTGATTGCGACCGGTTCTTTATCTGACATCTCATAGCTCCCCCAGCTCATGAGCTCTTCAACCCGCCGCAAGACCGCACGATCATCTAAAGAAAGGGTAGACAATCGACCTTCCAGACGCAGGCGCGACAAAGGTGGTTGCTTCGCGACGAACAATCGTTCGGAGCTGGGCAAGCTGGAAACCAGCGCGATATAAGCGTCAGGGTCTGCCATCACTTAACGGATCACACCCTCCATCACCGCCCTGAACCTTGGTTGCAGATGTTGCATGATCAGGGCCGCAATTGCCTCATCCGACAGATCAAGTTCCACGGTGTCACCTGCGGTACGCGCACGAATGCCGCCATGTAAGTCACTCTCGGCGAATAGGGTGACACCCTCCGCGAGCATGTCTTGTGTTAGACCCAAAGCAAATTCTGTCAGAGCCCCTTGGCGAACGTCGTCCGGGCGCTCTTCGATATCGGCCTGTCCGACGATTGCTCGAGGCAGCACAACTTCGGTGTCTTTGCCGGCCCCTGTTGCATCCCGCGCCCGTCCCACCAGTTCCAGTATCATAGTCTTGAGCGTTTCAGGATCAGCTGTCAGTTTCGAAACCATGCGCGTCACATCGGCCTGAAACTGGCTTATGAGGCCCGATTTCATCGTCAGGACCGCATCACGCATGGCGGTATTCAGGGCTTCCTCACCCGCAGATTGGTAGCGCTCGGCCTTTGTGCGGGCATCGTTGAGGTGCGTTTCTGCCTCGGTCTTGGCGGTGGCGATGATCCGGGCGGCCTCGGCCTCCGCTTCGGTCTTTATGCGTTGGGCTTCTTCCTGACCAGCAGTGACGCCTTGATCCCGCAAGCGCGCGATCAGTGTATCGACCCCTTTTGACGTGGCTTCGGCAGGCTGCATCACGAAATCCCCGCGCTGATGACAAGGGCAAAGACGAACGCAAAGACGCCGAAGCCTTCGATGATCGCGGCGGGCGCAAGGGATAGCCCGAATATCTCTGGCTTTTCCTTAGCGGCGTTGATCGCCGCGGCGCAAGCGCGGCCTTGCCATATCCCACAGTACAAAAGTGCGATGCCCGCCAGAATGCCGATCCCAAAGAGGCCGCCTGCATTTTCCGGAGTCACTTCGCGGTTCAATGTGAACATGATCACAATGCCGTAGATCACGAATGTCGATGGGAAGGCCGAGATGCCGACAAACCGCCCATACCCGCCGTCCGTTTCCGTCATCGCGCCAATACTGGCTTGCCCCGCGATTGAGCAACCAATGGAACTGGCGACCGCCCCAAGCGCCATTGGGGCAAAAATGCCAAGCCATCCGAGTGTCAGTACCAGTTCATTCATGTCTGGATCTCCTTGCGTGCTAAGGGCCGAAAGGCGACTCCTTCGTCAGGCAGTCCCCACTTGAAAAATTCGATGTAGTTGAGGCGCAGGCCGTGAACCACGCCGCTCATCAGGGCCAAGCCAAAGTTCAGGACATGGCCGATCAGTAAGATCAGCAGCCCCAGCAAAATGCCGATCCCGGGAAGGGCATCCATGACCTGTGTGGCCAGATCATTGAAGGTCAACGCCAAAGACGCTGAAGCAAGCCCAAGCGCAAACAGCCTCATGTAGCTCAGGACATCGCCAAATGCGCCCATGGCGCCATTCAGCGCCTTGACCCCGTCAAAGAGGCGCCAGGCCATGTCGGGCCGTTTTTCGATTGGCCGTTCGCTGGTGAACCAGATGACCGCAACCAAACCACCGACAAAAACAGCAATGCCAACGTGAAAACCCGGGCCCACCTGTCCGCTCAACCAGATCAACATGCCCCCAAGAATCATGCCGATCCAGCCAAGCTGCGCCCGCGATGAGCGTGAGGCCCATCTGGCTCGGGCGTTCATTGCGATGGCGATGACCAGATGCGCCACGCCAACAAGGATCGACAGGCGCATCATCGTGTCAAAGTCATTCAGGCTGAGCAGGATGAAGTAGCTCGGTATTGACCCGTCAGCCGGGGCCACACCGAAGTAGCTGCCGACAATCACGCCGTAGGCGATGGTGGCGCCAGCGATGATCAAACCTAGTCGCCGCCATGCTCTTAGGTGGGCGGTGCTATCAAGCCGTTTCCATCCGGCAAGCAAACCGACCATGATGACGGCACCATAGCCCGCATCGGCGACAATCATTGCAAAGAATATCGCAAACGAGAAAGCCAGCAGTAATGTGGGGTCCCATCCGCGGTAGTTCGGAATCTGGTAGAACATCGCCAGATCAACGCCCGCCGCCTCGGTCTCGGGCTGCACGATCCGGGTTGGTGGCGTTTCGTCCCAAGCCGGGTCTTCGACGATCATCGCGAGTTCATGCGCTTCGGTGTAGGTTTCCACCGCCGCCAAATCGGCCTCGGGTACCCAGCCTTGAACAGCGAAGACATCAGCCTCGTCTCGTGTCTGTTGTTCGGCAAAGGCAATCTCGGCCTGGGTTTCCGCCAAAGCAAGGTCCCGGCGCAGAAGAAACAGATAACGGGTCAGGCTGATACGCTCTGCGTGCAGTGTTTCCAGTTCGATCTCGGCAGCTTCCAGTTCGGTTTCCAGAACGCTGACGGGTTTGTCGCCCACATGCGTGCGTGGCACCGGCAAAAGGTCTTCGTCCGGTTCTTCTGTTGAAAGAATAGCGACATAAAAGAATTGCGTGTCACGCGACACAATCTCCCACGGCACATCCAGCCTATCCAGGCTGGCCCGTTCCTTGACGGGCAGCTGATAGAACCACAATTGAATGCCAGCGAGCGCTTCGTGATCCGGGAAAGCAATTTCACCCCAAGAGCCAAGCGTCTGAATGCGATCAGCCAGAAAATCGCGACGATCGCCGACTTCGCGCAGCTTCTGTTTCAGCTCCAGCGTACGGATGACGAAATCTTCGACATCAAATGTGTCGTCCTGCGTGACAAGTCTGCGCTGGCCTTCCACCGCAGCAAGGAAATGCAACGCCTTATAGGCATCTTCGGCATTGCGCTGCTTTGCATCTTCCGCATGCGCCGGGGGTTCGGACAAAGGAACAAGATGCATGCACCCGAGGTCTTGCAGATACGAAAGCGTAGCGGTCTTTTGCTGGGCCAGACCAACCAGCGTGACCTTTTTGAGGGGCGAAATGCTCATATCATCGCCGCCCGTTTCTGTTTGGATATCTTTGAACGGACAACAGCGGCCATGGCCTCATCGCTCAGATAGACACGGATCTTTTTGATGTTCTCGCGGCCTGTCGGGATCAGCACCTTATCGAACAAGTTTACGCGCTGTGTGATGGTCGTGACCGCCTTATCAAGCACCGTGATGCGCTTTTTTGCGACCTCAACGCGCAAACGCGCCTCCAGCATGTCGTGCAACAATCGGGCCACGTCATCGACCCAATGCGGCTTGACCATGTGCGAGTATGGTCGAACCTCGACCGTGATCTTTTCAAGTACGGGAAGCTTCGCACCAACCACGTTTTCAACGCCAAGCTGGTAATCCGTCAGCTTGACCAGACCATCAAGGCTGATCTCATCGTTGCCCAGCATGGGAAGGTCTTCGCCAACCTTCTTTGCAAGCGATTTGACCTGTGCTTCGAGCACACCAACTTCATTGGCAGCTTTCGCACGCTCTGCCATCAGTTGTTGCCGCTTGAGGTCGAGCGAGGGTAGGAACCTTTCATAGGTTCTGAGCTTGGCCGCCTCGCGCGCAAGGGAGGATTTATTCAGCTGCAGCCGTGCCATCGCTCTCTTTCTTGAAGTATTTGTCGACAAGCTCCTGCTTCATCAATAGCTGATCGGCTTCAAAACACTCAGCCAACGTGGCCCAACCCAGATCAAGCGCGTCTTCCAGGGGAATTGACACGTTGATATCCATAAACCGTTCACGGAAAAGCGCGCCGAACTTCAGCAATTGCTGGTCATAGTCGGACAGATCAAACGCCATAGCCTGTTTTTGTGCCGCATCACGCGCTTCGGAGTAGAACCGGATCATGGTGTTCATGATTTGGCTGTGATCTTCGCGGGTGACCTTGCCGATCACGTTCTGCTTAAGACGCGACAGGCTGCCGAAGGGGTCCAGCACGCCTGAATGCACGTAGAACTGCCCTTCGGTGATGTAGCCCGTGTTGTCGGGGACCGGGTGGGTCACATCATTGCCCGGCATGGTGGTGGCAGCCAGGATCGTTACTGATCCGCCTTTGGCATAGTCACAGGCCTTCTCGTAGCGTCGCGCAAGTTGGGAATAGAGATCGCCCATATAGCCGCGGTTTGAAGGGACACGTTCCTGGCTGATCCCGACCTCTTTCATCGCGTCGGCGTAGGCGGTCATGTCTGTCAGCAGAACAAGGACCCGCTTGCCTTCCTCCACCGCGAATTTTTCGGCGACGGCAAGCGCCATATCAGGCACCAGCAGGCGTTCGACCAAAGGGTCAGAGGCTTGATTGACGAACATGACAGTCCGCGAGAACACGCCTGCGTCCTCGAACGACTGCCGGAACGTATGATAGTCGTCAAAGATCAGGCCAAGCCCGCCAAAGACCACAATGTCAGCGTCGGCCTGAATGCCGATGCGCGCTAGGAAAGGATTGAAAGGCTCACCCGACACAGAAAAGATCGGGATTTTCTGGCTTTCGACCAGCGTGTTGAAGATATCGATCATTGGCACGTCAGTCCGGATCATCTTCTTGGGCACGATCCGCTGCGCGGGGTTCACCGAAGCGCCATTGATATCGAACTGCGGTTCGGATGATAGATCAGGGCCACCGTCGATTGACACACCTGCGCCGTCGAAAACCCGCCCCATGATGTTTTCGGAATAGGCAACCCGCATCGGGTGGCCAAGGAAGGTCGCCTTGGCGCTTGTTGACAGGCCTTTCGTGCCCGAAAACACCTGCAGCGTGACTTCGTTCCGGTCGATGTTAATGACCTGCGCCAGCGCCTTGCTGCCTTCATCCCCGTCGATCACGGCCAGATCACCGAAACGGACTGCTGTTTCAGCCTGCTGCTCTGTCGGTAGGTGGACCTTGAGGGTGTCGCCAACGATCTCCAGAATACGCGAATATTTCACCAGCTCACGCACCATCGGATATCTCCTTTTGTAAGGTCATCATGATCCTATTGGGCATGGAATTCTAGCTCTGAAACATCCGGCGATATCGTCGTGCCCGCCTTTCCTGCAACAATCGCGTCAAGATCGGCGAGCGACCCTATGGCGGCGGACTTGCCCGTCTTTTCAACAAATTGGCAGGCGGCTTCGACTTTTGGCCCCATCGAGCCTGCGGCAAACGCATTCGCGGACATAGCGGAGGGAGAAGCGCATTTAATGGCGCGTTGCTGGTCGGTGCCCCAGTCAAGGTAAACCGCGTCGGCATCAGTGGCTGATATGAACAGATCAGCCTCGACCTCCCGCGCCAGCAGTTCGGTGGCAAGGTCCTTGTCGATTACCGCCTCGACCCCGTGAAGTTGTTTGTTGTCGTCATACATCGTTGGAATGCCGCCACCGCCAGCACAAATCACAACGGTGCCCTTCTCGATCAGCCACTTGATCGGGCGGATCTGAAATATGCGTTTGGGCAGAGGCGACGGAACGACACGCCGCCATTTGTCGCCATCGGCTTTCACAATCCACCCCTTCTGGGCTGCAAGCGCGTCGGCTTCGGCCTTTTCATAGACGGGTCCGATGAATTTGGTCGGGTCGGCAAAGGCGTGGTCGGCGCCGTCGACTTCGATCATCGTCAGGATTGTCGCCAACGGCGTCTCAAACGGCAGCAGGTTTCCCAACTCCTGTTCGATCATGTAGCCGATCATCCCTTCGGTTTCAGCACCAAGGACATCCAGCGGATAGGCTTCGTCCGGCTTGTAGGATTGCCCCTGCAGCGCCAAAAGCCCGACTTGTGGGCCGTTTCCATGTGTGACAACCAGTTGGTGGTCTTTGGCAACTGTTGCCAAAGCGCGGGCTGCAACCGCAGTGTTCTCGCGCTGGTTTTCAGCGGTGAGCGTTTGCCCGCGCCGCAGCAGGGCGTTTCCTCCAAGAGCGACGACAATCCGCATGTGTCAGCTCCCCAGGGTCGCGACGAGGATGGCCTTGATCGTGTGCATACGATTTTCGGCCTGCTCGAATTGAACACCCGCCGGGCTTTCGAACACCTCTTCAGTCACTTCCATTTCTGAGATGCCAAACTTGTCAAAGATGTCCTGCCCGACCTTTGTTTCGCGATTGTGGAACGCGGGCAGGCAATGCATGAATTTCACATTCGGGTTGCCGGATGCTGTCATCAACTCGGCATTCACCTGATAAGGTTTCAGCAGCTTGATGCGCTCTTCCCAGACCTCTGCCGCTTCGCCCATCGACACCCAGACGTCTGTGTGAATGAAATCGACACCGTCGACAGCTTCTTCGGGGTCGTCGGTAATCGTGAGCTTCGCGCCATACCTTGCGGCGGCCTGTTCGGCAGGCACACGGAATTCATCTGCCGGCCACAGGCTTTTGGGCGATGCGATGCGCACGTCCATGCCCATCAGACACCCCGCGATCATCAACGAATGCCCCATATTGGATCGGGCATCGCCGACATAGGCATACTTGATGTCATGCAGGGGTTTTTCAGCGTATTCCTGCATCGTGAGCAGATCGGCCAACATCTGTGTCGGATGGAATTCATCCGTCAGGCCGTTATAGACCGGCACATCTGCATATTCGGCAAGGGTTTCGGCCAATTCCTGACCAAAGCCACGATATTCAATGCCGTCGAACATCCGGCCCAGAACGCGGGCCGTATCCTTCATGCTTTCCTTGTGGCCGATCTGCGAACCGGATGGCCCTAGGTAGGTGACGCCAGCCCCTTGATCCATTGCCGCCACCTCGAACGCGCACATGGTGCGGGTCGAGGTTTTTTCGAAGATAAGGCATATGTTCTTGCCCTTCAGATGTTGGATTTCTGATCCGGCATATTTCGCCCGCTTCAGGTCCCGCGACAGATCCAGAAGATAGCGCAGCTCGCGCTGATCGAAGTCCAGGAGCTTTAGAAAGCTGCGTCCTTTGATATTGAAAGCCATGTCGTCTCTCCTTGATCAATAATCGACTGGTTCGCGCCAAATCGGGCAGGTCATGCAATGCCCGCCACCGCGGCCACGGCCGAGTTCCGATCCAGAAATTGTGATGACCTCCACACCGGCTTTGCGCAGCAAGGTGTTGGTGTAAGTGTTCCGATCATAGGCGACGACGACGCCGGGTTCGAGGGCTACCACGTTGTTACCGTCATCCCACTGCTCGCGTTCCTGGTTGTAGGCATCACCACCGGTCTGAACGATGTTGAGCTTCTTGATCCCCAAACATTCAGCTGCGATGTCGAACAGATGCCCGTCGTCCTCACGGAAATCGAGCGTGCCTTCCTTGTCGCCGGGACGCAGGCTGATGCACTTGATCTCATCGCAGACTTCGACAAATGCGGTCGCAACATCGCGGTCACAATGGCTAAATACTGTATCCAGATGCATCGCCGCACGGCTTTTGGGCATCTGACAAGCCACCACGCGTTCTGCCGCACCTTTGGCAAACAGCGCGCGTGCGATTTGGCCAACGGCCTGCGGACTGGTGCGTTCGCCCATGCCGATCAGGACAGAGCCATTGCCCCAGGGCATGACATCGCCGCCTTCCACAGTTGCGGCGCCATGATCCTTGTCCGGATCGCCCCACCAGAATTCAAAGTCTTCGTCCTTGAAGGCCGGATGGAACTTGTAGATGGCCGTCACAAGCAGTGTTTCAGGTCGACGCGCGGGCCAGTACATCGGATTGACGGTAACACCACCATAGATCCAGCAGCTATTGTCGCGTGTGAACTGCGTGTTCGGGATGGGCGGAATGACGAAACCAAGTTGGCCAAGGTAAGACCCGAACATACCCGAGGGCTTGAACGGCATATCCGCGACAGCGATACCTCCGATCAGATGAACAGCGAGGTCTTCGGACGGCAATTCATTCAGCCATGACCGCAGCTCGTCCAGCATCCCGACGCCGACCTGGTTTTCGGTGATGCGACGGTCCAGAATCCACTTGCGGGCCTTCTTATCGGCGACCGTCTCGCTCAGCAACGCATGGAACTCGTAGACTTTGACCCCGCGTTCTTCCATCTTCATGCGAAAATCGGCGTGATCAGTCCGTGCCTGATGAACCCACAAGACGTCATCGTACAACAATTCTCCGGCGTTTTCTGGCGTCAGACGCGCGTGGGCGAGCCCGGGCTGACAAACCATCACCTTACGAAGTTTCCCAATTTCCGAATGTGCTCCGAACTCAGACATGTTGATCCTTCTCCATGTGTTCCGTTGGTGTGTGTTGAGCCCTGAGCCAGACGTAGACAGGCAAGCCAAGCATCAGCAGCAAGAAGCCCCAAAAAACGACGTCAGGCCCCGCGCCGTAGATCGCCCAGAGCGAATAAAAGAAGCCAATTCCAGCCAGAATGATGAGGCGGGGTGAGAGGGTGGCCATCGGGGATTGTCGTGATGCGACGTTGATCATGATCTCGCTCAACGCGCAGACCAGATAGGGTACAAGCGTCGACAATGTTGCCAGCAGGATGATGAACTCAAACTGTTCGGCAAGACCTTCTGAAAAGCTCATCAAGATCAGAACGGTTGCCAGCGTGTTTGAGAAAGTCAAACCAAACGCCGGGGTCCCGGAAGATGACAGCCTGGCAAAGCGGCTTGGAAAAACGCCATCCCGTGCCGCAGCGAGCGGTACCTGCCCTGTCAGCATTGTGAAGCCGTTCAATGTGCCAAATGTCGAAATGCACGCGCCCAAGGCAACAAATGCAGCACCCAGTGACCCCCACATGACAAAGGCCACGTCAGCCAGTGGTGACGTGCTCCCTGTCAATTGGTCTGATGGCATCACACCAAGCGCGACGAATGTGACCCCGATATAGACGGTCGCGGCAATTGCTGTGCCAATGATGGTGGCCATCGGGATGGTACGCCTTGGGTTTACGACCTCCCCTGCCGGGACGGTGGCGGATTCCAGTCCGATGAACGCCCACAGCGTCAGCGCTGCGCATGCGGCAATGGCCGAAAATGCAGTCTCATTGCTTTGGTTGATCGGCGTATAGTTGGCGGGCTCAATGTATGCGGCCCCGAATATGATGAGCGTCAGAAGGGGGACGAGTTTGACGATAGTCGTGAAGAGCTGGACGATGCCCGCCTCTTTCACACCACGTATGTTGACGAAGGTTAGACACCAAATTGCGATGACCGCTGCCAGCGCACCGGACAGTGGAGAAGCGCCAATGGTTGGTACGAGAAAACCAAGATATCCGGCAAAGGCGACGGCAACGGCCGCATTGCCGGACCAAAGGGCGATCCAGTAGCCCCAAGCGATCAAAAATCCCGCAAAATCGCCAAAGCCTTCACGGGCATATGCATAGGGTCCACCGGTTTTCGGCACCACCCGCGCCAGACGTCCAAACACCAGAGCCAACACCATCGCACCAGAAGCTGTGACCACCCAGCCGACCAACGAAATCGGACCGAAAGCGGCGAGCGACGACGGCAACAGAAAAATCCCGGAGCCGATCATGTTGCCAACCACGAGCGCTGTGCATGCGCCTAAACCCAATGCCGCTTTGCTTGGGGCTGCCGCAGCCGTGATCGAAACATCCGCCGTCATCAAAGCACGGTGGCGAGGCTGAGGAACGCCATGATAATAATGGTAAGGATCAAAAGAAGCGGGGCCATGAACCTAAGCCAACGCTCATACGGCACGCGCCCTAGGGCCAGCCCGCCCATGACAACGGCAAAGGTTGGGTTCACCAAGTTGACCAAGCCACTCGCGGATTGAAATGCGGTTACGATCAGGGAGCGGTCCACACCCGAAAAGTCACCTAGTGGGGCCATGATCGGCATGGTCAAGACGGCCAACCCAGAAGATGATGGGACCAGCAGCGACAAAGCAGACAGCAATCCAAACATCGTGTTGATGAAGGCAACTTCGCTGAGGCCTGCTACCGCACCCTCAGCCCAGAAGAGAACCGTATCGGTGATGTTGCCAGCATCCATGATGACAACAATCCCGCGCGCGATACCAATTACCAGAGCCACGCCCAGCAAGTCCCGCGCACCATCAACAAAGGACGACGTAAACTGTTCTTCACCCATCCAATCGACAAATCCGACGATGATCGCAGAGACGAGAAACAGGGCAGACATTTCGGCCATCCACCAGCCGCTGATGGCAACGCCCCAGATCATCACAGCAAAGCTGATGGCGAATAGGATTAGGATGAGCCCGTGCTTTCGCGTAAAGTCTGGCGGGCCGTCTTCTTCGGATCGGCCCTTTAGGAAATGCGCCTCATTCGATTCACGGCGATCTGCCACGATCGACAGCATCGGATCTTGCCGCACGCGTTCTGCGTAGCGCATCACGTATATCACGCATGTCAGCCAACAAGTGACCAAGATGCCGGCCCGCAGTATGATCCCATCGGTAAACGGGACGCCTGCCGCGTCTGACGCAATGACGGTGGCAAAGGGATTTATGGTAGAACCAAGCGTGCCGATCCCTGCACCGAGCATGATAATCGCAACCCCAGTGAGCGCGTCATAGCGTGCGGCAATCATGACAGGAATAATGAGTGCGTAGAACGCTAGTGACTCCTCGGCCATGCCGTAGATCGTGCCGCCAGCGGCGAACGCGGCCATCATGATGGGGATCATCCACTTCTCACGACCTTCAAGACGCTGCATCGCCCTGGCTATGCCTGCGTCAATGGCACCAGTTTTCGTGACGACACCAAGAAATCCCCCGATGACCAAAACAAACAGAGCAACGTCAATAGCGCGGGCCTCGTACGAGACAGGGTCGTAGAAGCCAGCGATTGGGGCCAAAATAACGTCAAAGAAGCCTTGGGGTTGAGACTCGATGACCTGGTACGTGCCTGGAACAGGCACCATGCGGCCAAGGTCTTCGTTTTCAACCCTTTCGTACTGACCAGCGGGTACAAACCATGTCGCAATAGCAACTGCTATGATGAGCGCAAACAGAATTGTATATGCCGTTGGAAATCGCAGTTTCATTTGCCGCTCTAATTTGCTCAGGGACAGACAGCACGACAGGCGTTAGACGCCCGCTCGTTCGAAAAGAATGATGAATGGACAAGGAGGGGTATTGGAGGTTTTACGTCGACATTGTAATTCTCGCTTGTGTGATGCCGACCATCGGCAACAATGCCGCTATAGAAAATCGAACTAACCGCAAGGAAATGCTCTGACGGGCGTGCTAACAGCCGCAACCACACATTCAGATTGTAAAACATTGATGGACGCGATCAATTTTCCAATGCATAGCCGGTCAATGCCGTAGAAGCCCTTTTCTTGGCCGGCCATGCAGAGGTCAACACATTAATTTATATAGGTTTTTTGAGTATCTTTAGTATTGTCCTAGAGCGTTACGGCGTGACCACTCCATCCAATAATTTCCACCCCAAAGCTGCAATACTAATTAGAAATTCTGCATCTGGGGTCAGTCATGAAAAGTCGGCTCATCAGCGCGACATTCGTTCAATCCATTCCGGAGATATGCACAGCCCGGGGCTATAACCCTGCAAAGCTATTTGACGCTGTTGGCTTGAGCATTCGCGGCATGAGCGACCCAAGTGCTTGTCTTAAGGTGGATGATTGTGGGCATCTGCTTCAACTTTGTGCCAAGGAGCTGGAAGAACCCCATTTTGGACTTTTGGTTGGATCGGCGCTCAGCCCTCAAATGCTGGGTGCATTTGGCCTGCGGCTGCACTACTCCCAAACAATCGGTGATGGGCTTGCATTTCTTGAGCAGCATTTTCGCAGAGTGCAGCAAGCCGCCGATATCACACTTAAGCAGACCGGTCGTACATATATCCTTGAAATCTCCCTATTGGGTGATCAGATTCCCGGCGCTCCTCATTTGATAGAAACATTACTCTCCATGCTCGTTAGTTGGATCAGGAGATGCTACAGAAGCAGCTGGGAGCCAATAAAGGTAAGTCTTAGGAGCCAGTGTCGCGAAAAATCTGCTGACCTCAAAAATTACTTTGGATGCCCTGTAATTTCCAATAGCTCATTCAACGGCATGGAGTTTACTACGGAGTCGTACAATGCACGGCTACTTCACAGCGACCCGGCGCTTTGTTCGGTTCTTGAACACTACCTCGAGCACCAAGTCGACTTATCCCAGCAGATTGCAGATCTCAAAATCATTGTCGCAGATGCCATATCCGGAAAACTTGAGGACCAAACTTTGCGGATAAACACCATTGCGAAAGAGCTAGGGTTTAGCCCGCGGACATTACAGCGTAGGCTAGACCAAGAAAACATCAAGTTTAGTCACCTTGTCCGAAGCGTTCGGCATGACACGGCGCGCAGGCTCCTGCGTCTGGGCACATTTGCAGTGTCAGAAGTTGCCTTTAGAACTGGCTATTCGGACGTGTCGGCCTTTAGTCGCGCCTTTCAAAGGTGGGAAGGTGTTTCGCCAAGCCAATTTCGCTAGGCAACACCGCATTGAGCATCCAAGCAGAATTGATGAATAACAGGCTGATTCCAACGGGATTCTGCTTAAGTTCGCATTGTTGAATACTTTAAAGGTCAAAAAACACTGTCCAGTCTCGCAATCTGACATTTCGCGACAACAGCCGACGCTTTGGCGTGAGAAGCAAACTCTATGGCGTGAACTATCAAGAAGGTTGCGGCGTGTATGTAGCAACATGAATTCAGGAAAGTGGGGGCTTTCAATAATAACGCTCAGATCCACTGACCAGTTCGTGACGTTTCTGTACCTTTCCTTTTTGATCACTCGCAGTTCTACACTGATATGAACAGGAAAGGTGCGGCCAATATGATTGGAGCCGACCTTATGACTTTTGCTGGTAATCATGTTCGGGATTATCTTGGCTCTCATGCTGATAAAGTCCTTGATTGCCGACAAGATACAACGCTTGGGATCGTCGCAGCATCTGGCGTCCTGGAGGCTGTCCGATTAGACTTAACTCTCAGAAAGGGTATCTCGCTCTTAATGAATAATGGCAGCTCTGTCGCACGTATGGAGAGCGAAGCAGGAGATCAAAGTACGGCCAGAGCCATATTACCGGGTTGCGTAATACCCTTGGCAAAAAATGACCGACTAGTCACGAAATTGAACCGGCCTCTGCACTTGCTTTATGTTGAGATATCAGATGATTTTATCATTTCTTCCATTGGTAAACCTGGACGAATAGACTTTCCGCCCAGCACGTATGGGGTACGTACTCAACTCACCGACCGCTTCTATATGCATGCGATGCGCTCCATTTGGAAAGAGCTCGGCCGGAATGATACTCACAGGTCGCTCTTGATTCGTGGTGCAGCAACGTCGCTTCTAGGATGCGTGCTGTCTCATTGGGACAGTGAAAAATCTGGTTCAAAATCCACATTGTGTGCCGATGCGATTGTTCAGATTGTTGAAATGGTCGACGACGAACTGGAGTCGGGCATATCGATCGCACATGTCGCGAGGCACTTTGATCACTCGAAGGCACAGTTTCAAAAGAACTTCAAAGCCGCGTTTGGCAAGACGTTCAAACAGTATGTTGTTGAAAGACGCGTGTTGAAAGCAAAGCAGAAGATCATTGATACAAATGACTCCTTCGCTCACATCGCAGTCGACTGTGGCTTCTATGATCAAGCGCACATGATCCACACCTTTCGTCGACAGATTGGTTGCACGCCTGGAAGGCTAAGACGAGAAGCTTGATGTTTTCGGGTATGCTGGCCGCTCAATCCATGAATGCTGCTGGTAACCGCCAACCTTCAGATAGGACCACTCGGTGAAAGAAAGTGGCTCGCACCCAGATTGAAAGATGTAGCATCGGTTGAAACACCATCGTCGACATCGGTATCGACGTGTTCGTGCCGCCGTTGACAACCCAACGTCACGCCTGCGAATGATAGCATCTACGCTGATGAGTTTCCTGCTGCCGTCGCTAGAATTGAAATTAAATCCTTGTAGGTGGTATTTTGTACCTCTCTCTTTTTAAAGACAATCGGACTTTCGATCATTGGCGCTCGTCTACAGTATGATCGTGCCAATATGGTCAATAGTAAAATAATATCTCTGCAGCCGGAACGATTATATGATCCCTTATGGGTTTTATGCTCTTGTAGAATTGTAATGCGTGATTACTGCCAAATTGAACCAAGAAAAGAGACGCTAGATCGAAACCCAACGCCTCAAGCTGCTTTCTTCCCGCCCAACCTATTACCAGTATGGCCAGACACCCAGACCGAAATCAGTTGTCGTTTAGACTTGGCTTCTCATCGCCATCATATATGAAGATGATCACGTATGTGGCCATTCCAAGCTCTTCGACATTCACCGCAATCCGATGCGGGTTATCTTCTTGATAAAGGTCTTCAGTTGCAGAAGATGATCGATCACAAACAATTCTGTTCATCTCACGTGTTGAACCGGCGCGGATTTCCGCAGCAATAGCCAACTCTTCAGGCAAAACGATTACATATTCAGTGCATTTGATAGAAGTCAATGCATGAGAACTTGTAGCGATACCGCTGGCAAGTAGAGTCGCAGTTGCTAGTGCTTTCAGTGTCATAGTCATGTCCTTTCACTATTCTGATGCTCAAGACGGCTTGCATCGCTCGCTTTTGACGACAACTGTCCAAACTCGACAGGATAACCGTCGGAACAAAAGGGAGTTCCGATCTTCTGTCGTCTTACAACCAAAGAGGCCCTTGAGACAATTAATTGTTACCAGTCGCGACTTCGGAGCTATTGTAGTTTTGTCGGTTTTGGACAAACGGGAATTGTTGCCGGAGCATGCAGGAATGAAACTCACCTCGTTTCGCTTTTGATCCCTTTGGCGATGCTGCGACAGCTCCTGGCAATATCTACGATCAACTTTGATCAAGCATTGTGGGACGTGAAAGCCAGGTAGAATGTCACGCAACGATGCTTGGCCGCAAGTTGTCCTGTTGCGCTTCGTTGGAAGCTCAGCAGCAGGTTACTAGCCGCTGGCTTACAAACACACAGCCACGCATCAAAGGCTCACAAAAAACTGAATGATCACGGCGTTGGCGAGGTCGACAAAGAATGCGGACACGAGCGGAAGTACGATAAAGGCCAAGTGGGCTGGGCCATAGCGCTTTGCCACCGATGACATGTTGGCGATGGCCGTCGGCGTTGCGCCAAGTGTGAAACCGGCGAAACCAGCGCTCAGGACTGCCCCCTGGTAGTTGCTGCCCATCAGGCGGAAGAACACAAACAGAATGAACACCACGGTCATCACCGCCTGCAGGGCAAGGACTGCCAATATGGGACCGCCCAGCTCGGTCAATGTCCAAAGTTGCAGGCTCATCAGTGACATCGCCAGAAACACCGACAGGCAATAGTCGGAAATTACGGCAAGCGTCTTCGTACGTGCGGGCCAGGCGATCTTTGGGAAAAGGTAAGGGATCGTGTTTGACATGGCGATCCCCACCAGCAAACATGGCACGAATAGAGGGAGCTTTATGCCAGTCTCGATAATCCCCAGATGCAGGATGTAACCAATCAGAACAGCCACATGGACGGCCAGCATGCCGCGCATCAAGCTGACATGATTGATTAGATCGTCGGGGTTTTCTTGATCATCGAACTCCAAACCGACAATCGGTTCTTCGCTTTGGTCGCTTTGCAGATTGTTGCGGTCGATCAGCCGCTTTGCAATCGGGCCACCAAGCAGCGCCGCGAGAATCAGACCCAATGTTGCTGACGCAACGCCCATCTCGGCCGCAGCACCGAACCCGGTCATTTCTTCAATCTGTGGCCCCCAAGCGATAGCGGTCCCGTGGCCGCCGATCAAAGACGCCGAACCAACCAGAACGGATGAAGCGAGTGGCAGTCCAAACAAGCTGACGCCCAAAAGGCCGACGACATTCTGCAAAATCATAAAGGCCAATGTCAGCAGCAGCAGTAAGATCAACAATCGGCCACCACGAAACAGGTCCGCGATCTGCGCGTTCAGACCGATTGTCGCGAAAAAGGCCACCAGAAGATAATCACGTACCTCAAGGTCAAAGCCGATCTGCTGTCCTGTGATCCCAAAAAAGACCCACGTCATAACGGCAACTGCCAAGCCCCCCGAAACCGGTTCTGGGATATTGTAATCGCCCAAGAAGGCGATCTTTCTCGTCAAAAATGCACCAAGAAAGAATACGACAAATCCAAGAGTAACGGAGATGAACGCGGGGACAACAATCTCTGGCATAGCTTCCTCAATTCGATTGACGCTTTAGGCCCAACATCCCTGACGTCGTTTTCAGGATATCGGTACAGTTGATACAGTCTGGCATGGTGTGTGGGCTGCGCGAACAGACCCGTTGTCACCGGGGTATCGAAACCCAGATGACAAAACCAAATACATGCAGGCCGCGTCGAAGATCATTTCGACTTCCGGTGCAACATGATCAAGTCGCGGCTTCCTGCTCGTTCTTCTTCACAGCAAATAAGATCACATACAGCGTCGGCACGATAATCAACGTCAGAATGGTCGCAAAGCTCAAACCAGCGATGATGACGATCGCCAGTGACTTGAAGAACGGATCCCACAGCAGGGGAACAACACCCAGGACTGTCGTTAAAACACCCAGCGACACGGGCCGCACACGGCTGACGGCTGCATCCACAACAGCCGCCATTCTGGCCTTGCCGTAAGCAATCTGGGTGTCGGTTTCATCGATCAGGACGATCGCATTCTTGATGAGCATGCCCGTCAGCGACAGGATCCCAAGGATCGCCATAAACTCAAGCGGTGTTTGGGTTGCTGCCAGACCATAGATCACGCCGATCAGGGCCAATGGGACAACCAGCCAGATGATGATTGTCTGACGCCAGGCGTTGAACAGGAACAAGACAACGATGAACATCGCGCCGAAACCAATCGGCATGGTTGATGCCAAACCGGCATTCGCTTCTTGGCTGCTTCCGTATTCGCCTTCCCATGCCATGCTGTAGCCAGGCGGCAATGCGATGGCCTCAATCGGCCCTTGCACCGCATCAAACAGATCACCCGACAGAACGCCCGGCGCGTTATCCGATTGTGCCGTGATCGCCAGCTTGCGATCGATGCGGCGCAGATTTCCGGCTTCAAAAACGATATCGAATCGGTCGACAACCTGATTAATCGGGATGTAGCCACCGTTGGTTTGGCTAAAGATCTGTATGTTTTGCAGTTCTCCAATATCGTTGCGCGCGGCTTCAACCGGGCGCATGACAATATTCCGCAACTCATCCTGCTCGCGGTATACGCCAAGCGTTGTCCCTGTCAGGTGGCTATAGATGGCGTTGGAAGTCTCGCCTTGGGTCAAGCCAAGGCGGCTGGCGTTTTCGGTTTCGATAACCGGGCGCACAACTTGGACCTGTTCACGCCAGTCGTCTTTGACAGCAACTGCCCCGGCTTGAGACATGATCGTCTTGGCCTGTACAGCAAGATCGCGCAGCACAGCCGGATCAGACCCAAAGAACCGGGCTTCGATTTTTGATCCACCACCCGGGCCAAGGACGAACTTCCAGACCTTGGCATTGGATTCAGGGTAAGTATTGTCGACGTGAGACTGCAAATCGGCGCGCAATTCATCGATCAGCTGATAGTCTTCGACATCCACAAGGATTTGCCCATAGGCCGAGTTGCCCCCTTCGGATTCGTAGATCAGCATGAAACGCAAGTGCCCGCCCCCGATCACCGAATTTGTGCCGGTTACGCCATCCAGACCGCGCGCATATTCCGCAATTTCACGCATGTCCGCTTCCGTTCGCGCGATGTCGGTGCCTTCCGGCAGGAAGTAGTCAATAACGAATTGCGCCCGCGTCGAGGATGGGAAAAAGCCCGGTGGGACCGCGCTGAACATCAGGATGGCCGAGGCAAAAAGGGCAACCACTAGACCGACAGTGACCCACTTGACACGGATGGCCAGCGAAAGAAGCTGACGGTATCCATTCAGAATGGCATTCTCTTTCGCCTCTGCGTCTGACTTGCCTGTCTTGAGCAAGACAGTGCAGAAGTACGGCGTCAGCCAAATTGCCACGAGCCAGGAAAACAGCAACGCGATGCCAATCGTCCAAAAGAGGCTGCCTGCGTATTCGCCGGTGTTGTCGGGCGAAAAACCGATGGGGGAAAAGGCAAGAATGCCTACAATCGTACCACCTAACAGCGGCCATGTCGTCTGTTTGACCACCGCGCGAGACGCCTCTGCTGCGTCCTCCCCCCGTTGCACACGGACCAGCGTGCCTTCGACAACAACGATGGCGTTATCGACAAGCATGCCCAAGGCAATAATCAGCGCACCGAGTGAGATACGCTGCATATCAAGCCCATAGAGGTACATGCCAAAGAGCGTACCGGCGACCGTCACCAGTAGGATGCCACCCATCAGAATGCCCGATCTGAGCCCCATGAAGATGAGCAAAGTGCCAACAACAATCGCCAGTGCAAGAATCACGTTTACAACGAAATCGTCGACGGACGCCTTTACGCTTGCGCCCTGATCAGAGATCGGCAGCACGTTGATGCCGATTGGCCGTTCACTTACTAACAAATCTATCCGGTCTTGAACCGCCTGCCCCATATTGACGACATTGCCGCCAAGCGTGTTCGAGACACCAAGCCCGATGGCCGGCTGCCCGTTACGAAACAGCAATGTCGACGCCGGTTCCTTGAGACCGCGTGAGACCTCAGCGATGTCGCCCAAACGGAACGACGTGACCGTTTGCACGTCTGTCAGCAGCAGGTTCTGGATGGCATCAACCGAACTGACCACCCCTTCCGGGCGGATGGTCAGGCGCGTATCCCCGGCCACAACTGAACCGGCTGGCGTAACCAGGTTTTGCCCCTCAAGCAATTGTTGGATTTGTTGCGGAGCAAGACCCAATGCCGTCAGCCGGGCTGGTGCGTATTCGACATAGATAACCTCTTCCTGCACGCCGTTCAGAACAACCTTGGACACGCCATCAACTGTCACCAGCTCGCGCTGCAGGTCCTTTGCATACTCGTAGAGTTCAGAGATGCTGAAGCCTTCGCCGGTGATCGCATAATACTGCGCATAGACATCGCCAAAGTCGTCATAAACCTGAGATGCAAGTGCATTGGGCGGCAAGCCAGACTGCGCATCCGATATCCTCGCGCGCATCTTTGCAAATTTCTGGTCCAGTTCAGCATTGTCGGGCGTCGAGGCAATCGTGAACTCCACCGTCACTGTGCTCAGACCAGGTGAAGAGACTGACCGGACCTCATCAACTCCGGGCAGTTGCTGCAAAGCGTTTTCGATGACTTCCGTGACCTCCTCGGCCACTTGTTCGGCAGACGCGCCGGGATAGGGCGTGATAATCTGCGCCTGACGGATGACAAATTCCGGGTCTTCAAATCGCGGCAACACGGTATAGGAAAAATACCCTGCAAGCAGGATCAGGACCGTCACGACAGCAGAAATCAATCGCTTCTCAAGAGCGAACCGAGCCAGATCCATTACTTGTTTCCCACCTGTGTGATTGGTCGGATGGTCATCCCATCTATGATTTCGCTGACACCTGCCGAAACGATGAGATCACCATCCTGCAGACCCTCGGTTACAACAACATGTGATCCGCTGGCTTGCCCCAGTGTCACAGGTTGCGCCGAAACCGTACCGTTTTCATCAACCACCCATGCCAACGGGGCGCCGTCAGGTGCAGATGCGATGGCCGACAACGGCGCCAGGATCTGTGCCTCGGCCCCTTGCGTCGACGCGATTACATTCGCCACCATCCCGGGCAGGATCAACGATCCCTCCGGCAGATCAACCGAAACACGGCCACGATAGGTCTGCGTGCCGGTTGTGGCCTGCACCGAGAATTCGATAATCTCGGCCTCGAATTCCTGACCGTGCAAGGCATCGAAAACAACAGTGTTGGTGATGTTTTCGGGTCCGTTCACAGTCAGGTCCGGGATATCGGGACTGGGGATATCGAAAGCCAGATGTGCTGGGTTCAATGCCTGTAGCAGGACTATGCTCTGCCCCGCTTGAACATTGGCAAAGCTTTCGACGTCACGGCGTCCAATAATCCCGTCGAAAGGTGCCGTAAGTGTCGCGTCAGACAGGCTGTCCTGAGCAACCAGGATCTGAACCTCGATGCCGCGCAGTGCTGCTTCGGCGGCGGCAATCTCCTCAGGACGACCGCCAACCTGACCGATACGCAACTGTTCCTGTTGCGCGCGCAAGTCGGCTGTGGCGACTCTGAATTCCGCCTGCGCATCTTCCAGCTGAGCTTTTGTCGATACGCCGCGCTCTAACAACTCCTCTGCGCGCGCCAGGGCTTCTCTTGCCTGATCGACTTGTGCTTCGGCTGCCTGAACGGCCGCTTCAAGTGCTGCGATCTCCTCTTCACGCGCACCCGCCTTCAGCGCGTCAAGCTGGGCAACAGCCTGATCTCTCTGGCTTTGAAGTTGCGCAATCTGATTCTCAAAATCTCGCGTGTCGAGCTGTGCGATGATGTCGCCTTGTTCAACCTCCGTGGCTGCACGGATCGGCAGTTCCAGGATTTGACCAGAAACTTTGAAAGACAGTTCGATTTCTCGAGAGGGCAATACAGTGGCGGGGTAAGTCCGCGATACGGTCGCAACCGTTGATGTGACTTCAGTAACTTTTGCGGGCCGCGAAATGGCATCCTGAGCCGCTGTCGCACTGGCAGCAAAAATGCTCAGTACACACAACGTAGTGAATCTCAACATATAAATTGCTCCTGACCGTGCTTTGTGTCTACCTTCGTTCTGTAAATTAGCTGATGAATACGGAACGTATTGTATTAATGACCGCCTTGCAGCAGATCGGCCTTGGAACAGTCCTTCTCACCTTCAGCGCGTTCATTCATGTCGCGGCGGTTGCGTTGAGCATTCCATTATTTGGCAGACTTGCAGCCCGAATGCCCGAAGAAGACTGGCCCCGCCTTCGCACCGTTGCGCTTTTGGCATTGGCTGTGTTTGTTCTTGTTTTTGCACACACTTTGCAGGTCTGGACATGGGCGGTGAGCTTTATGGCAATCACAGATTTACCCGACCTCTCAACCAGCTTCTACTTTGCGACGGTCACTTACACGACCTTGGGGTATGGAGATATTGTCCTTGCCGAAGACGCACGCATTGTGGCTACATTCTGCGCGATTACGGGTCTTTTGACCTTTGGCATCAGTACGGCGTTTCTGATAGGCGTATTGTCCAGAATTCTGCCAAGTGTTTTCAACGATGATGACCGTGACAGCTAGGGCCTGTAGATAGGCATCCTAGGCCACCGGGTTTCAGTCCAAAATTCAAGTGGCTAACTGCTTGGCCTTGTTCAGGCCTGCGATTGCATTTGCCTTGAACGTTTCTGGGAATACCGCTTGCGCAATAATTGTTTCAGCCTGGTTTGCAAAGTCAGCATGCTGGTGTTCTAGGGTCTTCAACGCAGTGCGCGATGCTTCAGTATGATGGTAGTGGCCATGGACAACAGCCTCCAGAAAGTTGGCCCAGAAAAAATCTGGCGTGTTCAACTTGCTCACCTGCTCTAAGGCAAGGTCGAAACGGCCCAAGGAAATACTGTCGTGAACCAAACCAAAGTAATACCACCCCGGCGGCCGCGGATTTGCCTCAAATGCCTCTGCAATAAGTTGTCGACCGCGTCCCTCCTCACCCATCATCCAGAGGTGATGACCTTGTTCCACCAAAACATAAGGATGTCGCATTGAAAGTGAGAGGCTTGTTTCGATAGCGGCATGATATTTTCCAGAATCCCTGAGGTCAAAATAGACCTGCGCAAGATAGTGCCAGCACAACCCGCTTCGCGGTGACAGATTTACCGCCTCCTGAGCCTCAAGTAGGGCCCGTGCCAAAGGGTCAGGGCTGACAGGCCCTGAGAGATAGCCGTAGCGATGTTCATTAAGATAGATCATGGCCAGCATTGACCTGACCTCGGGATAGCTGGGGGTTTTCTTCAGCGCGACCAGAAGCTTTTCTTTCACAATACCGTGCCGCTCGCGTGACGGATGATGGTGGTATTCATATGCGTCGAGAACTGCATGGTATGCTTGGGTACTCTGATCCGGGTCATCCCCAATAACACTCGGGCCACCCGAAATCAGGGGTTCAGTCGGACATGTCAGCGCAAAGACAACCGCGCGCGCGATCGAGGATTGTACGGAAAACATATCCTGGATAGATCCATCCGCCTCATATTCAGATGACCATATCTGTGTCCGGTCCTTCAGAGAAATCAGATGGAAAACGAGACGAAGGTGATGGCCCTGCGCACGCAAACTGCCCCGCAAGGCATAGTCCGCATCTTCACTGCTCAAACTCTCGACACTGGGGCTTTCTTCCCAGATACTTGATGCCGAAAGTGTCCGAAGCTCCGGAAACTTCGTTAAAGCCGTTACGATTTCTTCTGAAAAGCCCAAACATGTAAGATCAAAATCGGCGTTGCCGCTCAGGTTATTGGGCGGCAAGACCAACACAGAGAGCCGAAACACATCGCTTGCCTTTTTAGCCGCCTTGGTTTGCCCGACAAGCGCACCACGCACATAAGAGAAGACCGGCGCGTATCGCCCCTTTGGTACCTCGATAAGCACCTCATCATCCTTGGCTAAATCGGAGTAGTATTTCGCAAGCCGTAGACGAAGTTGCCCTGCTTGAACCCTGACAAGGCTTTGCGAATTTGCGTCAAAATCGGCGCCCTTCTTGAAAACATCTATCGCGATGGAAGACGCATTTACTTGTTTTCCGCGTCCGGCGGTGGCTTCGTTCGCTATGTACCGTAAGAAATCACACAACCGGTTTGCTTCGTTGAACACCGTACTGCGGCAGACTTTGTCTAATTGCATCCGGACTTCAGGTTTGGATGGAGACGTAGTTGCAGTCATGGACTTTTTGCGTGTTCCTCGATGTATTTCTGCAAGCAGCCTGGCCCTACAGACGACCAACACTCACGCCGACACGATGCGCTATCGAACTTTCCCTTGTTAACACCGTAAAAATAGAGCGATTGCCGAGCACGTCAATGCTTTGCCGAGCCAAGAAAACGATTCGGTTAATAAATGGTTAATGGCAGCTAAGAAGCATGGGAAACCGCAGTAACGGCATCTTTGCCGAGCAATGAACACGACCTTCGGTCGATACGGTTCCAGAATGTGACACCCCTATATGCCAATTGATCCTCAAAAAATGCCACAACATGTGGTTTTGCGTCGGTCCACCTACATCTGAAAAATGAGCACGAAGAACGTTAATGACGGTTAATAACGTTGTACCGGCGCCGTGCTCCAGATAGCGTCAAGGCGAACTAGTGCGTTGTTATGTAAACATTTCTGACCCGCCAGATCACAGCGTGATGCCCGTGCTATTGGACCAACGCCACCTTCCTCATACGACGAAAAGGACCGGTTGATGCCCACGCCACTTGTCCAGTCGTATGTGGCGCTCGCGATACCGGATGTCTTGTCGAAACTCGGTTTGGAACCAACCAGTGCATCTTCGACGAGGTGTACTGAGCCGCATGGCACCGGCGCAATGCCATTGAAGCAGCTTGTGCGCGTTCTCAAAGAGACAGCACACCGTACAAACCAAACCGACTTTGGCCTAAAATTTGGGACAACCGTCTCAGCGCGCTCATTGGGATCATTTGGAATGCGGCTGGCTTACGCCAGCAGCACCGACGACACCCTGAATTTCTTTTCCAGTTTTGTCAGGCACTTCCAGCAGGCCACACATTTCGAGGTCTCAGCAAGCCATGGCGTCCGCACCTGCGAGCTACGCTACACCGCGATCGACCTTGGGGAAACGCGCCACTTGCTTGATGCAGAGCTAGCGTTGCTTCTGTCATGCTTGGCGCGATTTCATGACACGGATTGGCAACCTACACGTGTACATCTGCGTCGCAAACCGCCCGCCAAAATGGATGCATTGGTGACTGCATTCGGTCCAAATATCGCATTCAGCCAGCCATTCGACGGCTTTACCGTCGACATCGAACAGGCAAATGCGACGACTGGGCAACAAGATCCAGAACTGTGCAAAGTATTGGAGGAATTAGTCGTCCTCGGGGCCAAAGACTGGCCCGAAGGGCAATCCACTGCCGCGGAGGTTAGTCAAATAATTACCAACAAGATCGAAATCGGACTACCTTCATTGGATAGCATTGCGCGAGAAATGGGAATGAGTACGAGAACACTGCAGCGCCGACTCCGGAAGGAGGGCCACAATTTCTCTGAAGTTGTTGGCAGAGCCAGGATGGAATTTGCTGAGCAACGTTTGTATGAAGAGCAACAGTCGATCACAAATCTGGCCTTTGATCTGGGTTATGCTGATGTCGCAGCATTTAGCAGGGCGTTTCGAAGGTGGCTAGGAAAGTCGCCCAGGGCTTACATGAACGCTACTTAATGCATAGTGCACACAACATCACCTACAATATTGAAATGTAGGATAAACTCGTCCAGTCCATCACTGGACGCCCTTAGGTAACTTCGTCGAATGACCGCTTCGCATCGGTTTTCAGCCGCTGGTGCATATTGCAGCATCTCGTATCTTGGGCTAGGAATGATCCAACGCCGCACTAGGGACGGACAACTGCTTTGGTATGGCGAACGGCAGGACCGTTCGCCAAGATGGCTTAGATGTCGATCCGTTCAGCAATGCTCAGAGCGTCTTCGAGTTCAACGCCAAGGTAGCGCACAGTACTGTCGACCTTGGTGTGACCGAGCAACAATTGCACCGCGCGGAAGTTACCTGTCTTTCGGTAGATCTCTGCTGCCTTCGTACGACGGAGCGAATGCGTGCCGTGGCCGCTCGGTTCCAGGCCAATCGAAGTCACCCAGTCGCGAACAAGCCGTCCATACTGTCGGGTTGAAACGTGCGGGCGGTCATGAAACCGACTTGGGAACATGAACCTGCACGCCAACATCTCTGGCGACTTGACCCAAGCCAACACGGTCTGTCGCGTGTTTTCCGTCAGTTCAAATGAACTGGTCGCTGGGTCTTGCTCTGGATCACCGAAACACGCTCTCGAACACGATCATGCTTCACAAGATCCATCACGGCAAGCTTGACCAGATCGCAGCCGCGCAGTTTGCTATCAATAGCGACGTTGAACATTGGACTCATAGTAACGTTCTCAATCTTGTTCAGAACAAAGCTGACCTTGACGCATCTGCCGCAAACGTCCGCTTCAGTCCGCGACCTGTGAGTTGCCCTCAAAATAGTCGCTGCGCTGCCAACGAATGGCAGGTATCTTCGCCGCCACGCAGCGCCACCATCTGAGCAGGTGCGGCGATTTTCACGCTGCGAGCGCATGCAGCATGATATCACAATGACCGGGTTGGGCTCCAAGCAGACCTCGGATGCGGCGCAGCATCAGCTCTCAACCGTTATTCGCCGCATCTTGCATTAAGGTCCGGTGTTGCTGTCGGAGGTTTGTCAGCATCAGCACGATTGTCTATGCCGTTTCACTATTTCTCCA
>NZ_JBKQXN010000120.1:0-282 GCF_046762905.1 Yoonia sp. R2-816 | reverse complement strand
GACGAGCGAACCGATGATGGCCGCACACGATTAGTACGCCATGGTCACCTGCCGGAGCGCGAGGTTATGACGGGGATCGGCGCGGTGCCGGTGAAGGTGCCGCGCGTGCGAGACCGGAGTAGCGACGTAGAGAAAATCCGTTTCGCGTCATCCATTCTGCCGCCCTATCTGCGCAAGGCCAAGTCCATCGAAGAGCTGTTGCCCTGGTTGTACCTCAAAGGCATTTCCACGGGCGATTTCCACGAAGCGCTGGCCGCTTTGCTGGGGCCCAACGCGGCGGGT
>NZ_JBKQXN010000119.1:0-33992 GCF_046762905.1 Yoonia sp. R2-816 | reverse complement strand
GGGTCCCGTTCAATCCCCACATACATCCCATCACCACGCCGATAGGACCGATAGACTTTAACATCGACACCAAAATACGCGTGCCACCTGTAGTGCACGCGATAAACTGACCCGACATGGGCAGAATGAACAGGAACTGGCAATCGGGCGCAAAAACTACCTGTTCGTCGGATCACAGACCGGCGGTCGCGCCGCCGCGATCGCCTACACCTTGATCGAAACCGCCAAACTGAACGGGATCGACCCGCAGCAATGGTTGGCCGACACACTCGCCCGCATTCCAGACTACAAGATCAACCGCGTCGATGATCTCCTGCCATGGAAAACCGCACTATAGGGGCGGTCGGACCGGACGCTTACGTTAAGACCAACCTCACCCGACTGCGTGGCTGGGCTCCTCAAGGAGAACGGCTGACTATGGACGCCCCTTTTGGCAGCTGGGGAACGCAAACACTGATCGCAGGGTTACCAGGACTGCTGGCATCTTGCGTTCCGTTCCCGGGATCGGCCCCGTCACCAGCACTATGCTGATCGCTGAAATGCCGGAGCTTGGTCAGATCACTGGCGAGCATGCCGCTGCGCTCACAGGCCTTGCGCGCCAATTGCACATGACAGCGGAGCGATGCGTGGCAAGCGCGCAATTGGCGGTGGCCGTAGATTGCTACGGCATGTGTTGTTCCAGGCTGCTCTCGTCGCTAGCCATCACAATCAGGTTCTCAAACGCTTCGCTGACCGCCTCCGCGCTGCTGGAAAACCCCACAAGGCTGTCATCACTGCCGTTGCTCGAAAGCTCGTCACAATCGTCAACGCGCTTTGCAAAAATCGTCAGAAATGAACCGCTCAGCCCGCCTGACGAGTACAGTTGCTAAGGTAGTACAGTCGCGCTTGGCTCAAATCCTTTAGTATTCTCTCCTGAGTTCGAGTCTCAACAACTTTGCCAAATACGATTGTTTATATAGGTGTCTCTTAGCGCCCTCAGCATACTTGAATCTGTGGCGGGAATGCGCAACCAACCGTCGGCAATAGATGGTCTATAAAACAGGTGCGAACGGTCTGACGAGAAGGACCGCGACATAAGCATAACTGGCACGCTAGAAGTAGCCTCACGAAATGAAAGAAGTTGCTCAGCAAGGATATCAGGTTGCATCGTATCGCCGACTTCATCAACATCTATGCAAAGCAAATCCCAGCGCTCCGGAGTATCAAGAATGATCAGAGTCGCGTCCTGGAGATTGCAGCTCTCTCTAACACTAAAGCCCGCCTCCCCCATGAATAAGTCTCGGATGTCGCGCGCCTCCTTTGTTTCGCCCGCGACAAACATGACTTGAGATCCTTCATGTAAGCCAAGAGCAGTATTATCCACAAGCCACTCCAGTTCTCTCAGAAAGTATTGAGACAATTCATCGAGTTCGGCGTTCACACCGCCTTCTGACAGCGATTGCTCTAACATCTCATCATGTGATGCCGCTCCGAGGATGACAAACCTATGAAAGGCCAAAGACAAAAGGAATGAAACCAAAGTTCCAACAAAAACGTAGCAACTCACTATTACAAAAATTCCGTACCCGGCGGATAACGCCAAGCCAGCCGCCACAATACCGGCAAGGACACTAACCAAGATCGTCGGTAGTAAAGGCAAAACTGGTTCACTATAAGAGAATGTGGCAGGCGGAGAACTATCTTTCCAACTTCTAGCATGGGTCATTTTTATCAGACCCATTCAATTAGTTTAGTGGACCAACGCACCACCTGTATTAATACTCTTTCCGTCATGCCGTCGCCTGCCTCATGTAGTATTTGATATCGACTACACTCCACAACATCGCGCTTAAATGCCAATTCCCATCTTCTATCTTACGATAGCTTTTGCTTATGGGTAAGAATTGGAAACCTCAGCAGGCAGCCTTCGATTGAACTCGACGAATAATTTCATGCTGTGCGACCCTTCTAGCTACTGCTTTTCTAGAGCGCCATTTGAGTCCAGCGTTAACTGTCCAGCCCCATTCTTATGCACCACTTTTGAGCAAGATTGCTGGCACGGGCGGCGCATGTTTAGGGCCGGATGTGGACGGGAGCGATTACATTGCTTGAGCCAGGTGCTCATCACGATCTGGGTCGATCTTGGTGGTGTGGAACCACTCTGCGTTGAGGACTTTCCGGCGCAGAGTGCTTTTGAAGCGTTCGTTGTAATCGTTCTCCCAAGACCAACCAGAGTAGATCTGGATCGGTTTACTTCCTACCTCTCTCAGGACCCATTGATTTCCCGCTAGCTACGTGGTTCGTGGCTCAAAGAGCGACCGATGAGCATGGCCGAATTTTTATGGTTGGCTTTTGCGGAACTGGTGTGTCTTGACCCCCTCCTTCCAAGGCTCCACGGCACGCCTCGCGTTAATGATCGGTGGGTCCCGAACAGAATTATCTGTCATCAATCGCAAAGGGTTACACTGGCAAGACATGCCCAAGGATTACAGCAAACATGCGACGCTCTGCAGTCGTGGGAAGCGGTCAAGCGACAAAGAGATACGTCAATGTATCCCGGGTCCAAGGCAATGCAGGAAATGGCTTGACTGAACAGCTCACGTTACAGAAATCCTGAGCTAGCCATCACAATCAGGTTCTCAAACGCTTCGCTGACCGCCTCCGCGCTGCTGGAAAACCCCACAAGGTTGTCATCACTGCCGTTGCTCGAAAGCTCGTCACAATCGTCAACGCGCTTTGCAAAAATCGTCAGAAACGGACCGCTCAGCCCGCCTGACGAATACAGTTGCTAGATGCTAAGCGATGCGGCACGCCCTATCTCAAGGAGGGGGATCCTGAATTTGGGTCGAAAATTGGATAGAGAGTGTGTGTGGGACAGTAGCCTTGAGGACGGCGGTAAGTACACCCGGCAGAATTCGTTAAGCTGTGAGATGCTTTCAACTTTGCGTCGCCAAAATGGCAAGCGAAGGATACAACCCCAAACTTGAGAGATTGTTGCAACCACAGCGACTTTTTGACCTCGCGAGTGAGGATATGCAGGCATGCATTCTCGCCTGTCAGGACACAGCACCCAAATTGCGCGATTTGCATTTCATCGATGCCGCAGCAAGGATCAGTCATGATCTTGGCATCAACTACGATGCTTGGATGAAAGCCGTTCATGCCATGGGCGACCACGGGGCGGCACTTTGCGTTTTGTTGATCGACGCCAACCGCAACCACCCAACTGCACCCGTGCACAATCCCGGCGGGGCGCTCCGCGCCATGACGAAACGGCACAAAAACGGGAAGTTGAACCTTGTCGGCAGCCTCATAGGTCTCGCGCGGCGCAGGGGATATTGATCATTGGACCAGTCATTGCCGCCGCGCAAAATGATTCGAAGGATGGATTTGGAGGTCAGACGATGACCAGAGCTGCTGTGTTGAGTTTTACCTTATCGGCGTTGCCGGTTGCAGCGCAGGCGTTTTGTGATCCGCCTTTGCCGCCAGCCCCAACCAGCGAAACACTGGCCAGAGAGTATGAAGCCGAGTTCGAACAGGGTTTTGAGCGCTACTTTTCGGAGGCTTCTGGGTATTTTCGCTGCCTCGATGAAGAACGGGGCAAGGTGATGAGCGAAGTTGAGCAAACAGCGAACCGATACGATAGGTTTTTGACCGACGCCGAGACATGGGGTGAGGAATAATGTCGCCTATCGGTTGACATGTGTAAGCTAATGGGCTACATAAGGTCATGATAAAGAGCTTTGACAATAAGCAGCTAAAGGCACTCTGGGAAACCGGAAAATCGAAGATCGATGCGCGTCTGCATAAACGAATTTTACGGCGTCTTGACGCTTTAAACGCATCCACCCGAGCAGACGATATAAACCTACCGGGTTTCGATTTTCATGCGCTCAAAGGCTTTGACCCAACGCGCTACACCGTTCACGTAAACGGTCCTTGGTGCATAACTTTTGTGTTCGAAGATGGCGATGCTCATATCGTTGATTTTGAACAATACCATTGAGAAGGAGAACAACATGACCCGTGATTTGAACCGTTGTCCGACACATCCCGGCGAACTTTTGCGCGAGGATGTCATCCCGGCAACCAAGCGCTCGAAGTCAGAGATCGCTCGGCTGCTTGGCGTTTCGCGTCAGCATTTGCATGACGTACTGGCCGAGCGGAAGCCTGTTAGCCCCGAAGTAGCTGTGCGTTTGGGTAAGCTGTTTGGCAACGATGCCGGTTTGTGGATCAGGATGCAGGGGGCTTATGACGAATGGAATGCTTCGCGTTCAGTCGATGTGTCGAACATACCAACTGTTGTTGCTGCTGAGTGAGCTAAATCACTGGTGATTGCAAAACGCCGATAACAGTTAAAAGACCTTCAAACTATGTCTTCTGCGCACTATCGGGAATGAGTGTATTATTCTAGCGTGGCACCAACTAGCAACGAAATGGTCCAAAGTATCCAATGTCCATCCGTGTAAATCCAGAAATCCTTGTCTGGGCACGTCATTCCGCAGGGTTTGACGTGGATGATGCCGCACGGAAACTTGGATTTAAGGATAGTACTAGGTCTACAGCCAACGAAAAGCTTGAGCAGATTGAGGCGGGTGAAAAACAGCCGATACGTGCACAACTTTCCAAGTTTTCCGACGCGTACAAACGCCCACTGCTGACCTTTTATCTATCTGAACCACCAAAGACAGGTATGCGTGGAGAGGACTTTAGGCAGACGCCAGAGACCCGTGGACGGCGTGACAACGCTATGTTGGACGCGCTGTTGCGTGATGTGAAGGCAAGACAAGAAAGCGTCCGTGACCTGCTTCTTGATGAAGATGGGTTTAGACCACATCGGTTTGTTGGTTCGACTAAGCGCGAGGCCGACGTGTTGGAAACCGTCAAAGCCATCGCGACGCAGATCGGTTTTGACAACACCGATATGTCTTTGCAAAGTGGCGATGCGGACAGCCTCTTTAGGCGTCTACGAGCTGCCATTAAGGCGGTTGGCGTGTTTGTAATGGTCCTTGCTGATCCGGCCTTCTGACTTTGATCCAAACCGGTGGCGATTATGTCCATGAAGTTGGTGCTGTAGCTGTTCGACCTTGAGCGCTAGAGCCTTAACTTCTGACACCAGAAGTTCACTGACTTCGCGCAGCTCTGTCGGATCTTTCGGTAGGATATCAAGGCTGGTCAGCATGGCCGATCCTATACCGGATCAGGGATCAAACAGGAATCCACAAAGCGCCGAAAACCAAATCTTTATTGGGTTAACCGACGCTTAGCGGACGCCATGTCTTCCTTGGCATCCGCCAGTCGATGCCTTCCAGCAGCATCGACAACTGCGCGCCTGATACGTTGATCTTACCATCCTTGGCGGCGGGCCACACGAACCGGCCTTTCTCAAGCCGCTTGCTGAACAGACACGCGCCCTGGCTATCCCACCAAATGATCTTGAGCAGATCACCACGACGGCCACGAAAGACAAACAGGTGTCCCGAATACGGATCTTCAGTCAAAACCTTCTCGGCCTGCGCCGCCAAGGTATTGAACCCGCGCCGCATGTCCGTCATGCCAGCCGCAAGCCAAACCCGTGTGTTGCTGGGAACAGGGATCAAACCATCAATCCTTGCACCAGTCCCACCACTGAAGCCAACGCCGTTGGACCTTCCACCAAGATCCGTCGTCCATCTGACAGCGTGATGTCCACGCGGTTGGCTACCGCCGGGTCAGCGAGAGGCGGGCTGGTGACATCAACGGCGACCGGCAAATCTGACGATGGCATTGCGACTTCAATGAAGGGATCGTCTTCAACCGTAGCCTCAGGTGCAACCGCCGCTGGGGCAAAGCGTGGATCTTTGAGCCAATTGTGGATCATGTTGGCGTTCATTGCATAACGCCGCGCGACCTGTGCAACAGAAACCCCCGGCAACACAGTCTGCTGGCAAATCTCCAGCTTCTCTTCATCCGACCAACTGCGACGCTTCCTCATAGTGTGCCCCTTAGTGTCCACTTATCTAAATGGACACTTAAACAACCAGAAAAAGCACCGTTAGGGCGGGCTCAACGAGCGCTTACCCAAAATGCCTTATCAATGCAAAATCGACACCAGCATCGAGAAGTTTTGCGATACCCTTCAAACAAGTAAGAATCTTCGCGACGGAAAATGTGACTTGGGAGTTGTGACCCGTATCCATGGTGCCAGCCTACCCGTTTGGTAATTTAGCGGGCTATGCTTGTTCTGGCTGCCCTGATATTCATTTGAAACAGTCGAGACACTATTTCTGCTTGGGAACGAGGGTATAAGATGTTGATCAGATTTACACGATAGAAATAGTAAATCAAACAATAGAGATTCTGAGGATTTCAAGATCCACCTAAACAAGTGTAATCTGCAAATAACTTTCAAGGTAACAAAAACTAATATGTTTGGAAAAATAATAACGAATAGCGGTGGATGCGCCATTGATGTCATGCCCTACGCTAAAATGGTAACAGCGCACGTGGAGGAAGACGAAAAGATTAGCGCCAGGGCATTGGCCAAGTTTTTTAAAAAACTCAATGGTCAGCCAGCCCACAGCTTTGAAAACCATTTCAAGCTTCATCACCGTCGCGTAAATGCCCTTATGGATCGGATGCGCGACTGGATTCGGTTTGATGCTAGCATCAAACGGGCATACCGTCGAAATGACCTCACCACCAATCCGCATGTGCTCATCTTCGTAAATGAAGCACCTTGTGAACGTACAAAGGCAATGGATTGTAAGATCATGCCCGCCGCAGAGGTCCCGCTGCTTCCTTTTCCAGAATGCCCATTGGGTCCATGCCAGATTCGCACGTACATATTGAACGAACAGGATGTTGCGGGTCTGACAGACTGACATCATTGTGCTTTCCCTCCGGCGGATCATGGTTTTCCGTATCTCGATAGTGCGTCAAGCATGGGCGTAGGTTAGGATTCCCGGATCACGATCACCGGCCGCTTGCTGTTGGCCTCTGCCGTGTTGTCGGCGACAAAGCCGCTCTAAGCAATTCCGACCGGTGCTTAGGCGGATGCTGACAAAGGCCGCCCAATGCTTTGTGTGCAGTCCAGGCATCCAACCCCGCCAGTAGGCAAACCTCACGGAAATCGGCGGAAGGAAAGGTCCCAATCCACCGCTCAACATCTTGGCGAGTTGTCTCCATTCGAGGATGGGCGTTGCACAAATCCCTAACCGCCATCATGACCACGGACTGCCAAAGGCGTTTCGACGTTATTGAGTCGTTCAATTCCAACGCTCCACATGCGCCAGAAACCGACACTTAGAACGATCACGCCGCGTTGATCGTGAGCACCTGACTGATTTCGATTTCGGGCGTTTGCTCATCTCCACAAAACGTATGAATATGATCAGATATCGATGAGACGTGCTTAGGCGGACTACCATCCAGTTCGCTCCGTGCTCATTCCTCTGCATCTGAACCGTCCAAAAGACTTGTACGTTCGCTTGCCGCGGTAAACTGCCTGTGTTCTGGTGCCTCATCGTCATTGATGATTATTACGTACACTGTAAGACTCATGCTGCGATCTCTTGATACGGGCTTGATTGGCCTAGTCTTGAGTTCATTGAGTAATCGACAAGAGCCTCAAGAAACCCGGCTTATCGAGTCGATAGTCTTCATTATCTTTGACACCTCTAACCTCTGCGGAGACGACACCTTCATAGGCTCTACAGGTCGCGCCAGTCTTACTCTGATGGTGGTGCGCGACTTCCAGCGAGAAAGCAGCCAAGCGCCTGATCGTAGCTCGATTTGTCGAAGCGCTCATTAGCCAATATGACCTAAAAATTGAGCGGGGTATCTATGTCGACGCCTTGGTACAGGATCACTTCGCCGATTTCACCATAGTAGTCATCGAAGAAGAAGCCATCAATCTCATGTCTCCGACCTACCTCAACTGACATTGTATCCTTTTCAGCTCGGGCACCGGCTACGGCAAATACATTACCGCCATCAAAGCGGGTGATCTTGACCGGACTCAAATCACCAACGACGGAACGCCAGTTGAACCTGCCGTACAGCAGGACAGTGTCATTGGCGCGGTCTAAAGCCAAATCATTGCCAGTTAGACTTTGTTCTCCCGCAGAAACTTCAACCGCTCCACCACCTTGCGAGTTAAGAATATTGGCAATCACATCCAGCGTTTTCCCGTCGGCACTCCACAGTCTCCTGACGCCATAATACTCGAGGCTCGAGAAGCCATCGAAAGCTTCGCCACCTCCGGAAACGGTTACTTGGGCTTGGGACGGGTTCATCGTCGTATCCGCATATGCGGCAGATACCCCCAATCCCAGCAACACAATAGACCAAGTAGCCGCAAGCACTGCTGTCTGCATCACGGCATCGTGACGGACACGGACGATGAATCGGCTGACTGCATGGACTGAGAGACAAAGATGGTGGATATTTGATCGCATATTCGGGGAGACTTTGATATTCAGATGCACGCACATAGTTAAGTATTATCCTCGTGAGATATCGAGCCAGTTAGAACCTGAAAAGCGCACGCCCAAAGACAAGCCCTATTCCTTTTCTCGACCCGGACTTGAGTCTCTCTATTCAGTTTATATCCCCTCGCGAGTGAGATGGAGCAAGTGATCGATGGGCAAAAGCAGCA
Organism: Yoonia sp. R2-816; assembly: GCF_046762905.1. Lineage (NCBI taxonomy): Bacteria > Pseudomonadati > Pseudomonadota > Alphaproteobacteria > Rhodobacterales > Paracoccaceae > Yoonia > Yoonia sp. R2-816. Next base: position 25,375 of record NZ_JBKQXN010000119.1, on the reverse strand, counting down.
TTCACCGAACAAGCTGCGGGCTTAACCGTACGGCTAGCTAGCTGTACGTAGAAATACCGATTTGCTATACATTAATAGGTCCTGCCTATCATGAGGTCGAGCTATATACTTTATCCCCCCTTAGTTTATCAAATGAACAACCCAATCTACGGTATATTTGGTGTTACCATATTCAACGAAATCGCGCATAAGCGTCATTTCCTGATTTCTATTTTCCAATAGACTGTGGCCATGTTGGTCTCAGTGGGTTGCCGCCAGCCAAACTCGAGGAGTAGTCGCCAAAGGGCAATCACAAGCAGTGCTCCTCAACTGACATCGGTCTGGCCAGTTCTTGCGTGAACCCCCGAATTTCAGGACGCGCAGGCTGGTGGAGATACCGAAGTGCGACCACATGACGTTCAAAGTCGACACCCTCAATAGGCAGTGAGGCGAATTCCTTGCTCCTTGGAATTGCCGTCTCGGGTAAGATCAGATACCCCCTACCCAATCGCACCAACTCCAAAAGAAAATCAACCCGGTTGGAACGATGAGTAAAATTCAATCTATTCCCGCGATCTGCGCAGAAAGCAAACAGAACTTCACGCATGTCACAGTCAACTCTGGCCAGCGCCTCGTCGCCCGCCAACGCATCCAAATTCACGGCTCCTAGTTCACAAAGCGGGTGTGTGGCGGCAACAACAACGCGGTAGGTTTCACTGTACAATGGCTCCGCTTGATAGAGTTCGGATGCAGCATCGGAATTTACTATGGCGATATCAAAGTGACCGTCCCGAAGGCCGCTCAGCAGCGCATTTTTTTTGTCAACAATGATCTCGAAACAAATCTCTGGCGCTCGAACCTGATATCGCGCTACTGCATCTGCTATTCTAGCCAACCCGATGCTTTCACCAACTCCGACCGTGATAGGAATACCTTCGAGACGAACGTAACGTTTGGCATCTACCATCGCTTTTTGAGTCTGCTGAAACACCTCCCTAAAATAGGGTAAAACGAGTGTACCCAGCGGCGTCAAGCTGCATCCGGCGCGATCTCGCAGAAACAGTCTACCACCCAACCTGTCCTCCAACTTCTTGATCGCTGCTGTTAGCGATGGTTGAGACACATTCATGGCTCTCGCCGCGTGAGTGAAGTTTCGGTACTCAAAAAGCGCTAGAAAATATCGAATTTGATTCATTTCCATGAAATTTTGTAGGCTCTCTCTTTGGTGCTAAATTTTAGAGGCTCTCTTTGGTGGTTAGTGAATGATTTGCACAAGAATTACCCAGAATACCAATAGTTAGCGTCAATATTTCGATAGATATAAAGTATTGGCATTTGAACTCAATATGGTCGACGATGGGTCGGACCCTATGGTCTACGCGTGACGGGGCGATCAGGTTACCTATTCTCCGGCCTCGTCACGCGTACATTAATTTTGGATTGCTCTTCGGGTAGTAAAGTTAATGTTCGGGAAGCCACCATGTCGGCAATTCAGAATCTTGAGTGCTGAGCAGTAGGTGATGCAGTGGTTTTGCGAGTCAAAATACTAAGAGGAGATAAATTCGAGCACCCAAGGTTCTTGCTATCAACTGATGCCAGAGCAAAAGCGATTAAGGTGATCTCAGTTGCATACACCCTCAACATCTCCTACGAAAATGGAGGCAATACTTGCTTCCGAGATTTTCGGAGCAAGTCGTTGTTGCGTATTGTGTGCAGCTCGCCTGACCGTAACTACTGTATCAATCAAAAAACCTCGCGAGCTACAACCTGCAGTTTTCAATCGCGATCTGTTCAGCACGGCTTTCTTCATTGACCATTACAACGCCCCTTTGAGAGAAGGACAGCAACTAACAAAATTCCGAGAATTTCCTTCGGCGTGGTATTCATGGTGACCGAATTGGGCAAATCTGGCGAGTTTGGCAGCCAGTTTGATTTTTTGATGCAATCGCCATCCAATTTTCTATGTGTCCATTCTTCATACATTGATGGTCAAATTCGAACACTATTGGGCGCTCGCGTGATATCTATTGACCAATCGGCTCATAGTTGTATCTTTCTTGGTAGTACGCAACTGCAGCGGCCAGCCACTTTATGAAAATGAAACAAATTCACTACTTTCTGGCAGTTTGCGAACACGGTAATTTCACCCATGCGGCACGAGCTATGAATGTGCCTCAATCTTCACTCACGGCGGCAATCAAGAATCTGGAGTATGAACTTGGTGGGCTGTTACTCTCGCGGAATCGAGCTGGATGTAGCTTGACGCCGCTCGGTGCAATTGTACTTCCAAGTTTGCAAGAGGCGTTGCTGCAGACGCACCAAGCTCAAGTTGAGGCAGCACGGCATGTGTGTTTGAAACGTGAACCAATTAATATTGGGCTTGGTGAAACGATTGGGCAATCCAAGGTATCGGAGGCGGTTAAACGTTATCGGACAATCAACCCGAGGGTAGATATTGAGTTGATTGTTGGCAGCCATGCGATGTTGCTCGAAGGACTTCGGGAAGGCCGTTTGGATATTGCAATGACAGTCATGCAAGCTTCTGAGGGGATTTTTCAGATTGATACACTTTACGAAGAGCATTACTGTGCCGTTGTTTCACCCGAGCATCCTCTTAGCAAACATGAAACGGTAACTCTAGAATTGTTGGCTAACAATGAAATGCTGCACAGAGTCAATTGTGAAATACATGAATTCATACGTACCGCCAGCGCAGATCGCGGTTGTCCGCTTTATGCGGCTTATCGTTCAAACCGTGTCGACTGGTTGCTTGAACTCGCAAGGAACGGCACGGGTTTTTTGATTTTACCAGAGACCGCCATCCCCAAAGAGAAAGGGCTTGTCAAACTTTCAATTGAGGGAATTCAAGTTAACCGCCAGGTGGCTGCACTGCGCTGCCGCTTTCAACCCTCACGCCCTGAAGTTCATGATCTGGTACAGGAGCTGATGAAGGTATCATAAAAGGAGGCGGTTGAGGGATTGAGTGTGATAGTCGCCAAGGTTGGATGAGACCCGCGACTTGGGTTTGAAGCTTCAACATCTGGATCTCTCCGGTCATGGAATTTTTGCACACGATAGTTGATCCGTCGTAGCGGCGTTATCTTCATTGATCCCCCCTGGTGTCTACCGTGGCTTTCCGAAGCCCAAACCACACTTTGCGCGGCAATCCGGCGCGAGTGCAATGATTACCGCCACCTCTTCACTATCCAGCTTCTGACGAAGGGCGCAGCGCGTTTCACCCCCCGAACTGGTGCCTTCAGGCTGGTTTGCGCAAAAACAGGCCGCCGTCGCAGATGCGGCGCGCAAACTGGCAGCACTGGGTACGGGTGTAGACACGCGCGCCGCCGATCTTTCATGGGAAATAGTCAACCGGCAATCACAACCCAACGGTTAGAGCCACGACCACCCTGCAATCTGTCGGTTGGCAGGGCATGATCTGTAGCCCCAGCGGCAACACATCATGGGAGACGCGTAGCCCACCAAACGGGATCCAGCCGTTGAGACTGTAGTCCTCTGCAGCACCGTTACCGTAATAGGCTGTCCCCAGAAACGAGACTGCGCTGAACCCGCCCCAAGATACCGCTAGATGGTCCGACGAAACCGTGGTTGCGAACGCCGGATCACCCAGCGAGTTCTGGAACAACGCGGTCTGCGTATCGAATAGCTCACCATCCCATGCCAGATAAACACCTGGGTTGAACTCTTCGAACTCCTGTTGCGGATTGACATGATAGGAGCCGACAACAACACCAACGCGGTCAGGAAAGATGTCAGCCGCAGCAGGCGCGGCAAACAGGACCGAAACGATGGTCGCGCGGATCATGACCAATGCTCCATTTTCTGAGCTTCAAAAACCTGCCTGCGCTCGATGGTGCGCGCAGCTTCCTGCGCTTTTCTAGCCAACGTGGCTTTGACAGCAGCCTGAATTCGGAGGTGGAGTGCATCGGTATGGTCAGCCATCAAACCGACCTCCTTTCTTCGGCGAGAGGTCGCTGCAGCGTCGGTATCCTGCTTGCGAGTCAAACTAACACGCCGATTTTGGTGACCAAATCGGGTTGTCTTTGCCGGCGTCTGCAAGCCAGGATCTTTCGGTCTGATGAGCGACGCAAGCTTCAGTCTCGATCAAGTCACTGGTCCTTGACGCGCGGGCATGACAGATCCGGGAAGAACAGTCGCTGATCGTGCCGCCGTGACCGCACTCGCAACGGTTTGCGCACAATTCAGCGTGAATACCCAAATCGGCACTTAGACCAAACAACATCAAGCAAAAGCGGCGCACGGACCCCCTACAGAAGATGTACATATCCCATATATACGGAAGTACAGGTCCGGACCCTTAGTTGTTATTGATGGCGTTGAACCCGCCAACGAGGACCTCTGTATCGGTCCTGCCTGCGAATGCCCCAACCGCAGTCGAAGCATCCGCTTTAAGGGTCTCGCCAAAGATTTCGCCCTGAAGATCGGCTGTTACCCCTGCAAAGGTCGCCGTCCCGTTCATCGCGCCGTTTGTGTCGAGTTGTCCGTCAAGGACCAATGTGTCGCCGAGGGCGCCATCGCTGAGGCCCGTCCCGGAAAAAGCGCCATCGCTGAATGAAACATTCAGGCTTACTGTACCGTTTACCACGTTTGCCGGAGGTGTCGCGGAGGAACCCTCAGCATTTGGATCAATGCCGGTGATATGGCCGAGGATAAAGTCGCCCCGATATCGTACCGTGCCGGATGTTGGTCCGCCGCCGGGTTCCGAAAGGGCGCCAGGGTAGAATGTCGCAAGTGCAATGACGTCTTCGCTAACGGGGTTTTGTCCGACGATGAATTCGAAACCACCGGTGGGGCGGTCTCTGCTAACTCGGGTGTCAATGCTACCGCCCCCGATCAGCGCGGCGCCGTGGTCGGAAAGGGCAACCTGTGCTTCTGCCTGGCTGTCAGATCTAAAGAACGAGATCGGCCCGGACACATTCGGGCCATCAGCGTCCGAGCCATCTTCGCCTGGGCCGCCGGTTTCTGGTGCATCGATTTCCGGAACATTGGTGTCGGTGCTCTGCCCGCCATCAGAAAGGCATGCTGCGGTCAGAAGAAAAACTGAAAGGGTTGTGCTCAGTCGTTTTGCCATATGCATGTCGGGTCTAAACAACACCGCCGCGGTCGCCACGACCAAAAGGCCTGGCGCAATGCTCGCCACCCGACCCTTGAACTTGGTCAAGCGACCGCCTCGAACCAAGACGTTGAGTGAGCGAAGAGCGGGATGGGGGACCAAGTTATCATTTGTCATTCTAAAATACTCCTGTGAGGGTCATCGCCAACGTGTTTGAACAGGATCGGGAAAAGGCACCGCCTTGTCCGTCAGGCGGCCCATTGGTTGGCATTCATGCGGGCATTGGTATGGGCATCGGCCGGAGGCGTTGTGACAACCTCAACCAGAAGCAAACCGCCGTGGTGGTCGGCCACGGCCCGTCCGCGCTGCTCGTCCCAATCATGGCGAAATGTGAGAGTGGTTTAGATCCGACGCCGAACCCCCCGACGGCTGCTGCCAGAAACAGGGTGCGGCAACGCTCATGTAACGACGACCCAGCCCGGACCGCAAAACTAAAACCCGGATTAGCTGCGACTAACGGTAGTTTCTCATTGAGCATACGGGAACCAATCAATTCTCTTGTTATCTAAACTTAGAGCCAGATTGCTGTCCTGGGAAATATTCTCACCCTATTTATAAATAGACATTGACTATGGTGAGGCCTGCACACTTACACCCAGTTTTCTCGGATATGTCTCAGATCAAAAATCGGAAGCTTTAACGCGCATTTCGAAAGGCTTGGCAGGAAGCGGGTTACACCGCGACGCCTGCTCGCCCGATTGCGGTTTAAACTTCTGAATTTCTGCAACCCCGAGCGCTTTGAGGGGGGTCGCGATGTTAGCTACCCGAATGAAGACGTCCTCTTCAGTCACGGATGTCAACCAGGTGTTGTTTAGGGCAATCGTGCCGCGCCCGAAAACTGATATTTCGGCCCTCCCGATATGATAGGCAAATCGGAGTAGGATAGACCAGCGTTATCCACTCTGATAAGGTCGTAGTGATCGTCGAAGCTACATACCGTATCGCTTCCAAAGCCGGCAAAAAAATGGCCACTTCAACGGCGCCCTGCACCGGGACGCCCTCAACCCAGAATGCATTCCACACCACCATGCAGGCCCGGTCGTGATCAATACCTAACTAAACGACCTACCGGCTGGCGCCGGTGGGATTGGCGATATGCTGTTCCAGGTACTGAAGTATGATGTCCTCTGTGATTGCCCCGTTGGTGGTCGAAAAATACCCACGCCCCCAAAAGCGCCTGCCCCAGTAACGCCGCTTCAATTGTGGGAACTCGCGTTGAACCTTATGCGATGATCGCCCTTTCATCAGCCGCACCAAGTCGCTAATCGCCAGCTTCGGCGGAACCGACACGAACATGTGGACATGGTCGGCGGAGAGCACAACCCGGATGATATCGGCACCCTTCTCGCGGCAAACCTGGCGGCAGATGTCGCGCACCCGCACGCGCCCGCTCATGCCAGAAAGCTTGCTCAAAAGTGGTCTACAAATGAATCTGGACAACCCTGCGCATACCGGGGTGATCCGGCCACCCGTACCGATTTAACCCGGCCACTCAAACCGGGGCATCCGGCCACCCCTGATTTGGGGATTTGGCGTCTGTTTTGAGGCAGTCTTTAAGTGGCTACCGTGCCGTTCTTTTGAATGGGAGGTGGCACGATGCAGAGATTGTCGATGCGCAAGATACGGGAAGCCCTGCGGCTTCGAGCAGATGGATTTTCAGGGCGTCAGGTGGCGCAGAGCCTGTCGTTGGGGCGTGCGACGGTGTCGGAGTATTTCCGGCGTGCGGATGTGGCTGGATTGATCTGGCCGTTGCCTGATGATCTGTCTGATGTCGATCTTGAGCAACGTCTCTTTCCGCATCAGCCTGGCGCGTCAGCGCGTGCGATCCCGCAGCCAGATTGGGCTGACGTTCACGCAGAGCTGCGTCGCAAGGGTGTGACGCTGGCGTTGCTGTGGGAAGAGTATCGCGGCGTCCACCCCGATGGCTACGGATACAGCCGATATTGTGAACTCTACACCCGGTGGGAGGGGCGCTTGTCGCCAGTGATGCGCCAGCGGCATCCTGCAGGTGAGCGACTGTTTGTCGATTACGCCGGACACACTGTCGATGTCATCTGCCCTGAGACGGGCGAAGTGCGCACTGCCCAGATCTTCGTCGCGGCTCTTGGCGCGTCGAACTACACCTTTGTTGAGGCGACCTGGACCCAGAGCCTGCCGGATTGGATCAGCAGTCATGTCCGGGCTTTTGCCTTTTTGGGCGGCGTGCCTGCGCAAGTCGTCCCCGACAATCTGAAGGCTGCGGTGATCAAGGCCTGTTTCCATGATCCCGCGATCAATCGCACCTATGGGGATATGGCGGCGCATTACGATACCGCTGTCGTGCCTGCGCGGCCTCGCAAACCGAAGGACAAAGCGAAGGTCGAGGGCACGGTGCTGTTGGCCGAGCGCTGGATACTGGCCCGCCTGCGCAACCAGACATTCTTCAGCTTGGATGAGCTAAACGCGGCGATCAGGCCCCTGCGCGATCAGTTGAACAACAAAGTCACCCGTCATCTTGGGGCCAGCCGTAGAGCCCTGTTCGAGACGCTCGATAAACCCGCGCTGAAGCCGTTGCCCGCTGAACCTTATATCTATGCGGAATGGAAGCTGCGACGGGCTGGGATTGATTATCACATTGATGTCGACCGGCACTATTACTCGGTGCCACACCCGCTGATCAAACAGAAGCTCTGGGTGCGCATCACTGCCCGCACCGTTGAAGTCTTCCATAATGGTCAACGGGTTGCAGCCCATGCCAGAACGTCGGGCAACCGTCAGCATTCCACCGTCCGTGATCACATGCCGCCCAATCACCGGTTCCGGTCGGACTGGTCGCCGGACATTATCCGCACCCGTGCCGCCTGGATCGGGCCGCATGTTGCGACTTTCGTGACGCTGCTAATGGAGAAGCGTCGTCACCCAGAACAAGCCTATCGTGCCTGCCTGGGAGTGCTCAAACTCGCACGCAACTTCGGCAATGATCGTCTTGATCGTGCCTGCGAACGCGCGCTTGAGATCAACGCCTACAGTTACTCATCCCTGCATTCCATTCTCAAGAATGGTCTAGATCGTCAGCGCCGCGAACCCGCCACGGACGGCCCCACGATCACACATTCCAATATCCGTGGCGCGGGATACTTCCATTGAAGAGGACAAAATATGCTTGACCATCCAACACTCGATCAACTCAAAACACTCAGGCTAGATGGCATGGCGGAAGCCTTTGCAGAGATGCAAACGCAAGACGGTACAGCTGACCTGACCCATGCCGAATGGCTGGGCCTGCTGATCGACCGCGAAGCCACCAGTCGCGAGACAAAACGCTTTGAGAGCCGCATGCGCACGGCGCGTTTGCGCCATATCGGGGCAGCGCCTGAAGATGTGGACTATAAAACCCGTCGGGGCCTGGATAAAGCGCTGTTCCAGAGCCTGCTGACCGGCAAATGGATCACAGACAAAAGGAACCTGATGATCACAGGCCCCTGCGGTGTCGGTAAAACCTGGCTGGCCTGTGCCCTCGCGCAGGCTGCATGCAGGGATGGCACAACTGTCCTGTACAAGCGCACGACGCGTCTGTTCGATGAGTTGGAGCTGGCGCACGGGGATGGACGCTTCCCGCGACTGTTCAAGTCGCTGATCAAGACACAACTGCTCATTCTGGACGATTGGGGACCAGACCGGCTCAACGCCAGCCAACGCCGCGATCTGATGGAAATCGGCGAGGATCGATATGGAAATGGCTCAACCCTGATCACCAGCCAACTGCCCATCAGCACGTGGCATGATGTCATTGGCGAACCCACCTTCGCCGACGCCATCCTCGACCGTCTCATACACAACGCCTACCGGATCGAACTTGACGGCCAGTCGTTCAGAAAGCAGGAGGTCAAATCGGGTGACGAAACGCCCGCCAACTGATAGCTAAAACCTCAAGCCTCAACACGGCGCGCCAAAAGTGGCCAGATGCCCCGGTTTAGGTGGCCCGATGTTGCCGGAATGACCGGCCGGATGCTCCGGAATGCGCACAACCCTACTAATCCTATGAATTCTTACTGTATCGGCTCCACCTCTGTCGATGACGACCTCGTCGTGCATTGCATTTAACGAGGACATTTTGGCAACGAATTTCGGTGCTGTAGGACCATTCTTCCGCTCGAACGACATAAATTCAAGGATAATCCCCGCTTTGCCGAAGCACTTGATCTAGCGGGTGACTTCGAAAGTTGAGACCCAGAGGGTCCTTCATCAAGTCGCCCCGCACAAGGACGAAAGCTCGTTGGGATCGACAGCTCGTCCGGATATTGGCAGAGCATCGGCGTCTGGCCAATCGACGGCCAAGGCGGCTATATGGGAGGCGCCGATCCGGTCTTGCCAGAATTGCCACCGCTCCCAGGTTTTATCCTGATCGCTGCGGGCCAGATGTGCTGGGTCAAGATCGACCACAAAGCTGTCGAGTGGCAAATCCATTCCACGCGAAAGAGCCTTCATGTAAGCCTCCTTAAGCGTCCAAATCGAAAAGAAAGCCGCGTCGCGCCTCCGGCCTGCGCTTCGCAGAAGCAGGTCGCACTCCTGTCGCGTGAAGTAACGGTCGGCAATCTCCAGCGGGGCGGGATGGGTAATCTTCTCGACGTCCACGCCGATATCCCGACCAATCGCCACCGCGACTATGGTCAGGCCCTTGGTATGGCTGAGATTGAACCGGATTTCTGGCGCGTCCTGGGCAACAACGACTGCCGGCTTTCCATAGGGCCCGATCCGAAATGTCCATGAGTGAGGGGGGCGCCCGTCGATCTCTGAGAGGGTGCAGCGAGCCAAGGCATGGGCCGCCGTGAACATGATTTCGTCTTCCTTGAACCGGAAATGTCTGGCTCGCGCGCGTTCCTCGTCATCTAGGATTGCAGCGAAGGCGGCATGATGCCGCGAGCGGAGCCGCCCGGTCTCGATCCACCGCAGAATGATCTGTTCTTGTGCCACTTGCCTGTCCGGGCGGCTCAATCTCTCTAAGAACCAACTTGGGTATGTCCGTGGAAAGCCATCGGATCAAGCCAGAGATACCCTGATCTTCGTTCATGACCTAGATCCAATTTCGCCCTACTGCACGCAGAGAAAACAAAATGCACAATGATACAAGGGCTCGCTACTGCAAAAGCGCTCAAAATCTCCATACTCGATTTATCGGCGAAAATAACACCCAGGTGTCACTATGAAAAAAATCACCTTATATATAACGGTTTTTTTATCATATTCTATTGCCAATATAATTTTCTATAAAATGGTTTCTAGCTGGTACGAGACGCAACTACTAAATATGCGTCACGTTCCACTTACAGGTTGGATCTTATTTTTATTTACGATCTATTCTTTTTCTTTGAGCTTTTTTGTAGTCTTTCCTGCGGTCCAGGCGCAGTCAATTTATTCCGGAGCAATACGAGGCGCCATTCTCGGTTTCGCTACATACGCGATGTTTGATTTCGGACTCTATAGCCACTTTGAAGGGATATCTCTCAATTTCGTGGCCGTAAACCTCACTTGGGGAACGCTCATATCCGCAGCTTGCGCAGCAACAGCTGTATCCGTCGGGATAGCACTACATCCAAAGGCACATCCCGTCTGAACACAGAACAAATGCAACGGTGTTCGATACAGTGGGAAGGACCCTAAGAAGACGCGAATTTAGGCAGACCTAGGGCAGCGACGTCCGCACTGCCACGGGTTTGCCTGCCGACTGCCCATCATTGCCGATGCAATTAAGTGATCCGAAGCAGAAAGACAAACACGCATTCGCAGCCACTCCAATCAACAAACGAAATGAGAAACAAACGATGACAGAAACCATGACACACCCAACAGCTGAAGAAATCGCTCTATTCATGCGTCATGAATTGGCGAGGCAGCTAAATGTAAACCAAGCGGAGATTGATCAGGACACGCCGTTTGTTGATCTTGGTATGAGTTCGCGCGATGCGGTCACGCTGGTAGGCCAATTGGAAGATAAATTCTGCGTTCACATCGAAGCTAGCGCTGCTTGGGACCACCCAACAATCAAAGACATGTCAGCTCACTTGCTCTCATTAGTAAACAGCCGCTGAGACTGCGTCATGCCAGAAACTTTATCAGATCCATCACGCTCGGACGAAGCTTTCAGTAAGAACAATGGTAAGCCAAGCACCGATTTAACCGACCATGCTTTTCTTGCGCACTCGGGCGCGTCACCGGAGGCAATAGCGCACCATTACGACGTAGGAAACAAGTTCTACGCTTTGTGGCTCGATGAAACTTTTAGCTATACCTCTGCTCACTTTGCAGGGGACCCGACACTCTCTCTTCACGAAGCTCAAAACGCAAAGCTAGACCTCGTCCTGCAGATGGCGGGAGTCGACAAACATCCACAAGAAAGTCTTGCTAATAAGCGCCTTCTTGACATCGGGTGCGGCTGGGGCGGGCTCTTACGTCACGCCCGAAGAAAGGGATTGGGCGAAACAGTTGGCTTGACGTTGTCCCGAGAACAAGAAACGCTAACTACCGCAGCCGCCGATCCCGGCGTCAAAGTACACTATACGGACTGGCGTGAATTCGAAAGTAAACGCCGTTTCGATATCATCACCTCGGTGGAGTCGATCGAGGCCTTCGTCCGGCCAAAAATGTCCCGGGAACAACGAACTGCCGTCTACCGGCACCTGTTTGAGCGCTGCCACGCTCTCACAAACTTAGGCGCAACGTTTGTGATTCAGATGATCACATATGGCAACGCAGGACCTGAACACCTGGATGAATTCATTGCCGAGCGCATCTTCCCAGAGTCGGATCTGCCAAGACTTGGGGAAGTGTTCACTGCTGCCGAACGCCTGTTCGAACCGATTACGTTATACAACCACCGAGACGATTACGTCCGTACGCTTCGTAAGTGGCTTAACGCCCTGAAAACGCAACGTAAGGAGGCAATTGCTCTTGTTGGCTCGAAGAAGGTGGCTGACTACGAAACTTATTTGCGGCTTTCAATGGCCATGTTCGAACGGGGCACCTGTGATCTTATTCGGCTTTCATTCAGGAGAGTTCAAACGCCATGGCTGTAGCGCCCCTTGTCACAGACCCAGAACCAAACGACGATTTCAACTTGGAACCGGACGAACAGCGGTTCAGAAAGTTCGTGAGATTTGGACTTGAAGCAATCGTCAGAAGCCTCAACTCCGGCACCATAGAGGATCGAACGGAGCGCCACCGAAAACTCGAAAAAGCGCTTCGAGCATCACCAATCACAAAGGCCGAGAACGCTGCCAACGCGCAGCACTACGAAGTGCCGGCAACCTTCTTCCAAACCGTTCTCGGCCCGCATCTCAAGTACAGCGCTTGTTACTTTAGCTCACCGGAAAGCGATTTGGCTGAAGCTGAACAAGCCGCGCTTGAACAGGTTTGTAGCCGCGCTCAACTAAAAGACGGGCAACGGGTCTTAGATCTTGGCTGTGGTTGGGGGGCTACCAGTCTCTTTGTAGCTGAACGTTTTCCAGGTAGCAGTGTTGTTGCGCTGTCCAATTCGACCAGTCAACGGCGTTTCATCGAAGCGACGGCTACCCGTCGCGGTATTACCAATCTGTCGGTTATCACCGCATCCGTTGCCACGGCGGAATTCGAGATCCCTTTTGACCGCATCGTGTCGATCGAAATGATGGAACATGTACGAAACTGGCCGGTGTTGCTGACCCAAATGCGAAATTGGCTAACACCGGAAGGGCTTGCATTCACCCATGTCTTTTCCCACAGGGAACATGGCTATCTGTTCGACGGCATCGATGTGACCGCCCAGCATTACTTTACTGGCGGGTTCATGCCCTCCGATCGGCTGATCTATTGTTTTTGCGATGCCCTGCAGGTTGCGGATCACTGGGCCTTTGATGGAACACATTATGCCCGCACTGCTCGCAACTGGCTTGACCGCCTTGAGGCTAACCGAGACGCGGTGCTCGCGATTTTCGCAGACGCCAACGATGCTTCCACTGCACTGAACGAATACCACCACTGGCGGAACTTCTTTGCCCTCGTCGAGGAGTCCTTTGGCTTTCGAAATGGCGATGAATGGATCGTTTCTCAATACCTGCTCACCCCGCGGGATCGAGGAGTCGTCCGATGACTTCGCCATCCGCAACTGGGCAGTTATCCGTTCAAGCGCCAGACCTTGTTACCGCGTTCGCTGAAGCAGCTGAAGTAAACCCGATCAAATCCGCTGTCACTTTCCTTCGAAATGGAAAGACAGTTTCTGCACAGCTCAGCTACGCAGATTTGATGGACAGGGTTGCTGCCATCGGGTGCGGCGCAAGCGAATTGGCCCCTCCAGGTTCGCGTATTCCACTTCTGATGCGCTCAAGCGAAAACTATGTCGCCGCACTCTTCGGTCTGATGGCTGCGGGTCTTGTTCCCGTTCCACTATTTCCTCCGCGAGGCGACCGTCAAATGGAACGGATCAAAGGCATCCTCTCCAGCTGTGAACCGGCATTCACACTGATCGAGGATGGCCAGGACGACCAGGTCCGAAACGCGCTCCCATTAGCATTGCAAGCAGTGCCTAGGTATCCTGTGGAAGCACTCGCTACAATCGGTGCTAATGGTCGACTTGCTGATCTTGAGCACTGCAAGCCCGCAACATCCGACCGCGCCATTCTCCAATACACTTCTGGATCCACTCGCAGTCCGAAAGGCGTTGCCATTGATCATGATGTAGCTCTCGCGAACATTCGCTGCATCTTTTCCCGATACGAGTTTACCGAAAACGGAATAGCAATTGACTGGCTGCCTCCATATCATGACATGGGGCTATTCGGATGCATCCTTACGCCATTGCTGCGTGGAGGTGGTATCGTAAAAATGCCGCCCGAGGCATTCGTTGCACGCCCGTGGAGGTGGCTCCAAGCGATTTCCAACTTTGGCACTGATCGCCAAGTGTACGCAGGCGGTCCCAATTTTGCCTATGAGAGCTGCATCAGTCAGGTCTCTGATGCACAAATGGAAAACCTCGATCTCTCGCCTTGGTTCGTCGCCTACAATGGTGCTGAGCCTGTGCGAGCTCGAACCCTAACGCGCTTCGCATCCCGCTTCAGACGCGTAGGTTTCGATAGCAGGGCTTGGTTTCCATGCTATGGCATGGCCGAAGCGACCTTGATGATTTCCGGTCCTTCACCCCGAGCTGCGCCTCCAGCATACCCCGTCTCACGTTCCCGGCTTACAGCCGGGTGCGTAGAACCGGTATTGCCTGACGATGAAACCGCCGAGTGGGTGGTACCTTGCGGCCGCGTGATTGATGGACACCAACTTACTATCGTTGACCCGAATACATACGAGCCGCTTGCAGACGGAAGGATCGGCGAGATCTGGTTTTCCGGTAGCAGTGTAGCGCGCAGCTATTTCGGAAATCCGGAAGCAACAAGAGAAACGCTGAAAGCACAGACCGCTGACGGAGTCGGTCGGTACCTGCGGACAGGTGACCTTGGCTTTTTGCGCGACGGCTACATTCATGTAACCGGCCGCATGAGTGATATCCTCATCATCGATGGGCAGAATCATTACCCAAACGATCTTGAAGGAGATGTCGAAGAAACGCTTGCCGGGCATCCCATCCATAAGGTCGCCGTTTTTGCCGTTGAGCGGGCAGAATCCCGCAGCGAAATCATCGCGGTTGTTGAATGGGGACGCACTGAGCGGGAAACAATTCCCAACGCTGTCCGCAGTGTTAGGGAATTGATCTTTGCACGTCGTGGGATTCCCATTGATCGGATTTCGATTGTGGAACGGGGCGCCATTCCTTTGACATCCTCAGGTAAAGTGCGCCGCGCAACTACTCGTCAACTCTATCTGAAAAATCAACTGAAGCTTGTTTGGAACGATCTCAAGTCCTCCGAAAGAGAGCTGACAAGTTAAGCGGCAATATGAGGAGCTTCGCTCAATGAAAAATGAACCTATTGCTGTTGTTGGCCAGGCTTGCCGCTTTCCAGGTGCATCGTCACCGGACGCATTGTGGAACCTCCTGATAATGGGGGGCAGCGGCATTTCCGACGTTCCAGACGACCTGCCGTTGGAACCACTCTCCACGCTTCATCGCAGAGGCCTGAGTTCGACGGCTAGAGCTGGAATTATTGACCAATCCATCGAGTTCGATGCTGGTTTCTTCCGTATCTCCCCTGAAGAAGCCATGGATCTCGATCCACAACAGCGTCTCATGCTGGAGACGACCTGGCGGGCATTTGAAGAAGCCGGTATTCCACCATCCAGTATGAAAGGTACCGACAGTGGTGTTTTTGTTGGCGGATCGACCATCGAGTATGGTGCTGCACTTCAAGTATTAGGTCATCGACCTAACCAGTTTACTGGTACCGGTGCTTGCCTATCATTGCTCTCCAACCGTCTTTCCTACGTCATGGATTTCAAAGGTCCAAGCTTCACGGTGGACACGGCATGTTCGTCTTCATTGGTTGCTCTCCACAACGCAGTACGTGCTATACGAACCGGAGAATGCGATTTTGCCGTGGTCGGCGCGGTAAACGCAATCAACTCACCGTATGCATTCCTCGGTTACAGTCGTGCACAAATGATTTCACCTCGTGGCATTTGCGCGACCTTTGATGAAAATCGTGATGGTTTTGTCAGGGCTGCTGGATGTGGCGTTGTGCTGCTCAAACCATTGACCGCTGCCCTGAAAGACGGGGACCAAGTTCTTTGTTGCATCTATGGCTCCGCGATCAACCAGGACGGATTATCGAACGGATTGCCGGCTCCCAATGGGCAAGCCCAGACTGCCGTCATCCGCTCTGCTCTCGCTGACGCAGGTTTGGCACCCAACGATGTCGATCACGTCGAGGCCCACGGCACCGCAACCCCTCTCGGCGACGAGATCGAAGTTGCTGCTCTTGAACGCGTGTTTGGAGAAACGCGGACAACGGATCACCCCCTCATACTAGGCGCCGTTAAGACCCAGCTAGGACATATGGAAGCCGCCGCTGGAATGGGTGGCTTACTGAAGGTAATCGCATCACTAAATGCAGACGTGATACCGCCCGTATCGGGAATAAAGTGTCTTTCGAAAGTCTGCCGGGAGGCCGAACCAGCGATTATAATACCGCGTGAACCACATCCGTGGCACCGTCAGACGGACCGTCAACGCATTGCCGGTGTCAGCGCGTTTGGCTTCGGCGGCGCAAACGCTCATGTAGTTATAGGAGACCCACCGAAGACTGCTGCAGGACTGACGGCCAAACCGCTGGTCAAAGCGGTCTTCGGGCCAAACTCAGCCATTGTACTTCCTTTTTCTGGACGAACAGAGAAGGCGCGAGCCGATGCCGCTGAAGCATTCGTGGAGCGGCTAGGACGCCCAGATGCCGATGAAGACCTCCGGGCGATTTGCCACGCGGCTGGTAAGACCCGTGAGCAATTTTTGCACCGAGGCGCAGTTTTTGGCAGAGGGCGAGATGCACTTCGCACTGGCTTAACGGCTTTCTCGGAAAATCCTGCGGCTTCGGGCGCCGTTCGAAAAACCCGATTAACCAAGGCGCGAGTTGCTTTGATGCTTCCCGGTCAAGGATCTCAGGCACTTGCTATGGGAAGTGGACTGCGTAAGTCGAGTCCGGTCTTTGCTAACCATTTTGCCAAAGCATTAGCAGCGGTTGATGCCCACAGGTCCGTCCCGTTGCTGGATGTCCTCGACGGTCCAGATCCAGTGCCGCTCAATCAAACTGAAAATACCCAATCGGCCTTGTTTGTAGCCAACTACGCTCTGGCTAGATTGTGGATGTCAGTTGGTATCTCTCCAATCGCTCTTATCGGTCACTCGATAGGCGAAATAGTTGCTGCCACGATCGCGGGTGTATTCGATCTTGAGGCAGCTGGTCGGCTCATCGTTCGGCGAGGAGAACTGATGGGTGCCATTCAGATCTCGTCCGGTATGTTGGTAATCAAGGCAAACGAAAAACATGTACGGGACCTCATTGCCGCAACCGGGGACCAGATCGACATAGCGGCTGTCAACGCCAACGATGAATGCGTGGTTTCAGGAGAGGCGAAGGCCCTTGAGGCCTTCCAGATAGCGGCGAAGAACAGCAACCTTCTACATAAACCCCTCAAAGTCTCTCATGCATTCCACTCCCGCGTGATGGACGAAGCCTTGGTTGATCTGGAACACGAGTTTGGTCTGGCCTGCCCAAAACCGGCATCTATCCCGATTGCCTCCAATGTGACCGGGCAGCTCGAGTCAGAGGCTTTCGCAGACCCAGCCTATTGGGTGAGACACGCCAGACAAGCTGTTGCCTTCAATGCCGGCCTCAACGCAGTTTTGGACGCAGGTGCTGATGTTATTCTGGAGGTCGGGTGCCAAAGCACACTTGGCCATCTGGTAGGGCGTCTCAAGCGACAGGAGCTGCCGACGGTTGTCACGACACTTGATGGCGGACGTTCGGAAGATGACGTGGCGTTCGCTCGTGCCGTAGCAAATGCGCATGTTGCCGGCGTATCGGTTGACTGGAACACTCTGTACGGCGGGCCCGTCAGACGCGATCTCAACATCCCAACCTACCCATTTCAACGCAAGAGATACTGGCGGCCAGACTCCCTGCCTCCTTATGTGCACCCAAGCCACAAGAATGCTGACGAAAACCCTCATCATCCCCTACTCGGGGCGCCAATTGAGATGCCCAAAGGGTCCAAAGTCCACGTTGCACAGCTTCGCCTCGATGATCACCCCTATCTCGCCTCGCATACAATAGGCGGCAAGGTCATTTTTCCGGCAGCCTCATTCATAGAGATGATGCGCGCAGCGCTAGTACGAGAAAAAGGCATGGTCGCTATTCAGGTGAACAAAATCACAGTCTTGCGTCCACTGCTACTTTCTGAAGACGGAATTCGACACTTGCGGACAATCGTCGAACCGGTTGAAAACGCCCACCATGCAGGCTCCGGGCTCCAACGCGTGCGCATTTTCAGCGCAGCAGATCAAACGCCTTTAAAATGGATCGAACACGCCTTCAGTGAGGGGTGCGAACTTAAAGAGACGCCTATTCCGCTACCAATCGACATATCACGGCTTTCAAACACCTCTACCAATCCTATGAACGGTGACGCCATCTATGACAATGTTGCCGCCGAAAGCGGGCTCTCGTACGGGCCAGCCTTTCGAGGTCTCCGGAAGCTATGGGAAGACTCTTCTGCTGAAAACGGCACAAGAATGGTGGCCTATTTGGAAGTCCCCGCCCCCGCACGGATCAAAGATGGGACATTCGGGCTCCATCCTGCCCTTCTCGACAGCGCATTTCACGCCTTCATCGGCTTCATGTTGGGATGCGAATCGCGAAGTGCTGCGGTCGTAATTGCCGGGATGAAGCGCATTCGCGTCTTGCGTGAGGGCAACTGCGCGGCATACGCGGTCTTGAGACACTACCAGGCTGGTACCGACGGGGCGAAAGATCGGCCAGAGTACAAATTTGATTTCGCACTCATCTCTCCTGATGGGGATCTCATCGCGGAGGGAGACGGTGTTCGCGTTCACTTGTTGAAGCACGGCTCAACGGCAGGCGGCTCGGTAGTTCAGGCAATAACGACTTCCTCCGCCGACAAAGAACAAGACAGTCCTGATCCCACTGAAGTGATACTTGCCGAGCGTCGATGGAGCGAACGCCCTCCAACTTCGACCGAGCTTCCTTCTACTGTCGAACCAATACAGATACTATCGGAAGATCCTAGTTTGGAAGCGACCCTCGGCACCCTGTTTTCTCAGGTGGCTCCGGGGCTCGTTACGTCTACCGGACAAGGCGACGGTGCAGTCGTCCTACTCATCCATACAACCGAAGCAGAGACCCGGTCGCAAACTGCCAGCGCTGCATTTCAATCCTTTTCGCGCTTGCTGGAAACCTGCCGTGAACGCCGGAACTCAACCATTGTCGTGGTAACCCTGTCCGATGGATCACGGTCTCCTGCAATAGCAGTATCGGAATCCGCCGCCGCGATCTGGGGGGCGGCACGATCACTACGTCTGGAGCCAGGTTCACCTCGTCTGGTCCTTATTGACACACAGAAGCTTAACTCAGCTGCAGTCAATGCAATCCTCTCCGTTCTGAACGATCCAGAGGTTCCGAATGAACTTGTTGTGAGGCACGAACGCTCCTTCGCTCGTCAACTTGAGCCCATAGCTATTAATGTTGCATCCAGAACTCCCCGCACAACACGTCTATGCGTAGGTCAGCGCGGCAGACTCGACAGTCTATTAACTGAAACCACAGAGCGCCGCGCTCCAGCTCCCGACGAGATTGAAGTCCGCGTTGTTGCCTCGGGTCTCAACTTTCGCGACGTTTTGAATGCGCTTGGTCGATATTCTGGAGACCCCGGGCCGATTGGCGCCGAGTTTGCGGGCATCGTGATTGACATCGGTCGGGATGTAAGTGGCATCAGCGCGGGTGACCGAGTCTATGGTATCGCACTTTCAAGTTTTGCTGGCCATGTCACAACGCCCGCTACACTGACCGCGCCGATCCCCGCGGGGCTCTCGTTCTGTGAGGCAGCGACTGTCCCGATCGCATTTCTCACGGCGCAATACGGCCTTCACCATGTTGCCAAGCTTTCTACTGGGCAACGGGTCCTTGTCCACTCGGCAGCCGGCGGTGTCGGAATGGCTGCGACGCAGATTGTGCGCAAAGCTGGCGCCGAGGTTGTCGGGACGGCAAGTCGATCCAAGTTCAAGGCCATCGCGCAGGACCTCATCGCCGTCCACAGTTCCCGCGATACAAACTACAATGCAGCCATTGTGTCGACCTTCGGAGACAGGTCAGTCGATATCGCTCTGAATTCCCTGACTGGCGAGCATATCCCAGCAACACTGTCGCTCCTGCGTCCGGGAGGCGCCTTTCTAGAGATCGGCAAAGCAGAGACCCTCAGCGCTGACGAGGTAAGGCGACACGGTGAGGATATACATTATCACCCTTTCGACCTTGCCCAGATCTGCAATGACACACCAGATATTATTGCCCAGATGTTCGTTGAAATAGCGTCTGGATTTGCAACTGGGGACTTGAAGCCCCTGCCCCACGAAGCTTTTTCATTTGATCAAGCGGAACAGGCGCTCCGCCACATGAGTCTCGCCCGCCATACCGGAAAGGTCGTGATCAAAGCACCTTTGGCAGAGGCCCGGGATTTCGTACCCACCGCGGCGCTTGCTCCGGTGCAAATCGAGAAGCGCACTTGGATTGTTACAGGTGCAACCGGCCACGTTGGTCGGCATGTTGTAGCCGCGCTCTCGGAGACCGGTGCCAGCGCCGTCGTGGTTACAGGTCGCCGGACGGGGTCAAGCGAGGTCACCAAAGCGTTCGCTTCTCTTGCCAATGCGGGCACAACAGTTCGGTACGTGGCAGCAGATCTCTCCGATCCCACCGTAGCCACCAACACAATTACTGCGACGTTACAAGATTTGCCACCGCTTGGAGGGATTGTACATGCCGCCGGTGTTCTGAACGTCCGCCCCGCTGACGAAGAGAATGAGTCAAGTTTCCATGAAACTTTCTGTGGTAAGATTACCGGCCTTGATGCAGTAGAACACTTGGCAGCCCTTCAAGACGATGTTTGCGTTCTCCTCGTTAGTTCATTTGCGGGGGCGTTCGGCTCCCCCGGCCAGGCCAGTTATTCAGCTGCCAACGCGGTTCTTGACGCAGCAACGGCAAAGATAGCTGCCATGGGACGACCTGCAGTGAGCCTTGCGCTCGGCCCTGTCGACGGTGGTGGCATGGCACAGGCAATGAGCTCAGCCATGCGCTCAGCCATTGAGCGACAGGGCATCCGCTATGCCGATCCAACCGCGATGGCCCAGCACTTAATCTCTGCAGCTCGGTCCGGGACAGGTGAAATGATGGTTGGGGCAGTCGACCTCAAGCAGTTCACTGCTGTCATCAATCCTCAAGCTGGAAGAAACGGGACAGTAAGGACAATTGACAGCGCGGACGCAGGTAAAACTTTGGCACCGAAATCGAACAGCAGTAGTTCAACGAAGGGCACGCTCGCCGTCATACGGGACCGAATCCGCATCATCCTGCAGTTTTCAACCGTTGACGACGTTGACCCAGACCTTCCCCTTGCGGAACTCGGTCTCGACTCACTTGGCGCTTCGGAACTGATCACATCGCTCGAAGAAACATTCGGAGTTTCAATACCCATTGATGCTCTGTTCGGAGACGCAAGCGCACGCCAACTCGCCAAAGATCTGGACTTAAGGACGTTGGCAAGCGCTCCAGCAAACTCAGATACAGTAGGAGGTAAACAAAGCCAATGTTGACCGAAACCAACCCGACGAGCACGCGGCCGAGCGCCGTCTTCAAGCCACCTTGGATCAAGCCACCAACATCCGATCTGTCTATCCGTGAAACAATCAAGGTCGCGGGTGAAAACAGACTGATGTTGATCCCCGAGGCCGCGTATCATAAGCCGATCATCTCTGGCAAGCGCCTGGGGCGCCCCTGGCACATGGTTATCTATCCTGATGGGATGCGCCACGTTCTGAGTGATGCCCTCGATAACTATGACAAGTCGGCGATCATGCTCCATCTATTAAGGCCCACGCGGCACGGAATATTCCACGCCAAAGGTCAAAAGTGGCGGGTTCAGCGCAGTGCAGCCTCTGAAGTGTTTACTCCCCGTTCCCTAGAATCGGCCACAGGAGAAATTGTGGTTGCAGCAAAAGCTCTGACCCAGCGGCTTCTATCCGCCGGACCAGTAACCGACCTCTACCATCAGATGGTGCTCACAAATTTCGAAATCATCTGTCGGCTTGTAGCCTCACAGCCCGAAAAATTTGATGCCGAGCGTTTTTCCTCCGCGATCAACGGATACATGGAAACGGCCGGGAAATTTAACGTACTGGACCTGCTACCTTGGCCGCTTTGGCTTCCTAAGCCACAGCATTTGCTGGCCCGTCACCATGCACTTTATGTGCGTCGAGCGGTCGAAGAAGAACTCGAGGCAGTCAAACACGGAGTTAGACCTTCCGTATTCATAGAGAACATTTCTAAGGCCATTGATCCCCAAACAGGAAAAAAGCTCGACCCGGTGGAAATTCGCGACACTGTACTGGCATTCATACTGGCCGGTCACGAAACCTCCGCAATCGCACTTTCCTGGGCGCTCATGCTTCTTGCCAATAATCAGAGCATTCAGGAAGAAGCTCGAGCCGAGGCAATCTCCGTTGTCGGCACCGGAGGTCCAAACATCAGTAAGGCCCCTGGTCGCTTACCTCTATGCCGGCGCATACTCGATGAAGCAATGCGTCTCTACCCACCAACTCCACTCATATCCAGGGTGGCAAGAGAGGATGACGAACTCTTCGGTCGCCGTATTCGTAAGGGGGACCGCATTTTCCTTCCAATCTGCGCCCTTCATCGTCATTCGTTGCTATGGGAGGATCCTCATGCCTTCCGCCCGGAACGTTTTAACCAGCGACCGGCTCGCTTTACGTTCCTTCCCTTTGGAGGCGGCCCTCGCGTTTGTATTGGCGCAGCCTTGGCCTACCGGGAAACAGACATCATCCTTGCCGCTCTCCTGAGCCAGTTCAAGTTCGAAACGGCGGACCGCTTACCTGAACCAGTCGTGATGATGACGCTACGACCGAAAGGCGGGGTTCGCGTCAAAGTCACTCCCTTGAACGGAAAAACGGCCTGATGAGAGGAATGCCTGCGCGCAAAGAGGCACTTGCACCTGGTATGCCGATTGCCGTCGTAGGTGCCGGCGCGGCCGGTCTTGCCGCTGTCCGCGCCCTATCCGACCGCCATCAGGTTCTGTTGTTCGAACCGCAGAGCCATCTCGGCGGGCATGCCAACACGTTCCTGGTTCCGGACGGCCCTGACGAGGGACTCGCCCTTGATGTAGGATTTATGGTGTTCAACCCCACAAACTATCCTGTATTGACACGTACTTTTGATAACCTGGGCGTCGAAACCCAAACAGCTGAGATGTCTTTCGCGTTCGAAGACGCACACAGGCACTTCGCCTACGCGCTCAATTTCCAAAATGCCGGACAGCACGCGGCCTCTCACCGGATCGTTAAATCTGTTCAAGCGCTGTCTCCTCTCCTTAAGCCTATTATTGCGTTCTTTGAGGCAGCCAATCAGGATCTTGCCATCGGTATCGATCCCGCATTGCAGTTGCGATCCTACCTTCAGAGAATTGGAGCTTCAAAGGCACTCGCAAGAGACTATGTCTATCCAATGGGGGCAGCGATCTGGTCATGCAGCATCGACAAAATAGGAGATTATCCTGCACAAGCATTGCTATCGTTCTTCCAGAACCATGGACTCCTCACCTTTGATGACGGACCGCAATGGCTAAGTGTCAAAGGCGGTAGTCGGACCTATGTTGATACCATTCGCCGAGAAGCTAAGAATCTCAAAGTCGTCAACGAAGCGGTAACCCGAACTGGAGAGACCTCATCAGGTGTCATGATCGAGACTGTCTCGGGGCGCCGCTTCGAAGTGGCCGGCGCAGTAATCGCCACGCAGGCGGACCAGGCCCGGGCACTTCTCGACGCGCCTGGAGAAAAACTCGACGAGTTGCTCTCGGCCTGGACATATACCGACAACACCGCGATCTTGCACACAGATCCTCGGGCTATGCCACGCGACCGAGACCTGTGGGCTGGCTGGAATCACCTGGTACATAAAGCATCCCATCAAAGACGACTTTCATCCGCCTTTAGCTATTATCTCAATCGTCTGCAGTCTCATGACAGGGCGGCCAACGACTATTTCGTCACGCTTAACGCGCAGAACCTAAATGAGATGATCGATCCAGAA
Source organism: Yoonia sp. R2-816 (assembly GCF_046762905.1). Lineage (NCBI taxonomy): Bacteria > Pseudomonadati > Pseudomonadota > Alphaproteobacteria > Rhodobacterales > Paracoccaceae > Yoonia > Yoonia sp. R2-816. The sequence goes on along the minus strand of NZ_JBKQXN010000119.1, from coordinate 1,468 downwards.
AAGATTCTGGCGCGCTATGCTTTTCGCCATCCTCTCTATACCGCTAAGGCTCTGGCAACGCAGCAAAGGCTCGCTGAAAACACTTGGGGGCGACTGCGGCTATGCGGTAATTACTTCGGCCACGGTTTCCACGAAGACGCCTTTCGGTCTGGGCTCCATGCTGCCGAAAGTCTCATCGGTCTCGACAATTCTGTTTCGCAAAAACGCCCATAATAAATAAATGATAGACAGAAGTTGGATATGATAAACACTGCTATTCCCTCTGCGGGCTTCTATCGTGGCGAAGTTATTCACGTTCGGACCTGGCCAGCGCGTCACGAATTCCGTTATAACGTCGACTTTGTCGTGCTTGACCTGCCGGATCTTTCCGCGTTCACAGCCGCAAAACCAGTGTTTGGGCACAATCGTTTTGCGCCAATCTCTTTCCATGACGAGGACCAATTGGTGTCGTCACCTGACAGTCTTACGGCACTCGACAGACTTAACCATGTTCTTGTTCAGGCAGGCAGACCAACAGTCACATCTGCCCGTCTAGTGACATTTCCGCGTTTCTTCGGTTTCGGCTTCAGCCCCGTGAGTTTCTGGTTCGATGCCAGCGCCCAAAACTGTGCACCCTTATTGCTAGAGGTCAACAACACGTTTGGAGAGCGCCATATTTATCACCTTAGCGCTGAGCCGTCACGGTCCCATCTTATTGAGAAAACCTTTTTTGTTTCCCCTTTTAATACCACGCGAGGTGTCTATCACGTGCGTTTTGCTCCGTTTGACGGCACATTTTCCGCACGAATAGACCTAGAAGTAGATGATCGTCCACTCCTATTCACAGCTTTAAGGGGGCAGTTCCGTTGCCCGTCCCGTTGGTCTGCTACCACTGCTACGGCGCGCTGTCTCACTTCTGGGACAACTGCGTTACCCTTCATTTGGCTTCAGGGTTTCAACCTTCGCACAAAGGGCTTAAAGCCCCTCATGCGACCAAACTCCGTGTCTGAGGATACCCTCGTTAGGGAACCGTCAAGCAAACATAAGCGACATCAAAGCCAATAACTACAATAATCCGCCATCTGCTAGTACCAAATTTCGTGTCTCGGGTAGACATCCTAATTCGATATGATGTATCGATTTCGGTTGCAAAATAGTAGCTTAACGGACTTGCATTGAACTCTTTCAATCAACCGTGTCTGGAGATCTAAATGCTGAAAGGCCCTCCAGCCGGTTGTGTTGCAATGGAGATTCGCAAGCAGCACGGAGCGTAATTCAAGCTGGTATTAGCGGTCGAAACCGGCTTGGCCCGAAACCTTTTGTCGGACGATGAATCGACGAAACCCACTGAGATATAGCTGAAAGTTGGTGATAGCCCCTGAGGGGCGGCATATCATGGCGTTGTTGACGCGCCGCAATTCTCATTTGAGAAAAGGATATGCCACATGACGAAGACTACCATCACGACGTTGCCCGATCCACATGGATT
>NZ_JBKQXN010000118.1:0-466 GCF_046762905.1 Yoonia sp. R2-816 | reverse complement strand
CAGCCCAGACCAAATGGCGGAAGCTCGACGGCGCAAACCGCATGCCCGAGATCATCGAAGGGATTGCATTCAAAGACGGGATCAAACAACTTAACCATGCCGCCTAATCACGCCGTCACCAACTTTCGGGCATAGCTCAGGGTGAGATGTCGGGTCCTGTTCGCAGAGAGCCAAATACGGATAAGCTGTCTGGCCGCGCAATGATGCTGGGCAACTCACCAAGGGTGTAAGACGTCCGGCGATCGCCCGTGCCAATGACATAACCTGTCATCTTTAGGGTGGGCAAAGCATCGTACCAAGCATACCCGGCAAAGTCAGCTTGTGGTTTGAACACGAGATCCCCCTGCCCCGTTTGGGCTAGGGCGCGGGCAGAACAAGCTGGAGTGCCGTGCACTCCTGGACTTCAATGAGGGCGCGATAACGGCCGTGATGGACCTCAGAGAGTTCGGGCAAAGGCACGCCAAGC
>NZ_JBKQXN010000117.1:0-28735 GCF_046762905.1 Yoonia sp. R2-816 | reverse complement strand
AACTGGCAAGGCTGAATCCTTCAATGCAGGCGAGCCATTGGGTATGGGGGCGAATGTCGGAGCGATGAACGACAGCAGGTGCAAAAGGCCAAAGGTTCCCGGTCATTCCAGGTATACCCACTTGCGCGGCATAAGCGAGTGGAAGGTCCCTGCAATCACTATCTGGACGCAGAATGCGCACCTGTGAACGGCCCGTTCCGGCTTCCTGGATACCGAGGTAAACAGTGGCATTCCGGGAGGGGAGCACATCGCACAACATCTGGATTTCGAGGTGATCCTGCGATGTCAGGATATTCTCGCCAGTAATGTAGGTCTCCCCCTCCTGCAGATGGGTCATGATTGCCATCATTTTCCCGCGCTTCGTCGGCATGATGCTGGCGTTCGTCGCGACCTCTTCCCAACTCTCAGACGATGCCAGTTCGCGCTCGGATCGAGACCCCGACGAAAAGCTCTGCATGGCGAGCCCTACTCCCCCTGCAAGTACCATCGCGACCGCAAAGCTGGTTGAGTATCGGCGCTTTGAACGGAAACCTTCAATTGCGCCGCAACCAGCGATCACCAATGCAAGCGACCAGATCGTACCGTCAGCGATGAAGAACCCCGTCGCAAGCAAGGGATGCCCCGGAAAAAAAGGGGTTGCCGCCAGGACAAGAAATGAAATCGTAACACCAAAAGATCCAACCATCGCGGAACACAAGCCGGCGGCAGCCAACCCACCCATGGCGACCGGCCATGGGGCGTATCCCATTTGGATCAGTCCCCACCCCGCCATGAGCGCGATCACCAGGAAGTAGGGTGCTACGATCAGCCCACGCAACATGCGTTGGCGCATGCAAAGGGCTGCAACGAACGGCAGAACAGCGACAACAAGCGGCACCGCTTCAACGAAAAACCCAGCATAAACAGCCCCAATGGCAAGCATTGCGGCCAGGAAATGTCGGCGTCTTGATCGCACCTCTCGCATGGTTGGTCCCTAGTTAGAGTATGGCCTCATGTTCCACACAGCAGCCTGTCCCAGTTCTCGCTCAGCATCGATCTCCGCTTGCATCTGCGCGACGCGGGCGCGGTAAGACAGAACCGCAGCACCACCATCAACCAGTTGGGTCAATTGCCCACCGTCGCCTTGCAGCATTGCCATGAAGTTTTTCGTGGTTGTGAGAGCACGGTTACCCGCGATCCCGTCATATGCCGATTTGCCAACATCAGGCCCTGATAACAGCGGCAAAGCCGCCCAAATATGCGCGATGCAGTTTCCGTATTGCACGACATTGTTGCGACGCGCTTTGCATTCCAACAACAACAGATCCGCCAGGTGATCCTGCATTTGACGGTCAAACAGCGCATGACGATCAATGCCATACTTGTTCACGAGGCCACGCAAGGTTTTCTGAATGATTTGGTATGCGCCGGATGCGGTCGATATGACCTTACCCTGTGATCTCTGCCATGCCATGACCTCGCCCACAGTCATTTGTGTCAGAGGACGAGGTGGAGCTCGTTTCATTCCAGGATGATAGAGATCGTAATCACTGGTGGCCTCATAGTGGCGAATGAATGCCCGCACCTGTTCTGAATTGGCTGTGACCGGCCCTGCAACAGCGCGGTCAGGTATGACCACCAACGCCAGGCTCGAGATTGTGCAAAAGAGAAGTGTTCTCACCAAACCGAATAATAGATTCACGCGGAAACTCCTCTTACAACGGCTAGTTTTGTCATGGTTCGCGGCACCGCGACCAAAAGCACAAGCGCAACGAGGTCCAGGGTTAAAGCGGCGAAGGCCCGGCCCAGTATTCCCGGTGCGGCGCTCAGATCTCTCGTCAGATCCAGTGTCGCAAACAGGATGATGGTGATTGTCAGAATCTGCAGAAAAGCCCCGAGAAGCTTCGCCAGCACGCCAAAAGCCACATGCTGCGTACCGCTCAGGGAACCAAGCCCCAGCAGGATCGCCGATGCAGCCAGTACGATCAGAGACCGCATATAGACAAAGATCACTGCGCCCAACTGCAAAGCCAGCACGATCAGGTTGCACAACGTTGCAGCCAAGACGGCGCCGTAGGCCCAGGTTGACAACGCATACCCGGCTTCCATGTTGCGGCTGAACAGGATCATCCGATCCCGGATGAGTGTTGCCAGCGAAAATCCTTCCGAGCCGATTGTGTCGTTGGAGACTTGCGTGGCTGCTCTCGCTGTCCACGTTAAAATGTCGCCAAAGTTGGTGATCACCACCCAAAGCAGCAATGTGAGCGGCAGCAAGAAAACCATGCTCGCGATCATTGCATCCAGTCCTTCGCCCATAACAGCCAGGCGGCCGAACGTGAACACGAACTGCACCGCCAACAGGCTCCACAACAACCAGATTGCCACTTGGGAATACCGCTCGACGATCTTGGCGGATTGCTCCCGGACATTCTCTAACAGGGCTTCAATGCTGAGCCCGACGCGTAAGCCCGCGCGCACAATTGTGGATCGGATTCTGATCTCCGAAAGCCCAATTTCACAAGCCATGAATGCCATGTAGCTGTCTGGATCGATCAGGGCGTGATTGCCTGCGATCCCTTCGTAGGTCGAGGCGCCACGCCCCGGGCCCGTGACACGCGGCAAGGCAGCCCAAACGCCAGAAATCCGATTTGCGACATTCTGGTCCGTGGTGCCGTTCGTATAACCGGTATCCGCGAGCAAGGCGGCACCCAACCGATCCTGTGTCCTCGGACTGAACCGATCTGACGGGCGCACAACACCACGTGCAACCAGACTCTCCAGGGTGGCCCGAATAACCTGATACCGACCCGCTGCCGAGGACACGGCGGTACGTGACGCTTCGCGCTGCCAATTGATCACCTCCTGCACCGTCATGCTGGTGATCAGTGCGGGCGGCATCAGTTTTACGCCGCTATAGACTTGATTATATCCCTCAGGGGCTTCAAGACTGCCGATGAACTCCAACATCTGCGATGTCGTGCAGGCGTGCACTCTGATCGGAGTGAGGACGATCATCAAAGCCATCCAAATGGCTACGCTAAAGCGTCGTGTGATATATGCGATCAAGCGGAACACACGTGATCTCTTGTTGCCTGAACCGCGGCGGCCTCACTGGGCAGATATGTCAGGCCATAAGTCTGCATCACATGCTCAAAACGCAAAATGTACTGACACTGAAACCCTGCCGCTGGTGGCAACCACTGGTCGTAGCCTTGTACTCCTTTTGTGCTGATTGCGGCTGGATCGACCGCCAACAGATTTATGGGGTCATTGGCGAACTGAGACTTGGTTTCTGCACTCCAGTTTGCACCGCCCCGGATATGCGCCCAGGCCAACGGCACAAGGTGATCGATCGCGAGCTGGTTCGCTTGCGTGAATACCACATCTGTGTAGGGGTCGAGCCAACGGCCAGTCACAATCGCGCATCCATCTGCGGTGCGCGTTATCGGACCCATCGATAAGAGCTCAAGCATCTCGTCGCGGGTATCCTGGCAATCGTCGTCTACGTCTACCCAACCGCCATATAAGGAAGGATCATAGGGGATGTGCATCGCACCAGCGCTGGCCGGCATGATGCGCGTTTGATGATCCCCACTCATGGGACCGACGTCACCACGGTGTTGAACAGCGTCAGGGAAGAAAAAGTCTCGCGTAATCTGGACGTTGATGTAGGTCCCTGCATCAATGCGGAATATCGAACCGCGCGCCAGGCTTTCGTTGATGTAAGCCGTCCCAACGCGATCCACCCCCTGCCCCAACGCAATTTGTGCTGCAGCGCCAAGTGTTGCAGCGTCACTGGAACTTTGGGTTTGCCCAACCGATCCCGCCAGGTTCAGCAGTGCTGTCTGGAAAACAGCGACCAAAAAACCGTTTCGTCGCCGCCCTTCGACGCCAACACCGCCGCCTTCAGCAAGTGCGACTGCACTATCGAGCTCAACCATATTTCCATTCGGAAACCGCACTCTATTCCAGATAATACCCATGCGGCGCTGACCCGGGGAAGACGCGCTGATGTATTCTCCCAACAATTGGGAGCCCTGAGGAATGACGATCACTCTACCCGTATCTGTATCCCAGACATTGCTCGTCACCATTGCACGCACAAGCCCGGGTAATTCAGAGTCTATGGCATCCAGCAGTCCAGCACGAATAACCGTGCCTGCCGCAAGGATATGACCGCTCTGGGCCGGCTCAGCGGATCCTGGAGAGACAGGGAGCGGATCGACACGGTTAAGGTCAGCGCGCGCCGCTGCACGGCGCTCCTCTTCCAACCGACGCGCTTCCTCTGCCGCTGCACGTTGTGATGCCCCATAAAGGTCTTCAGGGCTATGAATGCTGTCACCCAATGGCGCGATTGACGCCTCTTGCGCTCTTACGGCGCGGCGTTCGTCTTCGCGCTGTTGGGCTTCGAGAATGACCCGGATTTCGTTCGACATTGGCTCCGCGCTGCGCTGTTGCGCAACCGGAGTGCCTTGCTCATTGTTGATCTGTGCCATGGCCGCGGCGGTTGGGTCCAAACCTGCGATGGGCAAATCAGGTTCATTGCGTATATCAGGTTCATTGGCCACATCAGGCGGTTCACGCAGCGCCGGCACTTCAGGTTGTGCATCAACGTCAAACGGCTGCTCGGTTTCAAATTGGGAATTGTCGGCAATCCATTGCTCAGAACCGTAACGCGTTTGACTTTCTCCAATGTATCGCTCGGCGCGCGCCTCACCGAGTTCGTCGTTGATCGCCTGGCTGGGACCCTCTCCTTGCAGTCCTGAAAAAAGTGAAGACAAAGAAATACCAACGACGGAAAGAACCGCAGTGGACATTACACCTACCACTGCCGTCATGATGAGTATGCGGCGTAGGGAAGCTCCGGGCAGTTTATCGGCCATCATCCATCTCCCAAATAATCAAACCAGTAATCCTGGACGAACAGGCCAAACGGATTTGTGGCCAAGGCGTCCGCATCCTGGGGCTCGGCTTCACCCACAACCAATGTGCCCTGGTAAAGCCCCGTGAGAGGCGCCAGATTGGGGTCATTGGGTGAAACAACTTCACGCCATTCTACAACCCAACTGTTTCCACCCTTGTAGACGACAGAGGTGACCTCGACACGCCGCGTCAGTTGGCCAAGAAATGCACGTGGCGTTCTCTCGGGATCTTCCATGAATTCCATGGTGCGCCGTTCGCCCGCTGTTGATGGCGCCAGAAAAGCAAACAGACGCGCGACGTCACGACGCAGTACCTCCCGATCCGCAGGTATGGACCGCAGACGCTCAACAAACGTTGCAAGTTCTCGACGCGCAACTCCTTCCGGCAGTCGCGAAATCGATGTCGTCTCGAGAGCACGTGGTGGGATCAATTCTGCGGATGACACGAGGAACGGGACATATCCCTCGCGCGACTTGACAACGATCAAGGCTGCAAGGCTCGCCGCCAATACTATGACGCCTATCCCGGTGACGAGTTGTGCCTGACGGGCCAGACTCTGATAAGAACCGTGACGATCACTCCAAACCTGCTCGGCCAATTCGTAAGGGTTGCCACTGGCACCTGTCGCCACGTGGTTCTCGGAACCCTGGTGGTTTTCTGCAATGAGCCGCCTGATCCATCTCAACATCAGCTTGCATCCCGCAATCGAACCACATCAAAGTCTTCCACCCCCAGTGCAGCCGGTTTGTGAACCAGATCTTCCGCGCTCATCGGCGGGTTCACGACAACCCGCAAAATGCCCTGATAACGAAATCTCGAAAAACGTTGCCCAGAGGATTTGGACCTTGATGTTTCGTTCCAGACAATCAGCCAAACGCCGGGTTCCTGAAGCTCGATACGCTCGATCTTGATTTCCCGCATACGTTCATCCGACAACACAATACGGGCCTGAGGGTTGTTGATGTTCTCGGCGTCATTTGCGTTCGAACGCGCCACCGAGTTCGGCGGCGTAAAGGCTTTCAGGCGCATCAACTGCGCCAACACCAACGCATCATCGCTCGGGATTTCACGTAGTGCGAAAATGAAATCCTGTGCAAAGCGCCGTTGCACCACGAACGGGATGTCTGACAACTCCGAAGGTTGAATGCCGAGCGCAACCCGACCTTGAGAATCTGACACAGACACAAAAGGGCGTATGTTGACGACAGTGGCTTGCCATACGGTGAGACCACCTACGACCAATGCGCTTGCCCACACGCCGGCGGCGATCAATCTCCAGTATTCGAACTTGCGGCGCGCAGCATCCACTCTGGAACCGTAGTCTCTGCGCCATTGCTGCTGTTCTTGCATTACTTGTCCAACTTCGATGCAAGGCGCTCAATCATCGCGGCGGTGTTGCGGCTGACAGTATTGCCGTAGCGGGATCCGGGATTTGTGGCGGCCGCCGCTCCGGCACCCATTCTTGCGCCCTTAAGACTTCCGGATACTGCCCCTGATCCCATACCTTTCAGAGCTGACCCGACCGCCTGGCCTATTGATGATGACGCTCCCATTGAGCCGATCGCGGCACCGGTTCCACCAACCGCTGCGCCAACAACAGATCCGGTCGCACCGCCCACAGCTGCAGCACCCGCGGTTGTCGTTGCCTGGGATGCGGTCCGTGCTGCGATATCAGACGCGCCGCTTGCGGCAACACCCCCCGCGAGGTTTTGCATCGCGGTTGGGATCGTCGCCAACAGGATGACGAGGAGAACCTGAACCATGATCGCAGTCATGCTTTGCTCAAAGCCGAGCGTCACACTGCCTGCTCCGAGAATGGCGACGGTGATTTCTTGCATAAGGGCGTAGGTCATCAAAAAACCCAGCAGCTTGAGTGCCTGCCCCAGCATCGTTCTCAGGTAGGTCACAGCAGCATCTTTGGTGCTGGACGTGCCGGCAAAGGCCAGAACAATCAGTCCGGCAAAGGCGGTGATGTAAAACTCCGCATAAACCAGGACCAGCAATGCCGCGACAATCGCCGACGTAATGACCATAATGATGGCCACCAGAACGTTATAGATCGAGGCTGGCTTCCATACCGAGATCTCACCCAGCGCTGCCAACGCATAGTTGGAGCCATCACGCATGATGTTACCAACGGACGGTTCCTCTACTGTCTCGCTGCCTCTGGCTTGCTGGCCAATGCGCAACGTGGTCTCGATCAGGAATTGAACGATATCTGCCGCATTCTGCGCGAAGTACCAGGCCAGACCCACAAACGCGAACCGCAAGACAAACGGTCCCACAACGTCTCCAAGGTTGGCCCCACTGATCACAGCGCGTCCAAAGGTCAACACAATATCCACTGCGAGCAGCGTCACCAAGATGCCGATGACAATGCCAGATAGGCGATCCCCCATCGTGTCAACGGCCAGTTTCAGCTGCGTGACAATGTCGTCACCAGTTTCAACGACCTCCTGGGCCGCCGCATCTGTCGCAACAAATACCGCCGCCACAGCACAGAGAGCGAAAAGGGATTTATGATGGGTCAATTGCATTCACACCTTGTCGCAGCCCATCAAGGTCGCAACCCCAGGATATCCTGGATACTGCGCCCTGTGTCCCGCTGCTGCTCTAGGTTCTCAATCGTTTGCTTGATCTCCTGCTCCGTATCGCGGCGCGCAATTTCCTGATTATCCTGCTCACCCAACACACGGCCCCAGGCCACGGAGTTTTGCTGAAGTTGCGAGGCGGTGAGCATCCGCAGGTCCACCAATTGGCGACTCATCGTGCCTGCAAGCTCGTTGGCCACTTGCAGCGCTTGCATCTGGCCTTGCTCATTCCCGATGCGTCCCTGGATGGCGTCGATCAAAGCGGCATCGCTTTCGACATCCTCAAAGGTCAAACCGGCCTGGCGAAGCCCGCTTTCCAGAGTACCGTTCCAGGTGTCCAGCCATTCATCGTACCGCTCAGTCAGCTGGGCGTTTTCCAGTGCCGTCGGGTCATACGCATCCGCAGTCACGGCCCCCGATCGCAGGAATGTATCAAGCGCCCGACCATCACGCGCAACAGCGCCAGCCTCTTCCAGAATGCCCCGCATCTGAACGACTGTACCCGTTATCTCGTCCTTGAATGCATCTGGCAAGCCTTGCGTATTGTACATGATCGTCTCATAGGTCTGCATCAATGTACGAACCTGCTCGAGGTTTGCGGACAAGACGTGCGACATCTGCACAAGGCTCTCTCCTTCAAGGAGGGATATTTGCTGCAACTGCAACCGATTCAACCATTGTGTCGTCTCGAGAGCGCCGCCTGTCCCTGCGACGGTTCCGGCTGTGGCCGGCGCTGATGAAAGCATGGCCAGCAGCAGGGCACGTTTCACTATCTGCGATGTCAACATAGTCGTCTCCTAACTTGCAGCGTCGTGTTGAAGATCTTCAATCCAGTAGTCAGGTCTCTCTGCGGCAAGACGTTTGGCACGATCACTTGCCGTCTTATCGGTCTTTGCAAAAAGGCTTAAACTTGCGGCACCAAACCTGAAGTTCATGACCCGCGACCCTTGCGGCTTCATGACGTAGTAATCTCGTTTGGGCTCAAGCATCGATATGACTTCAATCTGGCGATCCGTCAGGTTGAACTCGCGATAGGCATCAGCTGTCTTTTTTGAAGCCGCCCTCGCATTGGGCAAAAACACATAGGAGTGTACGTTTTCAAAACTGGCACCAATACCTGAGTTGACGAAATCACTGACTTGCTGTGTGGCCATGACGATTGAAACGTTTTTCTTCCGCACCTCCCGGAGCCATTCCGCTATTTGTGTCCTGAATAATGCGTGACGCAGGAAGGCTGCGGCTTCATCAAAAACAACCAGTGTTGGGCGACCATCAAAGCGTTGTTCACAGCGACGGAAGATATAATCCAAAGCCAACAAGGAAGTTGCCTCATCGTATTGAAACAACTCTTCAGCTTCAAATACGGTCAGCGGTTTCCATTCCAGCGTATCGATCTTTCCGTCCAGGATCGCTGGCCTGCCCTCAGACCCAAGAAAGCGCTCAACGGCCGTGCCCGCATCTTTGCCAAGAACAAAATCACGGATATCGGTGAGCGACCCACCACCCGTGTCAGAAAGATTGCGCACGGCTTCAACCAATTCGTCGCCATCTTTGGGTGAGGCGTCTTTATCGGCCAGACGCGGGATCATCCGGACCCACTTCTCCGCCCATTCCTGACCAACCTCTTGGATGTTGCCGAGCGGCGCGAGCCCGCGCCCCTCGCCAGCACCAAACTCGATAAAGCTGCCACCTACTGCGTTGCAAAGATGGCGACTTGAGCAATGTTTATCGAAGTAGAACACCTGCGCATTCTCATACTTGAGAAAATGCGCGGCGATCGCGCCCAGCAATACGGACTTACCGGCGCCTGTTGGGCCAGCAACAATCGTATGACCGACATCTTTGACATGAAGATTGAACTGGAACAATTCACCCCTGGCGGAATGCGCCAGCATCAGAGGCGGTGATTTCGGCGGGAACCTATCACAAGGACAATACCGCTCTCCGTTCCAGAACGATCGATAAGGGATAAGCGTTGCGAAGTTAAACGCCGACATTGTGCTCGAGCGGGCTTGCATTGCCATGTGACCCGGGAGTGAGCCGAGATAGGCTTCCCGGGCATTCACGCGTTCCCGACGGCCTCTAAATCCATTGGCCATGAGAACCTGGTCAACAGCGGCGATCTTGCGACGCAAGTCTCGTGCCGGATCTTCGCCATCTCCAGCCAAAACCGTAATTGTACTCGTGAGTTCGCCAAACCGAAGACCGCGGCCCAAATCAACGGATACCCCGTCCAGGGAATTGGCCATCATGTCTGCGTGGAGATCCCGGTCCTGAGATTGCGCCCCCAGTATATTGCCCAGAAGATTGGAGCCCGCTTGCCGCCAGCGCCTGCGAAGAGCGGTGACAGCTGCGCGGGTTCTGGTCTGTGATTGAACAATATAACGCACCGTCCAGCGGTAATCGAAATCCAGGGTCTCAAGGGCTGCCAAAGCATCAAGATCGTAATCCTGCGGCCAGCTTTCAATACTGATAAATGCCGCCTCTTGCCCGTCCAGACGCGGGACTTCCTGGAATCCCGGTTGTTCGTAGTCCGCGGCTAATGCTGCGTCCAGATAAATGTCCTGTTGCCGGGAGAGGCGTTGCTGGATCGGTCGACCGGCCGCCATCGTCGCCACCAGATCGGCAAGTTCATCAGTTTCAAACGACCCACCGGATTCCGTCTGCACTTTATGCGTTCCAAGGCGGGTCAATTCAAAGACTGAACCAAGGATGTTTTGGACGACCTCCCGACGACGTTCGAACGCCTCCAGCCGTTGTTCCATAGTCGGGAAATCATCTTCCAACGCACATCTGTAGACGACATGAATGCTGTTCTCGTAAATCTCACCGTCGGTTTCAATTTCCGCGTTTTCGCTGACCACAAGAGCCACCGCAGGTTCAAGGTGATCTACGTCGGTCTGACTGAGCTTTGCTGTAGGCGCTAAAGCCCGCCAAAGTGTGAGCCATAGGGCATCACCCTCTTGCAGCTCGCTCACCCCCCGCGCAACCCGCTCCAGGGTGGCGTGGAGCTCGTCAGGATCAACGCTTTCGTTGTCCAGCCCATTCAGCTTCCACCCTGCAAGAAAACCATCGTCTTTGCAGATGATCACACCCGGCGCGACGCGGTGCGCGTAGTTGAGCATGTCTGACATCTGCATGAACAAACCCCTCCTGATCTATCGCTTCGAAACGCGAATTCTGGTGCGACCAACTTGCAGTGAGAAACGCCTCAAGGACCGGTCCGCAATGAGTTGACGCCCATCACGACTGACACGCACATTGACCACCCCGTTGCTCTGGCCTGTTCCTGCAAGCAAGACAGGCGTTTCGCCGCGATAATTGTCGGGCAGATCAACATATGTTCTCTGGCCATCCGTGTAGACGCGGAGCGGCCGGAAATCTCCGTCGCCAGAAATGGTGTAGTTGAAATCCAGGTCTTCAGCCGGAACTGCGCCTTGCGTGGTCTCGACACCGCGCTGCCTGACAGCTGCGGCGCGCGCGACCTCTGCCGCCTGACGTTCAGCTGCCCGTGCTGCCGCGGCCCTTGCCTTCCGCGCCTCTGCGGCCGCTGCCTGCGCGGCCAGATGCTCTCGCATTTCACGCTCACGCGTGTCGGGGTAGCTAAATGTCAGGATATGGGTATGAGACGTGCGCGAGGGCACCAACATGATCGGGTAAATCCGACGATCTGTATAAACCGTCAATGTCGTTGTCTCCGCATCGTCCGCCGGTTTGATGGCAAGGTACTGCGTATCGGTGCCATCGGGTGATGTCCGTAAGCGGGGCGTCATAATCCAGCGGGCCGGATCGGCCAGGATGGGCGTATCGCTGAACTTTTCCCCCGCCTCGAATTCAATATTACAGACCAAGCCGGTTTGACAGACAAGGCGCGCGATTGAGCCATCATAGGTTTGCACAAGCCGTCCCACACTGCCCATGCCAACAGATGTGGTGCGATCCATCCACTTGTCCGCCGCCTGAGAGGTTAGTTCTTCCTGGGTCAGTTTTGGGGGCGCGGCCGCCTCTGACGGCATTGGTTGCGTGACAATAACAGGTGCGACAGGTGCGGTATCCGCTGTCTCGGCTTCAGGAGACCTCTGACCAAGCTCTCCAGCCCCACCTTGTTCTGATTGCGGTTCATTTGTGCCGACAACATCCGGAATCGTCGACGCATTGCCGCTCTGGATCTCTGCAGCCATCTCTTGCGTTAGCAAGTCTATGTCAGGTGTTTCCTGGGCGAGCGTGTGCCCACACCAAACGGCAAAAACGGCAGAGATCATAAATGAATTACGCATCATAATGTGGTGCCTTTCAGGATGGTTCGTGAGGTCTCACACGGCTCTAGTGATGAGACAGCGGAGCTGTGCTGGACATGTAGAGGGTGTTGGGGTCGTACATCATGCCCGAGACATCAGAACCTGTGAGAAACTGCACAACATTGACGGAGAAAATCACAAACCCGACCCCCAACAAAACCATCGGAACACGACGACCGAAGCCACCAAAGTCAGAACCGAAGATGATCATTCCACCCATCACGACGATAGCAATGACGGCGACACCGATTGCGAAGCCGCCCGTCAAGAACCCGACAAACTGACCAATGGGGTTGGTCGTTCCTCCAAATATTTCATTTGCCTCTGTCATTTTGGCCAGGGCTTGATACGGAAACAGGCTCATAGCTCCTGCGACAAGAGCTGTGTTGATAGTCGTTTTCATGTGTAGATTTCCTCCAGGACAAATGTTCCGTTCACACACGCTACGCGTGCTAATTCTGTAACTTGTGGGGCGTCTTGCCCGCGCGACAGGTGCACAACCAGATCCAACGAGCTGGCGATCAAGGCATCAATGCCGCCTTGAATCTCCTCTGCACACAGCATCTGGACCCGCGGAAGTACGTCCATCGCACTGTTGGCGTGAATTGTGGTGATGCCGCCCGGATGACCGGTGTTCCATGCTTTCAGCAACAATGTCATGACTTTCCCCGTGCGCACCTCACCGACGATGATCCGCTTGGGAGCCAGCCGGAGCGTGGACACCAACAGGCGATCCATACTGATCTGTTCTGAACTGATGAGTCTAAGTGTGTTTGGCATTGGAACCTGAAGCTCGGCTGTGTCCTCAAGAACCACACAGCGCTGATCAGCGGCTACGTCTGCCAGGTAAGCCAGGCACGCATTGGCAAAGCTGGTCTTGCCTGCGCCGGTCCCACCTGAAATCAGCAGGTTATTCTTGTCTTTGATGGCCTGCCTGATCACAGACAGAAAGCCCGCGTCACGCACAAACTCACTCAAATCGGAGACCTGGTCCCGGTGCCTGCGGATTGAGAAAGACGCACTGGCGACGTTGGGCGGGAGTATCGCTTCCAATCGGTGATGCATTGTGGCGATGCGCGTGGAAACAATCGTCTGGTCCGCAGTATATGCTGCGTTTCCCTTATTGGCGCAGTATCGAATGAAGCGCTCCGCCTCCTGTGGACGCATCTCCCCTGCCCTTTGCGGCGCAGACCCGAAACGCTCAACGAACAATGCACCATCGTCATTGAGAGAAATCTCGACCACTTGATCATCAATCAAATGTGCCCAAACGGACCCCGCCAGATCAGCGAGGCGGGGATCAACAGGGCGCTTCAAATCGCGGCTCATTTGAAGTAACCTCGCGCGCATAGCGTAGAGGAGCTTTCCACCATGCCGCGGATCGACCAGGCCATGTCACAACCGCTTCTTGTTGCCGGATGTGAACCTATACCCTTCGCCAGCTGCGTTATGGGGTTTCTCGGCATCACAGCGATCTTCAGCTTTTCTCCAAACGTGACGATCCCTTTGCTGCCCTTGTTCATCGGCGTCATAATCTGTTTGCGCAAAATTGCGGAGTTTGATCCGAAATTCTTTCGGGTCGCATGGACAAACACCATACCCGGTATCCGCTCTTCGATCCGCGGGACGCTTGGTGTTGGGCAAACCCTTTGGGACATGCCGACGGCAAGACGATCCATACCAATGATCAAAGACAAGAACGGGCGACGCGGGTTATAAGTCACACTTGGTCCTCCTGCTCTTGCGCCGCCAAAACCTGCGCAGCCCAAGCCGGAGGCTTCAACAACTCGGCAATGAACACACCCACCAGGCTCGCAAACTCCGCCTTGCCTGTGCGCAGGTTGAGCTCACGGGCCAGGGATTTGGTAAAATCATCCATGGATACGCCGTCATGCTGCAGAAAGATCGACAGGCAGATGCAAACGTCGGACGCCAGGGTTTCAAGGTCGGACCCGGTGCGATAACCGCTGTCATAGAAAACCTCGCGAGGCGTCAGCCCATCCTCAAAAAAGCCGATACTGATATAGATCGTCTGCTCTGCTGCTGAAGGATTAAGTGGCGATTGCCATACGACGCGGCGGCTTTCAGAACGTCGGCGGTTTGGGAGTTTCCTGCGCATCTCCTATCCCCCTATGCGAAACATCACGAAAATCATCGCAGATGCTGTCATGGCCGCCGGAACGCCAGCCGGATATCCACATTTCCAGAACGGCTTATTCCGGATGGCCATGTAGGAAAGACAGGTCGCGAAGGAGAACCCGGCAAACAGCGTCACCGTCAACACGAGGTACTTCAAACCACCGACCGCAAACATCGCTCCAAACAGATAAATGTCACCCTGACCAATCAGGCTACGGCGGCGCAAATAAATCATCAGACCACCTGCAACGCCAACAAGGCCGGCCAACAGGCGATCTGCAACAACGACCACCCAGGCTGTCTTCGAATACAGAATTGTATCAGGTGTTGGGGTCGCGTTGAGAGCGCTCGCCACCAGGTAACTTGCCGTCGCAGCGAAGACCCACCACGGATTTATCTCAAAGCGGCGCATGTCCTCTATCGCCACTGCCAACCAGGCAACAAGAGATCCCATGACCAATACCATCACCGCAGCTCCGCGAATGCTGGCAATTCCAGAATGGTAATGTCAGAGACCGCATAAACGCCGGTCTCCGCCAGCTCATAATTGCGAGACAGCTTCAGGCGCTCACCCACCACAGCCGTCGCCGTAACGACAAAACTATCACTCTTGACAACTTCGACCTCAAAACCGCCCCGCGCGCCTCGATCATCGATCTTGAACCCGGCTTGCTGAAGATATGCGATGGCATAGGTCTCGCAGCCTGTCTTGCGGCGGGGCGCGATGATCACCGTATCCGTCAGTGAGACATGTGTGTAAATCTGCTGTGCGAGATCGTACCCGATCGCACATTCTTGCACGGGTGTCATGCGTGGCGATGCCAGGCCGAAAGGCTCAAAGTTTGATGTGCAGCCAGTGACAGCTAAGATCATGACCAATGCCATACCCCTCGATTGACGCATTGCCGCATCTGCCAACGTCGTCAATTTGTTCCCCATATGCCGAATGTGACCGGGAACAGCGCGCAGAGATGCGCCATGTCAGGCGCACAAAGGCCACTTGGCACCAGGCGCGTTTCCATGAGCGCTCCATCAGATTGCTGCAGGGCCTCTTGATAGGTTTGAATGGCGCGCAACTGTTTGATGTTGGCGATCAGATCAGCGCGTGCGATTTGCAGGTCGCGAAGCGCTTGATCATTCTCATCCCGCTGACCGGCGTGCTCCTCCGCAATGCTTGAAGTGCTGACCACAATCATCGCCACACAAATTGGTAGCGACCATTTCAACATCCCGTACATCCCCCGGTGACAACGGTCTGAAACACACCTTGATCTGCCGTCATGTCGCTGCCGACCCCGAGGCTTCCAGTGACAACGCTTTCGGCATTCAACTCTGTTGCAACGGTTATTGCATTTGCGGAAATCGTCCCCTCTACTTCCGCAGAGGCTGCCGAAATAGCGCCGCTCGCCGAAACCGATCCTGCCGTCAATTCGCCGTTTACGGTCATATCCTCAACCTGCGCTGCTCCGGCAATCGTGGCATCGACAGTCGTCAGCGTTCCGGACACAGACACAGCATCGGTGACGTTGATATTGACGCTCTCCAACACACCGGACACAACATCTTCCGCAATAAGCGTCTGTAATGTGAGCTGCGACGCTGACAAATTTCCGGCGTTAACGATATCATTGCCACCCATGTCCAAAGGCGCCGACATCTGGTTGAGAACAACACCGCCAACCGTCAGGGCATCCCGGTGCAAATAAGGCCGCACATCAGCATCAAAGTTCAAATAACGCACGGCGATCAAATCATTGACAGCAGGCCAACCCAGAGCTGCTTGAAGTGTGCTGACATCCCAGTTCAAGCCCACGCCCTGCAAGACCGTTGGCTTCCAATCTGCCACGTAGCCGATGAGACCAGTGCCTGCCACCGAGGATGGCACATTGACCAGCTCAGCAGTCCCGTGCGCACGCGCCAGAACAATGACTTCCGAGGCTTTCGGCGCATAGAGCCAGAGATCCACAGCGCGACGCGTGGGTGATGCGCTTGAAAAGCCATCCATAACCAATCCAGTGGCTTCCAGATCTGCAACACTCACTTGCAGGATATTGCCAACGCCGATTGTCGTGATCAAATCCTGCAGATCGCGCCTGACATAGCGCTCGCCCAAATCCGCCAAATCCGCGACCCGTTGGATCTCGACCAGATTGCGCTTCTTGTGCCCTTCCACTTCGAAGAATCGTATTGCTTCACTGACGATAATGACGCCGACAAATATCGTCAGAACCGCCTCAAACATGGACAGGCCGCGGCGCGCGCGATGCGCGTGGCGTCGTTTGTTTAAGCGGCGTAGGATAAGGGGTCTCAACATCCATTACACCCATCGATTGCTGTGAGGTTATTGACTGTCAGGCCACCGCCCAGAACATCACCGCCGACGAAGACATCACGGTCGATCGTGATGAGATCAGCCTGCAGCCTATCGCCAACACTTACTGTTCCCGCCTGCAACTGACCCGGCAGGGTGAGAGCATCACCCTTCAATGTGCCGGCGTTCACCGTTTCACTGTCTGAGGTGTTAATCCCATCATCACTGTCTGCAATTGTCACAGTCCGGGCATTGAGTTGGTTCACAACGACCATAGCGTCCGCGATGAGCGCATCGCTGACCGCCAGACCGCCCGCATTCAACTCCGCTGCGACAAAATCTACGCCCCTGAGCGATTGTGTGGTCAGGTGACCTTTGGAAACCATTGACTGCACATCGGCCGTCTCAACAGCCACCTTGAAAGACGCAAGAGCTTCCAGGCTGCCGACATTGATGATGTCCCCCGCCGTCGCAGCATCTGCAGCCATGCGAAGTTCCGCGCGCATGGATTGCCCGCTGTGTCCCACCCAGGGTTCACGCAAGACCCAGTCACTTTCCACAGTAACAAAAGGATAGGTCAAGACAGGGACTTCAGTGACAAGCGGATCACGCCCCATCACGGCAAAGAAGACCTGTTCAACCCCGACGATTTCTTCCCCTTCACCAACACTGATTGCCCAGTCAACGAGGGCTGCGCGAAAGCTTTCGCGCGTCAACACATCCACACTGGATGCCACTTCAAAAACCAACATGCCGGTCGCGATAGGCGCCTGGGTCACAGAAACCGCATAGGCCCGCGCTGTGATTCCGTTGGCCAATGGAACAGGCGTATCCCCGACCCAATGCGCAGGTTGCATCGCGCGAACCCGCAGGGTCTCCGGAATTCGATGCACCTCCAGACCTGCCACGCCTGGCAGGGTATTATACCCCATCAAGGTGTAGGCTGAGGCTTCAGATAAACCGCAAGACCAAGACAGCGGATCCATGGCGCAGTTGCGCACAAGCACTTCCCAACGTTGGGCCATGACAGATGCGACTTCGGCGAGATGGCGGCCGGATTCGCGTTTTTGCGCACGCCCCAGATCTTCAATCACGTAGTTGATCATGACCACCCCGACCAACAACCCCAATGTCACTGCAAACAGCGACACGCCGCGCCGATGACGTCGGTGGGGTCCTGCGTAAGACAGGTTGCGGATCAGAGTCACGGCAACTCCTTGAATGGATGGATACTGACGCCCCATGTGTCCCACAGTAGAGCCACTAGAATTTAATGCCGACATTATAGAGCCCGTCGGTTGCACCCGAACACTCCGTCGAGATGTCCGCATTGCTGTATGGAAGCTTCAATGGTGTGCCACCATTTACAGTCACACCATGCACGGTGCGACCAGGGTGAATCATTGCCTCCAACAGCTTCTCACAAGGCCTTTCCTTGAGATCATTCACGGTGATGGTGAAGTTATGCGTACCGTTCCCCATGACGCTCATGTCGGTTCCGAATGGCGAGCGCATGTGATAAGTCGTGCCAGTCTTGTAGATCTCGCGATCTGAGAATTCACCGCGGCTCTTGATGATTCCAAGAAGGCTGCCGCTGTCATACGTCGGAAACGCGCGAAAGCTGCTTTCAACACTCGCCGCAGTGCGCATCATCAGTGTTTGCAGCTGAACGTTGCGCACACCCGTCATGACGCTGTTGTAAATTGCGATCGTGCCTGCAATCACCATCACGAAAATGGTGAGGTAAAGAATTGCGCTGAACAGATCGGTGCCACGACGCGAACGACGACCTCGGCGAGGGCGTGCTTTATGTATTTTTGCAGTCGTTTCTTCCTTAAACATCCATTTTTCCTCTATTAAGATGGCGGCGGGCCGTCGGTCTTTAACGGCT
Source organism: Yoonia sp. R2-816 (assembly GCF_046762905.1). Taxonomy (NCBI): domain Bacteria; kingdom Pseudomonadati; phylum Pseudomonadota; class Alphaproteobacteria; order Rhodobacterales; family Paracoccaceae; genus Yoonia; species Yoonia sp. R2-816. The sequence continues at coordinate 10,603 of NZ_JBKQXN010000117.1, read as the reverse complement.
TCTACAGACCACTCTGGACCGATGAGATGACGCTGAAGATGGCGGTCACAACGCTGATGATTACTGCGGCAATGAGCGTGATCAGTACCATGTTGATGATTGCGGCTTTGGCCTTCACACGCTTTTCCGCCGCAAGCATCCAGCGATCCGTGTAGACACCAAAGTTCTCAAGGGCATTCGGCTGCCCGGCCAAAACCCCCATGACCGCGTTGAGCTCAGGATCAGGGAATGACCCCCCTCCCTGAAACGCCTCCTCCAGAGACTGACCACTGTTGAGCGCTTCGGCCATGCGCGCCACATTCGTACTTGTGTACCGGCTACCGTGTTTGGTCATATCAGCCAGTGTTGGGCCACTGATCGTGCCCCCTGAACGCGCAATTTCAACGATCGTAAAAGCAAAGGAGGCACCCGTTGAAAGACGGTAAAAGCTCCATGGCGGATAGCGATCCAAAAACGCGCGAAGCTTACGGATCGCACTGCCGTTCGCACTCGCCAGGAGTGGCAAAGACAGAGCGATCAGCACGCAGAGCACCACAAACCCGATTGCGCCGATCCATCCGCTGACAATGACGAACTCTGATACACTGGCCATAAAGCGCGTAAGCGATGGCCATTGATTGCGTGGCGTCAGGGCTTCGAATGCCGGAAACAGCCGCATACCCATTGCAATAATGAGCCCAATCACAGCCAGCAGCAACGCCACGGGTTTAGCCAGGGCTTCAAACACAGCATTGCTGATGAGTTTCTCATTGCGCAAAACCCGCGCGGCACCACGATAGACAACCGAACCCGTCACCTTGCCCACATTCGCAAACAACAAGGCTTCTGACCCCTTTGCCACAAGCTTGACGGTTTCGGCGAATGCACCACGTGCAAAAGACTGTTCGAGGTCTTCAAGCACCATCGCGGCAGCGCGTTTCCCGCGAAGGCGGAACATGTGGGCGGCAGCTGCGATCGCACGATTGTCGTCCAGCCCGCTTTCCATCAGATCAGCGATAACATCCCAGGCATCGGCGCGATCCTTTGCATGAAACATCGATCGTGCCATTGCGATGTTCCACGGCGGCAGGACGGCAGACATTGCGTGCCTGAGTTTCAGAGGTTGCGTCGCGGCAGCCAAATCAAGCCCCCCGCCCTGTTGCGGCGGCGACGGACTTGGGCCCGAGAGCCACATCCCCCGCACCACGGTCACGGCCATCGTCTGGATCAACCAGACCCATCAGCACATCACGGCGAATTTTTTCCCCGATCGTGACGCCACCAAGCCCACCTTGCTCTTTCGGCTTGCGCCAGTGTTGCATCGCACCCAACCCGTCGTTGCGTCCAATACAGGCGAGGTAAGTCTCATCAGGCGCAACCAGCTCGCCCACCGCAATGAGGCGCTCATAGCCCGCCCATGCGATCTTCCCTACCCCAGTGTAATCCTTCACACACGCAGGACAGCCGCCAGGTTTGCGAAACCGCAGGGCGGCAAGTTGGTCGGCATCAAGAATGCGTAAATACTTCGGCAAAACCTGAGAGCCGTCGAAAGGGACGGAGCAGTCTTTACAAAGATGTGGCACAAGCTTTTGCTGAACCATCACCTTGAGCAAGCCAGGACGCGCAATCTCGGCCGCCGGTATGCCCCACCCAATCAGGCGGAACGGTATTTCGTTGACGCTGTTCGTGTGGATCGTCGTGTAGCACATGTGCCCGGAACTGACGAACTGCAGAACCTGTCGCGCACCGTAACCGTCTCGCATCTCCGAGATAATCCCGACGTCCGGATTAACACGGCTGAAATGCATCAGCGCCCGGCGGTACACTTCTTCACGGTTCTCACCATCACCTGCCGAAGACACCGGAATTTGCATGATCGCCGGATCATCAAGGCGCATCTCGACCGGATCTTCGATCGTGACGACGCTCGTGCGCCCTTGCTTTTTTTCGATCAAACGTTGAACCGAGCGGATCAGAGTTGTCGACTTACCATCCCCGGTCGATCCTCCAACAATCATCGCCCCGTCACTGGAATGACGCATACTCTCAAATGCCTCAAGGATCTCCGCATCAAATCCAAGGCTTTCAATTGTCGAGGTGTTCTTGTCGCCTTCGTTATAGAAAAAACGCACCACATGATGGTCGCCAATATCAGCCGCGGTCTCATGAAATCCGCGTTGGCCGCGCAGCTTTACAACCCCGCCCGGCAGGCGCAGCGTTTCTGTGGACGTAATGGAAAAGGACTGGAAGCTTCGTTGTTCACGGACCGTCTGACCCGAACCCTCCTCACGGGCGTTGAACAGGCACTCCAACGCAACGCGTCCTTCGTCCCGTGTCCATTGGTCTTTGAAATCATGCCAGGCGCCACCAACCTTCATGCGAAGATCCGTATGGAAGTCGCGTAAAACGATTGCCAAATCACTGGCGCGCGCATTGGCACAATCCACGAGCAGACCTTCAACACGCATGCGAACATCCACAGTACTGGCAAGTGTGGTACCGTCTGTTTTATCTCCGGCCCGCGGCGCCCGGGCATTGTAGGCTTCCGCCACCTCTGAGAGCGTAACGATGCGGGTTTCAGTGATGGCCGGGATGCGCCCGGTATCCACCAGCTTCTTGCGCTCTGTTCGCATCTCGGCGTCATGCTGATAGCCGCTCGCCACCAAACACAACCCATCCACCTGGACTGCACACAAACGCCGAAACTCAGGCGAGCCGACATCGAATGTTCCATTCTCAAGCAATTTGGCCAATGAGCTGTTGGCTTGTTTTGGCGTGCGGAATTTGAACAGCATGTGTGTTACTCACCCCCGCGTGGCGTCACCACAGTAGCATCAACCTCACGCGCCGCACCGGTTTGCAAATTGCGGTAGGTGATGTTGGGGTTAACAAAATGCCCTGACGGCATTTGAGACACCATCGTCAGTCTTACAGAGCCGGCACAATCACTGAGAACAACAGATGGCGCGCCGGCTTCGTCACTCCAGGGCACGTTGACTTCGGAGACTTCCACCTCACCTGCGAGAAAATCGCCTACGCCAATGCTCACACTTTCTGCGTAGTAGTCGCCATTCGGATTATGACTGTCGACAAGGCCCAAAATGCCGCGAGGCTCACCCCCGGCGGAATTTGAAGAACCAATCAAAACATATGCTGACGCCGGGCGTGGCTCCACACAGGTTGGCGCGGAAACACTTTCCGCCACCACCTTTTCTGCTTCAACAGGCGCATCGGTCTCTGCCGCCTCCCCACTGTCGTCATTCCCACCAGAAGAGTCGAACAGATCGCGCGCGTCCGTTAGACTTGTTGAACTGGCCACAGCGGCAGGCAGTACGCTCGGAGCTGCGCCTTCCACCAGCTCACGCGCAGCACGGAGATCCGCATAGCTTTGCACCAGGGCTGCTTCAGCGTCCATGACTTGACGGAACAGATCGTCATGTTCCCGACACAGATGCATCACTTCGATGGCGGTCACATAGCGGGCTGCGGCTTGATAGCCACTTGTGGCTTCGTCATAGGCAGATTGCAGGAGATGAATAGGGCACTGAACGGTGCCCGTCTGCGCAACAATCTGCGCCACCGGCCTGTCGCCTGACACCTCACCAGACGGTGAGAAGACACGTTGGGTTTCCGCTTGTGTCGCAATAGCCTGTTCGGGTTCTTGCCCGTATGCGGGCAAAGCCGCACTGAGTGTGGAAAAAACAAGACACCCGGCAAGGGCATTCCTGAGCTCAAAGGGCCGGGGCACTTGAAGTCTCATTCTCCCGCCCACCCCACAGCCGATTTCAAATCAGTGATTGGAACATAACGTTCGTCGTTCGTCTCCAGATTGGTGACGAAGATCCCGTGTGCGCGGGCGTCTGGATACCAGGTGAAATACACACCCTCCGGCGTGGACATGGTGAACGCCGGCTCAAACCGGGCACCAGCCGGGATGACATCGCCAAGGGGCTTGGTCAGTTCCTGCCCGATGATTTGCTGGAGAAAAACCCGTGTGTCGGGAAGTTCCGGATCGTTGGAGAAGGACCACTGAGTTTGGCTTGCCTGACGGTCAACAGCGATGTCAAAGACCCATTCACCGTTTTCAATGACGTTAAATACGTCGCCGGCTTTCGAATACGCCACCAACGTATCGAATTCCCCATTCCCGTTGAGAATCCATGCAAGACCCGGGTTGGCGTCAAGGACGTAGTAAAATCCGAGTTTGCTGTGAAAAATCTCGTTCGGGTAAGCCTGGCTTGCAATGGTTTCAATGGGCGCTGTTTCGGCAGAAAGGCCTAATGGCATGAGGTGACATAACAACACACCGGCGGCGCGTATTGCCAGCCTGATACATGTCATTGCGCGGCCCCCTGCACCTGATCAAAAGGGATCGCCGTGAACGCAGTCACTAGATCCGGACGGTGGATGCGCTGGCCCGGGTCCTGCTCGACCAACTCAAAATAATTCCAGGATGTTTGTTTCTCGTTCACGAAGGTGCCAAGGCTTTCGGCCGACGGAAACTCCGGGCAGACCGCGTACACGGCGGCCGGAATGCCGGCTTGCAGGTGGCCTTTGCGCACGTCGCCCCAGTAACGGCCGAACACACCAATTGTGGCGAGTTGCCCCGTTTCGGCCTTGTACTGCATGTTGGCGTAACCGACATACCCATCGGATTCGGTTGTTTGCATAAGTGGATAGTGAACCTGGTATTCAGGGATTTCGTACATCCCCGATACCCAATCGTGAGGAGCGTAGGCGCCCTCTTTCGGGCGTCCGGTCTTAAAGCTCAGGACACAGCCTTCCTCGACGCCGTTGGGCCCATAATATGCCACGGAAATTGCGCCATATGCCTTGCCAAGACCGCCGCTCTCTTCATACCCGACGAAAGTATGACCTGTGAGCAACTCCACGAGATCGGGTTGTGTGACATTCTGGAGAACAGTATCCGCCGATTTAAACTGCCCTTGAATGTCCCAATGATCGTAAACGGCTCTGTTGGCCAACAGATCGTCGACTGTAAGCTCAGCACAGCCAGCAAGTGCCAGAACGGTTGCACCAATCATTTTCCGCATATCCATTAGGCATCCTCCTGGATTTTTGGCGGAGTGACAGGTATCCAGCGGCTCTGAAGCCGTTCGACCATCGCCTTGTATGTCGCAAACGTCTGCTCGGTATCCCCAATTGCGATCAACCGGACACAGAGATCGATTTGACTTTCAATCCAATCCCACTCGGGGTCATCCGCCGGGATTGCGGCGACAATGGCGGGGGCCATCGCGTAGTATTCAGCAATGAATGGATGCAACTTCGGATCGTTGGCCATGACGTCATCACGGAAGTTGCGTAGGGCGGTCAATGTTGGACCGTTATCAGCTTCACCACGACGCTCGACAATCGCCGTCGTTAAGAAACAACCACCGCCACCGCCTCCATCGCCACCGCCGCCGGAGCCACCTTGGTTACCGCCGTTAAACGCCTCTTTGACCGCGTTAACTCCGTTTTTGAAACTTTCTTTGGTCGCCTCCCAGGCATCGCCAATACTACCGCCACCACCACCACCAGTTCCTTTCTTACCCTCATTTCTCTTGGCGTTCAGATTGACCGACGACCCGTCACAGCGATAGTCACAGCGCTTCACCTCATCGATCTCATAGCTCGGGATGCCGTTCTCCTTCGCAAACTCACGGGCATCCTGCTCGGAACGGAAGTCGCCGATGCCGTCACCGTCCACGTCATAATATTCTGGGCCACCGTCATCGTTTGAATTGTTGTTCGAGGCGCACTGGTTAACCTGCGTGATCCATGGCATATAGTTGACCATGACGGACGGCGCGCCCCCACCCATGTAGGAAATCGTTGTGGTCTGAACGTTACGATATTGATCAAGGCAACCACCAGTTCGTCTCGTCTCACGGACTGTTGCAACATTGGTCCGCCGACAGTCATTACGTGTGGTTTCCCAATCGCCATATGTACGAATGTCGTAGGAGATATTGCTGTTTGGCAGCTCGTAATGGGTGTCTGTGATCAGGCGACGACGGTCGTAGGTTCCCTGCGGGAACGATGCAAAGACGGAACAGGACAGACCGTTCTGGGTCTCCCATTGGGTCGTGGCGTTCTCCTGCAAACGGGGGAGCTGACCCTCGCACATCAAAAGATGCGGCTCCCAAGTGGCCTCGGCACCAACGGGTGCCCATTGCTTGTCTTCTCCCTCGAGGTAATAGCCGCGCTGAGGCGGCACCTCTCGCATTTGCGCGCGATAGGTATTGGTGAGGGTTCTTTCGACGCCTGCCACAGTGCGTTGGCAATCCTGCCGAATAGTCCCAAGGCGCTCTTGTGGCGCACGACAGCCGCCATCGTAGATGAGATCAGAGGCCCAGTTCTGGGGGACCGGTGTGCCATCCGCCATCAAAGGCGCATAATCCCCGCCCCGTCGAACAGTATATTGCCCGCGTACAAAGGAGGCGCGACCAATAACAAGACCCCGATCTGCGGCGTCCGGGTAATTCGTGCAAAGGGTCGTGTCTGCTTCACTGACGCGCTCAAGTGAATGGGTGAACTGCAACTGACGTGGTGTCACATATTCAAACACGGCAAGACTCTGTCGCGACGGCGGCTGATCACCGCTCCAGATCTTGGTGTCGAGCAGACATTCTGGAATGTCGGCTGCAGAACTCTGATCATGGGTATCACTGCCAACCGGAACAAACATCGGGTTGATCTTCGTGTCCAGAATGCCAAGCATTGCGCGGCTGGTGTCGCGCTCTACAGTCAGACCCTGCAGCAAATCATGTCCGACACCAGCCTGTGCAACCAGTTCCCGAATATCGCCATAGGAGACAGGCAAGTCGGGCAGGATCGTCATGAGAACATACTCAAATCCCGGCTCCGGCAGGTTGGTGACCGGGTTCACGGTCCCGACACCGCAAAGACGATAGCGAATGTTGTAGTGGCGCTTACCATGGAGACGGGCGTCAAATGGGCGCGCGCCATCAGGATGGGTGTAACTCTCGATCCGACCCGTTTTGTTTTTGAGGACATGTTCAATGTCGAGATAACGGGGACCACCATCTTCTTCATCAGCGTAATCGGCGCGCAGATCACTGATCTGGACCAGGCGGCGCATCATTGTGTGGGCGCCATTTAAGGCCACCATTGCCTGATAGGCCGTCATTAAGTGCGCGTTCTGCACCTCCCGACGGGCATTCTGGGCTGTGTCGTCCAGAAGAGCGCTTTGGGCAATTGAAGGCGTCGGGTTACACAGCATCAGTGCCAGGGCGGAAACGGTGCCAAGTATTTTCGAATGCACAGTGTTCATGGTGTTACCTCATGGGTTGTGACGGATAGGTGAGTGGGTTTTGGCGTCAGAGCTGCGTTTGCCGGGCGACTGAAACGCGACGCCGTTGGGCTCAACAGAACCGTTGAGACATTATCCTCAAAAGTGATTGTGTTGATTTCGATCCCATCGAGAGCCCGGGCCAGCGTGAAGGCCGCTTCCAACGAGATATTGAGCTTCACCTGGTGCGTGTTGGTCGTGGGCGTCACCACTTGTCCCTGCCCTACTGAGATAGCCTGCGGCTGAGCGCTTTCTTTCAGCACAGAGATAAACGCGTTCTCGACCTGCGTTCCGAAGGACACCGAATCCTCTGACACGACAAATGGAACCCAACTTGTCTCAAGACCATGGCCGACAACGATGCGGCCTTCCTCTATCTCTTTCAGATGTGGCCAGTCACGCAGCATAAATTCTGCCATGCGCGCACTTGTGACTTCGCTACCCAAAATAGCAGCGTAACGTGCCCCACGTTGGAATTCTTTCCAAACGACAGCCGTTTCTGGATCGCCAATCGGCCTTACACTGTTCGGCAAAGCACAGCCGACTGACGCGATCTCCCAGCCAGGGACGCCCGGCCACTCTTCGCTCAGGGACGCAACACAGGCAGCAGCAAATGACGATCCATCCACCGCGAACTGTTCCAACACAACAGTCTCAGTCACCCTTGGTACATCTGACTGCGCGTTCAGGGCATCTACAAGAGCGCTTAGGCTCAGGCTCCCGAGCGCAAAAACCGAAATCGCGGCACCTGCGATCAGCGCTGCTTTTGGCGTAACGACGCGGTAAGCGACAAAAACTGGTGCGCTGTCCAGTCTCTCCTGTGAGAGAGACGACAGTGAAGGCAAAGTCTGCGGATCCAAACCAGTATCAGCAACACGGGTGGTTTCGACAAAACCGTCTGGAAGAAAAATCTGCGCGACGGCATTGGATCGTTTGGATTGCGCGGCCCATTCGAGAACAGACTGGACATCATCAAACAGTTCTTCGCTATCGATAAGAACTGACCCATCCTTGAACTGTGCGCTCCAGAAGCTGCCATCATCCAGCGGCATGACCGCAGCGATGATTTCGCGTTCAGCCGCAAGCGACATGCCCACCAAGGCCGCCAAAGGAATTTTGCCGATCAGATCTGCGTTTTTCGCTTCGGCGATACTGCCGGAATAACAGGCGAACCCCTGCCCGGCGGCCCCAAAGCGAACGGTCTTGGCCAGATGAGGAAACCCGCCGATTTCCCACGTCAACCCAACGGCAACTGGTTGTCCCCCAACCGAAGAGAGACGCGGCTCCATCAGCTGTCACCCTCGGCGACCGCCAAAATAGCGGGCCGCACCAGGACGATCATCCGGACCTTATAAACTTTGGCGTCGCTGGTGCCGCCGAGGAAAAGAATACTTCTCCGCTCAGTGCGCGTTGTATATTCCTGCTCATATCCGGCAAGGACAAGGGTCTCACCTGGCGACAGGATTGCGTCGTTCTGCAAGGCGCGCTGGTCAATGCTTGGCAGTTGTACTGTTGAATCGGACGATGTGAACTCATCAAGCCCATTTAGACTGGACTGCAGAATTGTAAGGCTCAGGTGGATGTTGCCATTGTTGACGATGCGAGGCAGTGCGTGAATGGAAAGGCCGCTATCGACGGTCCCTGTCTGAATTGAAGTGGATGTCACGCCATCGGTTGTCGACGTTTCTGTCCCTGATACGTAGTTCGTGGAACTGCGGATAATCGTTGGGGTCCAGACACCGGATTGGGCAATGCTTGAAGCCTGGCGGAAATCAACAACCGCTGCATTGCGCGCAAGCGCACGGAACGACAACGTCGCATTGCCGCCCGTGAGCGTCGCAACGCCATTGCCCGCAAGAGCAGTGGTCAAACCGGAGATCTCGTAGCGAGACCCTGATCCCTCGATGCCGCCTTCAAACTCGGAGAGCTTTTCGCTGTCCACAAAGAAGATGCCAATCTCAAGCCCGATGCGTGCGCCATAAATCGCTTTGAACTCATCGACGACACGCTCCGCAGCCGCTTGAACGGACGGTGGCCCAAGTACTGTAATTGTGCCTGCATTACGGTTCAGCATGAACTCACCAGGGGGCGGTACCGCTTGTGCAAGGCGTGTTTCTATTTCTTCCCAAGGCTCAAACCGGGAGTTACGTGAAAGCGAGACAGTTGACCCGGTCGCCTGCAGGCCATCCACCGTTGAGGAGAAGCTTGACGATCCTGTTGGCAGGGGAACCTGATAGCTTGCGGTCACCATCGAATCAAAAACGATTGCGGTACCGTCGTAGTTCCACTGGGTATCTGTACGGGCCGCTACAATATCGAGCGCCCGTGAGAGTGCCCCTTCATGTTTGAGCGTAATCCGCGCTGATGGGCGGACATCTACGGCGTCCCAGTTTCGGGTAGAGTAGAGAGTGCGAATATTGACCGGGATGTCATTTTGATTGGTGACGGCAGTCGCGAAGTCAGAAAGCGAGCTGTTGCGGAGATTGAAGGTGCTGCCCTTTGCAGCTTCAACGCGTTGCGGCAGGCGTTGACCGCGCGTTTGTCCGAGTGGAACACGAACTGCTTCACCGTAGTAAGGGCTATCGACAATCTGTATTTCGCCCCGTTGCGCCGCTGCAAGCCGCGCGGCTTGCTCACCCGTCAGACGGGCCGCTTCGTTAATCCGAGCATCAGCTTGATCATGCGTCTCACAGGCGGTCAGGCCAATCGTCAGGGCGATCAATGCACCGTTACATAGCGCGCGCCACATCACAGACCTCCAATCTTGATGACGTTGTTGCTGAATACCTGAACGGCCGGCGCTGCCCCTTGCGCGCCAAAGCCGCGAACAACCCGCTGCAAAACGTCCCGAAACGAGCCTTCCTCGTTCACATCCACAGCGAAGGTCCAATCCTCGTTCGTTTCAACAACGACTGTGTAGCCGGCGGCGCGGGCCCATCTCTGGACCGCAACGAGAAAGCTCTCGCCTTGGCGGGCAGTCCATCTTGGGATCGGTGCTGGCGTCGGTAGGGCAGGAGCCGCATTGGGGGAAGGAATTGCCCCCTGCCCTACCATGCTTCCTGCACAAGGAAGGCGAATAACAGTGCCTACGCGCAAAGCATTTACATTGCGGATGGTTGATTGATTAAGGGTGGCGATTTCTCTCCAGCGTGCCGCGTTACCCAAGCGTGCCGCAGCAATGCGCGACAACGTATCACCCGCGACAATGGTATATGTGCAGTTCGCGGCAGCCGGTGTGTTGGCGCCACCTGTCGCATCAAGCGGAGCGCGCGTGCGGTTCAGGGCTTCACGAAAATCGGTTTCCGG
>NZ_JBKQXN010000116.1:0-4104 GCF_046762905.1 Yoonia sp. R2-816 | reverse complement strand
AAAAAACTGACCACCTTATCAACCCGGCGTTCGGACTGCCAGGCCCCCGCCAGATGCAGTTAATATGAGACTGGAGACACTCGTAGTCTCAAATTAAGTGCCTAGCCCGTCCTTTACCGCCGCAGTCTTACAATTAAGTGCCAAGTGACAGACGTTTACCGATCTCAATTGGAGGTCGATGAGCTTAATCAAGCAAAATACTAACATAGACTTGCATACTAACTATGTTAGTGTTAGTGTGCAAAATCATGTTAGGTGATGCGCAATCTAAGGATCTGAACAACCGGCTGAGGAATTACCTTCAAGCCGTGCTTCATATTCGCGTTGATCTCGAACCGTGGAAGAGCAAAGACAAGCTTCCCATGTTTCTAGCGAAGGCGTTTGACTTCTATGAAGCAGACCTGCTTTCCACGCATTGTCTCTTTGTCATTGTAACCAAAGACAGCGAACTTACCCCGTCCGAGCTTGAGAGGCGTCATGCCAACCTCCGCAAAGATATCGATGACGTTATCGTCTTTGTCTTCGAAGCCATGTCTTCGCATGTGCGCGCCCGGCTCATCGAAAAAGCCCTTCCCTTTGTTGTGCCTGACAACCAACTCTACATTCCGGCTCTTGGGATGGATCTGCGTGAGTATTTCAGGTCCAAGATGCCCACTTCGTCAGAACGTCTGTCCCCAGCAGCGCAGGTCGTGCTGTTCCGACATTTGCTGATACCGAACCAAGACACCTGGACCCCGAGCAATCTTGCAAAGAAACTTCGCTATTCTGCCATGACTGTTGGTCGGGCTTTTGACGAGCTAAGCGCGAACAAGCTTGCATCTGTAGAACCGCTTGGTCGAAGCAAGCTCCTTGTGTTTAGCTCGCCGCCGGACGAGATTTTTGAAAAAGCCCGGCCGTTGCTCCGATCTCCCGTCAAATCGATCCACTTCTTTCGTCCCAGAGACATGCACGAAGGCTTTTACGGAACGACCCTAACCCAAACTTTTGCCGCCGGTGGCGAAAGTGCGCTCGCTGAGCGCTCCATGCTGAACCCTCCACGGCATCCCCATTTCGCGGTCGGGCCCAAAGATTGGAAGTCTCTGCAGGCGGGTGAGTTTGGTGAGGAGGTCGACGATCAAGACGAGGCTGGTTTCGGCGTCGATGTTTGGCGATATGATCCAGATATTGTCACTGGAAACAAGCAAGCTGATCCCCTGTCGCTTTTCATGCAATTCCAAGCACATGAAGACGAGCGCGTCGCAGAGGCGGCTGCCCAACTGATGGAGAATGTGCGTTGGTACCGGGGATAGAGAAATTTCGGGAGCATTTTGCGGGACATGAAGATAGCTACGCACTGATCGGCGGCGCTGCCTGCGCCCTGATCTTTGAGGAAGTTGGTTTAGAGTTTCGGGCCACGCGAGATGTCGACATGGTGCTGTGCGTTGAGGTTGTCGATCCGTCCTTCGGAACCGCACTTAAAGGGTTCCTGGATGCAGGCCAATATGAAGCTCGGGAACGCGGAGCAGAAAGGCGGGAGTTCTACCGGTTCCACAAGCCAAAAGACACAAGCTATCCCGAAATGCTGGAGCTCTTCTCGAGCCCAGAGGCGGGCGTCGATCTGGAGGTTGGTGACGAGCTAGCGACCGTTGCCATATCGGATGACATGCTCAGCCTATCGGCGATTTTGCTCGACAAGGACTACTATGATGCGCTCATCAACTCACGCCGACCGGTCGATGGGATCCATGTGCTCGATGAACGCCTGCTGATCCCGTTCAAAGCCCGGGCATTCGTCGATCTCACACGTAGGCGTGCTGAAGGAGACGCCAAGATAAAGGGCAGTGATATCGCGAAGCACCGCCGCGATGTCTTTCGACTGCTTCAGTTGCTCAATCGCGAGGAAACGGTTGAGGTCAACGAACCCTTGAAAGATGATCTGCGCGCTTACCGCGACATCTTGAAGGATGATGGAACCTTCCATCCGCCTGATTTTGGTGTTGATATCGAACGAAGTGAAAGTTTTGAGCTGCTGACCGCGCTCTACGTCTTATGAAGGCGAGGCTTTCTACTGGCGAGAATTTGTCCAATCTCGGGATCGCAACCTACCATCTTCATTGGCTGACAAAATGGTTTGCCGTGCCTTGGAGGCCAGAGATGAGAAGCGCCTCATGCGAATGCAACGCCAACTGGCCAAGGTCAAACTGCTGATCATTGATGAACTGGGCTTCGTGCCGCTCAGCAAAACCGGCGCAGAGCTGCTGTTTGAATTGATCTCACAGCGCTACGAGCGAGGCTCAACCCTGATCACAAGCAACCTGCCATTCGAGGAATGGACCGAAACATTCGGCACCGAACGCCTGACGGGTGCGCTCCTGGACAGGCTAACCCACCACGTCAACATCCTCGAGATGAACTGCGAAAGCTACCGCCTCAACCAAAGTAAATCCCGCTGCGCCAGAAGCTAATCATCATCTGATTGGCCTAATGGCCTATGCAACAGGTCTGACCTTCGGCATACCTCGTCTGAACTGACAAGTTGCGGGACAACGCCGCCGACTATTTGGCTAAACGAATGACCGATCTTGGAAACATTCTTTGACGAGGGTATTTTGAATTTCTGCAATAGCAGTCGCCACGCCATCTTCGTTTTGCAACTGCTCTGCCAGATCGCGAGCATTGCTCCTCAGCGACGTGTCGTTAACAGCGGCGATTATTGAGGCTGACAATGTGTCTGACGTCAGTTTCCCTCGTGGAACAGGTGGTGCCCCAACTCCCAAAGAAACGCTTATCTTTGCCCAGTAAGGCTGATCCCCAAAGAATGGGCAGATAACGCAAGGAACACCTGCACGAAACCCTTGCGCCGTCGTCCCCATGCCGCCGTGGTGCACAACGGCCGCCATCCTTGGAAACAGCCAAGCATGCGGTGCCGAGGGGATCGTCAAAATGTCATCCGTTTCGATTTCATCAAACTCTGCCCGCCCCGAAGATATAACGCCGCGAACATTTGCTTTGCAAAGCGCGTCGATGATTGTCTGCTGTAGGGCCTGCGGATCTTCAGCAGGCATGCAGCCAAAGCCAATATAAACTGGCGGCGGTCCTGCCTTGAGAAATCGTTGCAAGTTATCTGGCGGCTGATAGTCTTTATCAGATTTTAGCCCCCAATAGCCTGTCATAATCGCCTTAACGGGCCAGTCTTTTGGTTGGGGTATGACCGTCGGGCTTATGGCGTGAAGTACCTTGGTAGCGCCAATCCCGTTGGGGAAAAGAACCTCGCTCCGGTCTTTAACTGGAGGTAGCTTCAAGGCGGACGTCCGGAATGCGTTTATAGAATTGCGAAACGCCCCATAAGACAGGTTTACGAGCGAATACCCAAATCTGTTGTATCCAGGAATCGGGAGATTTGGCATCCCCGCCGGTGGAAATTCATGTGTCGGAACGACCAAGGGCTGCAACGGTGCCAATACGGCAGGAACGCCAAGTGCCTCGGCGATATGGGGTGCGGCGATGACTTTGGGATGGTGAACAATCAGATCTGGTTGAACCTCTTGGGCCACATGCCATGCATCAAAATTCTGCGCATCGTTAAGTGGCCCGGACTTGCGCGTCAGCCGAATGCCCGCAGCGATCCTTTTGAAAACACCTGATGCCCCCTCAAGTGCGGCTTTCCCATCTGGAGTATCCATCAAGTCAATGATCTCGTTTGACAAAGGCTCAAAGGCCAAGCCGAACCTTTTTATCCAATCGCCATACCTTTCGGCGGTGCTGAGTGTCACGCCATAACCATGCTTTGTCAGCCCGTCAGCAAGCGCGATGAAAGGTTCCACATCTCCGCGCGAACCATATGTTAGTACAAGTATTTTTTTGGCTGTAGTCATGTGGCGAATGTAGGGGATTTCAAACGGTATCCCAAGCAAGGAAACAGCCCATTTCTGTGGTGGTCTCAACTGGTGGACGCAACACTTTAACCTTTAGGAAGAGATGGAATGTTTTGAATGAAGTATCGTCGCAGGATTTATTATTCAGCAGAACAGCGTGCCGAGATCTGGGATCGCTGGCAGCGTGGGGAGTCGATGAGGTCGATTGGGCGCGTTTTTGATCGCCAATCATCCTCAGTCTTTTCCGTGA
>NZ_JBKQXN010000115.1:0-23258 GCF_046762905.1 Yoonia sp. R2-816 | reverse complement strand
CATCGGAACCTCCTCTGTCGACTGAGAAAGCCTCAATCGTCGGACAGGTTCGTCAGTTCACAAAATGCGCGACGTCAGGAAAAATGCGAAACATCAGCCAAAAACGCCAATGCCGCGCGAGCGGCTTCGTCCTTGAGCCCAATTTGACCGATACTGCGATCTGCACGAACGGCGGCATATGATACGCTTCCGCTCCCAGTCGGACTCGACCCGCATATGGTGCTGCCGGATGCGATGGGTGGGCGGGATACAGCCGATTCCGGATTTGACACACGTCAGGCCTGAACTAAGCTCGAACCTCTACCGCGATAACAAATTCGAGCATCACCTTGGGGAGAAAACTATGCTAAAGAATGCTCTACGCGTGGCTGCGTCTACCTTTATTTTGTCATATTGCGGTTATGCTGTGGCCCAGGTCAATTCAGGTGATAGCCCAAACCTAGCATTTGGCATGAACGGCAACTCGGACAACGGATGCTACACAAATGCGCAAGCGGTATATGACCGTGTCTCGAGCGAACTTAGTCAAAAAGGGTTTTATCTGATCAGCAACCCTGAGACCGAGGAGTTTGATTTCGTACTCAGGCTCGACGTCTTCGCTTTGCCAATCGAGGAAACCGGGCAATGCGTCGCGTCCTTACTCTTCGTCACAAATAGGCCGATCACCGTCGACGGGATGGACGGTAATTTTTCAGTCAATACGTCAAACCAATTGATTTTAGGTTCTGGTAGCAACTTGAATGCTGCAATTCTGCGCATGGCTTCAGAATACGTCGCTGGTGTATTTTCCGCAAGAAATTGATCGCCAAAAACCACCGTTCGTCAAAACCGGACATTGGCGTACTTGCAGCGAACTCGCACTTTGTCCCGCAAAAGAGACTTTGGTACTGAGATTTACTTTGTGGCTCTCCCTTCTTTGCCGGTGGTCTATCGTGGTTTCACCATTGGTCCGGGGATATCCGCGTTTCACCGCTGTTGCGGGCTTGTGTCTTTCAGCCGGTCGATGAGTTCTGCGACCTGTGTTGCTGTCCAGCGCGAGTGGACCCGTTCTTTGCTGGCCGGGTGGTGCCCCAGCCCGAGGGTCAGACCGGCGCGATGCGCGCCTTTGGGCCGGATCGGGCGCGGGGCAAAGCCGCCGCCGCAGGTGGGGCAGACATTGTGCAGGATGGTTTCGACGCAATGGGCGCAATAGGTGCATTCATAGCTGCAGATGCGTGCCTCTGTCGCGTCGGGCGGCAGGTCCTTGTCGCACCATTCGCAATTGGGACGCAGTTCCAGCATTACTCGGCCGCGACCCTTTGTGTGTCGTCGCGCCCGATCTCGGTCAGTTCGGCGATGACGCCGTTCAGCACCGCGCGGAATGGTTCAAAATCCGCATTTGGTTCGAGCGTGCGTTCGTTCATGTAAAGCGCGCGGTCAATCTCGACCTGGATGGCGTGTTGCTGGCGCGAGGGGCGGCCATAATGCTGGGCGATGAAGGCCCCGGCGAAGGGCATGTTGCGCGCAACCCGCAGTCCCGCGCTGGCAAAGGCGGCCTCGATCCGTTCCACGACTGACGCGGCCGCCGTCGCCCCGAACCTGTCACCCAGCACGATATCGGGGCGGGCGGCACCGGGCGGGCCGACATTTTCCAGCGCCTCATGCGGCATGGAATGGCAGTCGATCAGGATCGCCTCGCCAAACTGATTGGCGCTTTCGTCCAGCAAGGTTTGCAGTTGGTCATGATAGGGCCGCCAGCATTTCGCGATGCGCTGATGCGCCTCGGCCAGGGTCAGCTTGCCCCGATAGATCTGGCGGCCATTAGCCACGACCCGCGGAATCACCCCCAGCCCGCTGGCAATGCGCGGATTATGGGCAGACCGGCGCACCCCTTCGATCAGGGCCGCGTCCAGCTCATCAGGGCCCCGGTTCAGGTCCAGATAGGCACGCGGCGCGCAGGCGGTCAGCAGGGGCGCACCATATTCCGGTGCGCTTTCGAATAACTGATCGACAAACGCATCCTCTGACGACCGGATCTCGCTGGCGTCCAGAACGATCTGGCGCAGAAATGACGCAGGGTAGTCGCGCCCGCTATGCGGTGAGGCGAAAACGACGCTGGTGGTGCGTGACGTTGGACGGGCAAGATGATAGGCTTGTTTCAGCAAAGACTGCTCCTTCTGCACCCTAGATAGCCTGTTTTCGGAAATTTCCAAAAGGCCTTGATCCCCCTGACGACTCCTTTTATAGACCGGGCGACTGACGTGGGGTGCCCCGCGTCCTATTTCGTTATAGGGCGGGGCTGACACATTGGACATGGATGATTAGCTCAGCGGTAGAGCACTTCGTTGACATCGAAGGGGTCACTGGTTCGATCCCAGTATCGTCCACCATGATATTCGCTGGCCCTTTCGGGCCGAACTGTAACCCAAGGCGCAATCCGCGCGCCGCGACATGAAGGAACGGACCATGAAGGTACGAAACTCCCTCCGCTCGCTCAAGCAGCGCCATCGCGATTGCCGCGTCGTGCGCCGCAAGGGCCGCGTCTATGTGATCAACAAGACGCAAGGCCGGTTCAAAGCCCGCCAGGGCTAAACCTGCCAGCAGCAGAAAAATGAAAAGGGTCGTGCCGGTAGCGCGGCCCTTTTTCTTTGGGCGAGAATGGCATGAACTGACGATACCGCCATGGCTCACGCCATTTCTGATATTCGCCTTAAGGCATCGGGCGACAGACCAAATCCACCTCGGCGTCTGAGAAGCCAAATTCTGCAACCATCTGCCTGTGTGCATCTGTTCCGAGGAAATCACCAAGAACGGCATCCACGTCCCGCAACAGTGCGGTGTCGCCCAATAAAAACGCGAAAGAGCCGAATGCTGGTGGCTTTTCGTCAGGGTCAACCAACACCATCTCGACAGCCCAATCAGGGTTTTGATTGATGAAGCCGCCATGCGCCCTGCCGACACTTGCGTAGGCGTCCACGATACCGTCACGCACTGCGCGAGCGGCTTGCGTGTAGGTATCGAAGACAACAATGCGGCTTTCCGGAACGCCACAAGCGACGGCGGACCGGTGCTGAATTTGATCGCGGATGACAGCCAGTCGGGCTGTCAGGTGCGTAGCGATTGAACGGTAGCCGCTAAGTTTCAGCGGGTTGCCTGCCTGTACAAACAGCCCGTCCGGCAGCGCCCAGATCGGACGGCTGAATTGCGCGGTTTGTTGGCGTTCATGCGTGCTGAACAGGCCCGTAGTCATACGCCAAAGACCCTTGTTGAGACCGGGCAGCAACTCAGCAAACTCGGTCTCGACCGGTTCGAACACCGAAACCCCGAGTTCGCGGCAAACATGACACGCCAATTCAACGTCGGATCCTGTGACGTGACCATTTGCATCCACATAGTTGAAGGGCAGTTCGATCAGATACCCGAATTTCACCTCCCCTCCCCTTCTTCGCCAGGACCATAGCTGGCGATTTTGGTGGCGAGGATGCTTTCGCAGTTCTCCAGGACCGCACGTTTGGCTTTCAATGCATTGGCGTGGTCTGAAAGGATTTTCCGACGTTCGGCGATCCCGGCGTCGCCCGACTTTGCAAGTGTTGTAAAACGCCGCATCTGCCTTAGGGGCATTCCGGTCTCGCGCAGCCAATAAAGGAGTGTCAGCCACTCGATATCACGCGGCCCGAAGCGACGGTGCCCGTCCTGCCCACGTTCGATGTCTGGCAACATGCCTGATTTCTCGTAGAACCGGATCGTATGTGCCGACAGCCCGCAAGCGTCGGCAGCCTCTGCAATTCTCATACTGGCTTTGCTCCTTTGGTCCCTCGATAGCGGATTAGAGTAACTCCAAGTCAATGCAGATTTGAAATAGGCGCGCATTGATCGGGTTAGGGACACTATCCCAAGTTCGCTCAGACGCACCGGTGGACACAAAGCCAGAGAATTCGGATGCCTGGTCCGGTTAAGTCTGGCCAAGGTGCCGCCTGATTGCATAGCATGTCCGCAATCAGAACAAGACTGACAAAGGACACATTTTAATGCCATTCCCAAAAACAAGATCAGCCGCTCTCGCCGTGGCCATGCTTGGCCTTGCCACACCCGCCCTTGCCCAGGATGACCTGTGTGGCGGCTCTGGTGCCGGTGGCCAATGGATCGGCGGTGATGAGGCCGCCTCGGACATCGCCACTGCGGGCAGTTATCAGGAGCAGATGGCGCTGGTGCTGGGGGGCAATGAATATGTCTCTCTCTTCTCACTCAGCGAAGGGGCTGATGTGCGGGTCGAGGCCGCAGGGCGCGGTGCTGGCGACCCGATCATTGACCTGTTGGACAGCACCGGCGGTGTGATCCTGTCGGATGACGATTCCGGTGGCAACGCGGCATCGCGTGCGGAAACCTATCTGGATGCAGGCACCTATTGCATGTCGGTTCGCAGCTATGATGGCGGCCCCATGACCGCCTTTGTGCGGATCGGGCGGATGGATCAGGAGCCGCTGACCGACGGCATCATCGAAACCACGGGCGGTGGCGCAAGCGGCAGCTGTGACGAGGCCGTGCCGATGGGTGGGATCGGGTCCGTGGTCACCGCGTCCTCCAGCGAAACGCCTTACTGGAGCTTCACGCTGGACGCCCCGACCGCTGTCAGCATCACAGCCGAAAATGAAGATGCCGACCCGGTGCTGACCCTTTTTGGCCCGGGTGAGGAATATCTGGATGAGAACGATGATTATGACGGGCTGAATTCGCGGCTAGATATGTCGGACCCGCTGTCGCCCGGCACCTATTGCATTGCGCTGGAATCCCTGTCGGATGACAGCGCCCCAATCACCGTCAGCCTGACGGCGTTTGACCCCGAAGCCGCTGCACTGGCGCTTTACAACCGGGGCGAGGCGGCCCCGCCACTGGATGGCAGCATCCCTGTCACCGATCTGGGCCTTCTGGAAACCCGGGCACGGCAGGACGTGCAGGCCAGCACCGATGTGACCTGGTTCTCGTTCAATGTGGAAGAACCCGGGCTGGTGCTGGTCGAGGCGATCGCGGCAGGCGACAGCGACCCGTGGCTGGTGGTCTATGACGATCTGGGCCGCGAGGTTGGCCAGAACGATGACTACGGCAACGGGCTGGACAGTCTGGTGACGGCAAAGGTCGAACGCGGCAACACCTACATCGTCGGCGTGCGCCAGTATGACGGCGGCCAGGGCCTGGTCCGGCTGGTCATGGAACGCTACGTGCGGGCGCAATAGGCACGTCCGCATGTCAAAAACCTGCACCCCAGTCAGGGGTGCAGGTCACGGGTATCGCAGACCTTCACTGAGGCTCGACATCTAGCCCGGAAAAATTCCCGATCACCAGTTCGTCGTCGGTGCTGCCGGCAAAAGCACCAACGATACCGGAGTTGAAACTGCTCCTGCTGTTGCCAAAGACCTGCCCCTGCAGTTCAGCATCAATCCCGGCAAAGGTCGCACTGCCTGACATGGCACCATCGGATGACAACACCCCCTGCATGGCAAAGATAGGCGCACCGCTGTCGCCATCGGTCCCGGTGCCGACAAAATCCAGATTGTCAAAATCGACATCCACCGACAGTGACCCGCTCACCTC
Source organism: Yoonia sp. R2-816 (assembly GCF_046762905.1). Taxonomy (NCBI): domain Bacteria; kingdom Pseudomonadati; phylum Pseudomonadota; class Alphaproteobacteria; order Rhodobacterales; family Paracoccaceae; genus Yoonia; species Yoonia sp. R2-816. The sequence goes on along the minus strand of NZ_JBKQXN010000115.1, from coordinate 17,690 downwards.
TTCGACCTGGCCCGCCGAAAAGACGCCATTATCGTCAATACCGATGCCGGTCACATGATCAAGAAAGACACCGCCCCGATAATTCACAGTACCAGAGGTCGGAATGTCACCGACAATCGACTCGGTCGATGGTCCGAATACCGCGAGGCCGACCATTTCCTGCGCGCCGGGTAATTGACCGAAATTGCGCGCGGCGGTCCCGGCTGAAAACGCATGGACCGTGCGGTTGGTTGTTCCCTCGACCACACCCAGCGCGTTCGTCTGCGCCCGGGCATCGCCGATGCCGGTGGTTGTGCCGATGGTGGTTGTAATGACCTGATCGGCGCCGATATCGGCCCCCGGTCCGCCGGTTCCGCCGCAGGCGGCAAGTGACGCCAGACCGGCAAGGGCGGTCAATCTGATCATTGAAAAATGCATTCCTGTATCCTCTCGTTCGATAATGGCTGGTGTCAAAGACCCGCCGCGCATGTGTCCCTTTGATGCAGGGATCGACAGGTCTACGCGGCAGGCCGCCATCCTATTCTCGCCGGTGCGCATTTTTTCGAAGATGCAGGGCGTACCGTCATCATGGGACACCCTTGCCAGCCGCCCCATCCCTTGCTCTAACCGCTGAAAGCCCGGGGGGAACTGATCATGGTCGATATCGCCACACGTGTCTGGAACCACAAATGGAAGATCGACCCGATCGTCCGGTCGCTCATCGACACCGATTTCTACAAACTGCTGATGTGCCAGTCGGTGTTCCGCAACCACCCGGACACGCAAGTCACATTCTCCCTCATCAACCGGACCAAAACGATCCGGCTCGCCGACGTGGTGGACGAAGGGGAACTGCGCGAACAGCTTGACCATATCCGCTCGCTCCGGCTGACGCGCGGGGAATCCACCTGGCTGCGGGGCAACACCTTCTACGGCAAACGGCAGATGTTCACCCCCGCCTTCATGGAATGGTTCGAAAACCTGGCCTTGCCCCCTTACCATCTTGAGAAGAAGGACGGGCAGTTTGAGCTCACCTTCGAAGGGACCTGGCCCGAGGTCATGCTCTGGGAAATCCCCGCCCTTGCCGTGATCATGGAACTGCGCAGCCGGGCGGTGCTCAAGGACATGGGGAAATTCGAACTGCAGGTGCTCTATGCACGCGCCATGACGAAACTCTGGGAAAAGGTCGAACACCTGCAACCCATCAGCGACCTGCGCGTCGCCGATTTCGGGACACGGCGGCGGCATTCCTACCTCTGGCAGGACTGGTGCGTGCAGGCGATGATGGAAGGGCTGGGGCGGAACTTCACCGGCACCTCCAACTGCCGGATCGCCATGATGCGCGAGATCGAGGCGATCGGCACCAACGCCCACGAACTGCCCATGGTCTATGCAGCCCTTGCGGACACGGACGAAGCGCTGCGGCAGGCACCCTATGACGTGCTCGCCGACTGGCACGAGGAACATGACGGCAACCTGCGGATCATCCTGCCCGACACCTACGGGACCAAGGGGTTTCTGGACGGGGCGCCGGAATGGCTGGCCGGCTGGACCGGGATCAGGGTCGACAGCGGGGACCCGGCAGAGGGGGCGGAACGGGCCATCGCCTGGTGGAAAGCGCAAGGCGAGGATCCGCGCGAAAAACTGGTCATCTTCTCTGACGGGCTGGACGTGGACAAGATCATCGAACTGCACACGCAATTCGCCGGGCGCGTGCGGGTGTCGTTCGGCTGGGGGACCATGCTGACCAACGACTTCAAAGGGCTGGTGGACGGCGACGCGCTCGCCCCCTTCTCACTGGTCTGCAAAGCGGTCGCGGCCAACGGACGGCCCACCGTGAAACTGAGCGACAACCCCAACAAAGCCATGGGGCCAAAGGACGAGATCGCCCGGTACAAACGGGTGTTCGGGGTCGGGGAGCAGGTGGAGATGGAGGTTGTGGTTTAGCGAACGAGCCGTTCAACTGGATAGGGACTGAGGCGAATGAAACGAAGTGATACTTCATAGTCCATGGCATTGAGGCTCTGAATCTCGTCCCTCAAAGATATTTTGCTAAAGAAGGGTATGTTAAATTCACCAGTAGTACGTGGGCTGTCTACAATCCAGAACTCGACCGTCCACCGCTCCAAGCCGTTTTCAATCTCAATCTGGAGGCGGTCGGCCAATTCTTCATAACCTAAATCCCGAAGTAACGTCACCTGTTGCGTCCAAACCGCTGGAATCTTCTTGAACATCTGTGCCGAGTTCGAACCTTGCTTGAAGAAATGACTGAGAATGTTTGACCGCCGAGAGCTCTTCTTTACGTGGATGAATCGACGTCCTTGAATATCTATCAAATCACATGGTTCAAAACCTGACCTCGCAACATTCGGTATGGTTATTGACTGCTGGTCAAGCAACCCGAACCCAAATTGCTCGGCAAGTCGCGCATTGTACACTTCCTCCCGCTCAATTGTCCCATTTCCCTGAGCATCAAAAATGGACATCGGTGGCTCGGGCCGCATTCCATCCCATGCTCTAATAATTCGCTGAAATGCTTCTTCCACTGATAGTCTAAATTGATCATCAATACGGAACCAAGCACCTTCATTGATGGCATATCTCGCACCATCTAAGTCGACTGATCCGACTAATGCCTTACGTATCGGCCACTTCAGGCTTGGCCGATTATCATCAAAAATTGAGATGATTTTATGATTATTAATCATCTCAATCGACAACTCCTCAAGTTGTGCCCCAAGAGATGCAGTGTAGTGTCGCAGCATCAAGTCAGGAAAGCTGTTTCGAAGACCGGGTCCGGCGAACTTAAATGAAACACCCTCTGCTTCCGAGTTAGAAGGCAAGCCAAGTTCAAAGTTGTCGTGCAAGTTCTTGATGCGTTCGACAGCAAGCTCGTTCAAAGTTCTTATTAGTGGCCCGTCGGAGATAGGCTGCACAAAATCAATTATTCTAAATGCTGTATTCCGATAGGCCCACGAGTCGAATAATTCGGTCAATTCGCCGGTAACGCCTGGAATATCAGTTATCTCATACTCGCCAGTAATCTTCAAAGATCGAGAACCAGTCATGGCGTCTGGACCCGCACCATCGCGAGTTGTTCCACTGATTTTTCGCACGAGGTCTAAAACATCATCAATTCCAAAAGACTGAAAATTGCGTTGAAAGGGTGATTGAGAAACACCCCTCAGGGCATCGCCCAAATTCGCGCGTTCCAATCTCTTCAGCTTTGTTTGATCTAAAGCGTTTATTGCTACACGAAGACCAAAGTCCGCCTCAAACTTGTCCTCGTCTAGAAACATCCATCCATGTGAAAATGTTACTGCGAATACACGCTCATTCATTTCAAATAGAATGATTGCTGCGCCCGACTGAGTGTCAAAAGTCCGCACCCCATCAAATGTTCTGGACAATCGCGTGAGCCATTGGGGTGGACTCGATTGACCGCGAAAAACGACCACGTGGGCTCGTTCTCCAAAATCTTCAACTGGAACAAATTGGGTCGCAGGCGATGCGAGTTGCGTCTGAGCATTCTCAGTCAAGTATTCTCGAAAGTCTTCGATGACTTCCTTGGCCAAGAAAAGTGTAAAAGTCGTTTTGGGCATCAACAACCCTAATACAAATGCAACTCAACTATGTGGCGAACTGATGGAAAAAGCAAGCGTAGGGTGCGCGTTAATGCGCACCACACATCATCAAACATGGTGCGCGGAATCCGCACACCCTACGGGCTCACAAAACACCCATAAGGCGGGGTTCTCTGCCGCCGCACCGCTACAGTCGCTGCACATCCATGCTCTGGTGAAGCACCCTTACGACCGTTACCGCCTCATGATCATCGCGAAAGAACACCACATGGCGTCCAGTCATGACGCGCCGCAGGCCCGGGCCGGCCTCTTCGGCTGACCGCGACGCTACCTCACCGGCTGCGATCCCCAGTATCTGCGCCTCTAGTTTACCATCATATGCAACGGCCTGCGCATGGCCCCAGTGTTCTTCCGTGTAATCCCAAATATCGGCAATGTCGTTGATTGCGGCGCGGGCATACGCAACCCGCTTCACTCAGCCACTTTCTGTTTGGCTTCATAAGCCGCACGCTTCTGCGCACGAAATTCGTCCCAATCGAAGTCATCCGCAACGCCGCTTGCATCGCCTTCGTCGATCAAGGCTCGCAACCGCTCCAGCTTCGCCTCACGTTCCTCCAACAACCGAAGCCCCGCTCGGACCACATCACTGGCCGAGTTAAAGCGTCCGGTCTCAACGCGGCTTTCGATGAAGCCCGTAAAATGATCCCCCAAGGAAACGGACGTGTTGCGTGGCATGATTAACCTCACTGTACCAAGATTAGGTACAATGTAAGTTAGACTTTACCCCACCACAACCCTTCCAAACCTGACCAAAGCGTTAACGCACCCTCACCCAACCGCCCGTTGGGGTCCGACGCTTTGCCGACGCAAGTCCGACGCAAATCCGACAGCGGTTTTACGTCTTTTTCCGGTCATCCACGACGTTCATCCCCGCCAGCCCGCTTTGCCCCAGATCGACCGATGCAAACGGCCCCCCGTGGCACATATGTCCGGGGTCCTGGGGGTCCAGCGCGCCTGTCTCCGCCAGCACCTTTTCCGCGTACACCTCCGCGTTGTCCTGCGGCCTGTACCCCAGGAAACTGGCCTTGCTGTTATCCACCGGACACCGGTCATTATTGGACACCCCGTAGATCACCGAAAACCCGGTCACCGGCGTGTCCACGGCCCGCTGCACCAGCTGCACTAAGTCATTGTAAGACAAGTAAGAACCAAGGGCGCGGGCGTTGTTGACCTGGGCGCAGGACAGGATGCGCAGATGCACCGATTCCAGCCCCCGTTTCTCCCAATACATGCGCCCCAGATCCTCGGTAAAACACTTCGCCAGCCCATAGAATGTGTCGGGCCTGTGGGGCACTTCGGTATCGATGCATTCATTCTTGGGATACATGCCCACGACGTGAATCGAACTGGCATAAACCACCCGCCGCGCCCCGGTTTTATAGGCCGCCTCCCACACATTATAAGACCCGATGAAATTCGGCCCCAGCAGCTGTTCAAACGGCCCCTCATCCACAAAGGCCCCGAAATGTATAACCATTTCAGCACCTTGGATGATCGCCGCCATGTCATCCATGCTGGCCAGATCACCCTGCGCATAGGTCTCACCGGGGTAAAGCGTGCCGATATCATCCACGATATCGGTCGACACCAGTTCATCGCACATCGCCGTCAGCGGCTCGCGCAGATATGACCCCAGCCGCCCGGCGGCCCCTGTGAGGACGATTTTCTTCATGTCATGTCTCCCTTGATCTTGGCCAGCAGCGTATCCGCCGCGCGGGCCAGTAAAACAGTGTCGATCCCGCAGGCCACAAAGCCGAACCCATCATTCAGCAGGTCGGCCGCGAAATCCGGGTCAGTGACCAATGTGCCCACCGGAATACCCTTTGCGATCAGGCGCTTGGCCGCAGGTTTGATCAGCGCCCAGACATCCGGGTGCAACGGCTGCCCCAACAACCCGATATCGGCGGCAATGTCGGCAGGCCCAAAGAATATCCCGCTGACCCCATCGACCGCTGCGATGTCTTCAGCCTGCGCAATCGCCGCTGCACTTTCGAGTTGCAGCAGCACGGTCGTTTCCGCCTCCACCCGGTCCAGATAATCCGGCACCCGCCCAAACCTGTTGGCCCGCGTCGCCCCGGACACGCCACGTATACCCTTCGGCGGATAGCGCGTGGCGGCGACGGCCTGTTCCGCCTCTGCCACCGAGCCGATCATAGGGAAAAGCAGCCCCTGCACCCCGAGGTCCATCAGTCGTTTGACGACGACCGGATTGTTCCATTCAGGCCGCACGATGGTGGTGGTTTGGGTCGATGAAAATGCCTGCAACTGACCCAGTACGGTCATGTAGTCGTTGGGGGTGTGTTCCATGTCGATCAGGGCCCAGTCGAACCCGGCTGGCGCAACGGTTTCGGCGGCAAAGGGGCTGCACAGGCTGATCCAGAGGCCAAGCTGCCGGTCGCCCACTTTCAGCCCCTGTTCGAAGTGATTGTCCATCAGATCACGGCCCTTTCAAGAATGGGCGAGTTGGTCATGATCCGTTCAAAATGGAAAGGCCGCAGATCAAGGCTGCGATACGCGCCATAGGTCAGCATCTCGGCCGTGCCGCGCCCCATGGCGGGGGATTGCTGCAGCCCGTGACCGGAGAACCCGTTGAGGAATAAGAAATTGGTGACCTCCGGATGTGGGCCTGCAATCGCGTTGTGGTCGAACACATTGTAGGCGTAGTGGCCCGCCCATTCCGATTGCACCTTGATCGCCTCGAACTGTGGAATGCGCGTCGCCAGTACCGGCCAGATATGATTTTCCCACAGGCTGTGATCCATGGCAAAATCGTCATAGGTCACAGCCGGATCAATGTCGGAATGCCCACCCGCCTGATAGGTGCCGCCGCCGTTTTCGCGCACATGCACGCCAGACGGATCGATGGTCAGTGGCAGGTCCTGATCAAGCGGTTTTTCCGCCGAAAATACCCAGGAGTAGCGCTTGCGCGGCTCCACCGGGATATCGACCCCGATCATCCGGCTGGTTTCAACCGCGCGGGGCCCGGTGGCGTTGACGAACTGACCGCAAGCAATAACCTCGCCCGATTTCAGGATCACACTTTCTACGCGGGTGCCAGCGGCGTTCCGGTTCATCGCGATGACTTCGTTGTGGATGTATTCCACGCCTCGTTCGCGCGATTGCCTGCGCCACCAGTCGAACACGGTGGCCCCGTCCCAGTACCCTTCATCGACCCGGTTGATGGACCCAAGGATGATGTCATCGACATTGTAGAACGGATAGGTGGCCTTGATCTGGTCTGCTGTCATCAGTTCGGTGGCAGCACCGGCGGCGTGCTGCACCTTGATGTTGTCACGCAGGACATTGGCGAACTCTTCGGTATCGGCCAGATACATGTAGCCGAAGGACCGGATGGACAATTCTGGCACCCTTTCATCGCCGCCCATATAGCTGCGCAGGTTTTTCACAAAATCCGCGGCGAACTGGGATATTCGCACGTTCAACTCTTCCGAGAATTGCTGGCGCATGCAGCTGTTGGTGTGGGTGGTCGACGCGAACTGATAGGTCGGGTCCCGTTCCACCACCAGAACCCGCCCGTCGAAATCGGGGTTGTCCGTCAGAAACCACGCCGTGGATGCGCCCATGATCCCGCCACCCACGATGATCACATCATAGCTGTCGTGTTTTGGCGCTGGCATCAGATGGCCTCCCCCTTGGCGACGGCAGCCTGCACGGCGGCAATCTCATCCGCGCTGAGCCCGTAATCATCGGCGGCAGTCTGGGCCGAGATATAGCCACGCGCAAGGTCGCGCCTGATCAGGTCTTTGGGCCGTTCGGACGGGTTGCCGTAGCCTGCCCCGCCGGGCAGCCCCAGCAGCACGCGCCGCCCGGGGGGGACGAATTGTTTGCCCTTGCCTTGCATCGCAGTGCCGTCATCCTGCGCGATGGTTGTCGGCGCGCCGGGTTGCCCGCCACGCCGCCCCCGCGCCGGATGATGCACCCGGTCGAACATCGCCTGCATGTCGAATTCGTGTCCGTCCCGCGCGCCCACTTCCATATATTGTCCGAGCCCGCCGCGCTGTTTGCCCGCCCCGCCACTGTCAGGCCTGAGTTCCTTGCGCCAGATGATGACAGGGCCTGCATGTTCGGTCGCTTCAACCGGCATGGTCATGACGCCAGAGGGGAAGGCCGTGGCGTTCAGCCCGTCATGATCGGGCCTTGCGCCGGAGCCGCCAGAATTGAAGGTCAGCACCTCGGCCCGCCGCGCATTGGCAGGGGCTGGTGCGTCGGTGCGGGGCCGCAGGCTGACCTGAAAATTGCACAGGCACCCCGCCCCTTCGGCGGGCACGACACCCGGCAGGATCTTGTCGAGCGCGTCAAAGACCGTATCCGGCACGAAATGCCCGACGATGTGCCGCAGCGCGACCGGGGCCGGATGCGGGGCATGAACGATGGTGTTTTCGGGTGCAACAACCTCAAACGGCGCGAGGCTGGCGGCGTTGTTGGGGATTTCGGGCGCGATAGCCACTTTCAGGGCATAGCAGGCATAGGCTTTTGTATAGACCAGCGGGCAGTTGATGCCCTTCTTGTCCACCCCGGAAGTACCTGCGAAATCGGTGATGATCCTGTCGGCTTCGATTGTCAGTTTGACCTTCAGCGTGATCGGCGCGCTGAATCCGTCCACCGTCATTTCGCCTGTCGCCGTCTCGCGCGGCAATGCGGCGATCCGTTCCAGCGTGGCACGGCGGGAATTGTCGAGGATGAAACCGGCGATCCCGTCCAGATCGTCCAGCCCGAACTCCTCCATCATATCGATCAGCCGCCGATGGCCGATATCGTTGCAGGTGGCCAGCGCGTAGATGTCGCCGATCAACTGGTCCGGTTCACGCACATTGCCCCGGATGATCCTGACCAGCGTTTCATCAACCTCGCCACCGGCGGCAAATTTCATGATGGGGATATAGAGCCCCTCTTCATAGACACTCGCCGCATCCGCCCCAAAACCGCGCCCGCCGATATCGACCACATGGGCGGTGCAGGCAAAGAAGCCGACCAGCAGCCCGTTGTGAAAGGACGGGGTAACCATGGTGATGTCATGCAGGTGGCCTGTCCCCTCCCAAGGGTCGTTGGTGATGTAAACATCGCCCGCCATGATATCCTGCCGCCCGATCCGCCGGATGAAATGGGCGACCGCATCGGCCATGGCGTTCACATGGCCGGGGGTGCCGGTAACGGCCTGAGCCAGCATGCGGCCATGGGTGTCGTAAACCCCGGCGGACAGATCCCCTGCCTCACGCACGGAGGTGGAAAAGGCGGTGCGCACCAACGCCTGCGCCTGTTCCTCGACCACCGAGATCAGCCGGTTCCACATGACCTGATAGGCGACATCGGAATGAGTCATCGGTTCAGCCTTTCACAGTGATATCGATGCAGCCATCCGGCTGGCGGATGGCACGGCGCGAGGTGGGGATGATGATCGTCGTCTCATCCTCGGTAATGGCGGCGGGGCCTTCTGCCGTGGCCCCGGTCTCCATCGCATCGCGGTGGATGATGGTGGCGTTCTGATAGCTGCCCAGCGCAGGGTCAAAGATTTGCCGGTGGCTGGTCACTGGTGCGCCACCGATGGTTCGGCTGGTCGAAATGGGCGCGACTTCCTCCGGTGGCGTGGTTGCGTTGACCGCCCAGACGGTGATTTCGATATCAAGGCCAGCAACAGTGCGGCTGAAAAGCTTGGTATATTCATCCTCGAACAGCCGCTGGAACGTGGCCGCGTCGGGGTTCATTGCCTGTGCTTCGGTCAGAATGATGGGGATTTCCCAGCCCTGGCCGGTATAGCGCATGTAGACCTTGAATTCGCTCAGGATATCGGCCTTTGCATCGCAATTGCGCACGAAGCCTGTTGCTTCGGATTGCAGGTCGGTCAAAAGGGTCTTGATCTGCTCACCATCAAAATCCGACAGGCGCATATAGACAGACCTGTTCGCCTCAAAACTAAAGGGCGCGCGCAGGAAACCGATGGCAGAACCAACCCCGGCACCTGGGGGTACCAGCAACCGATCCACACCCAGTTTCTCGCACAACCGCCCGGCATGCAGCGGGGCTGCGCCGCCAAAGGCGATCATGGTGTAATCCGATAAATCTTCCCCATTTTCGACCGCATGGACACGGGCGGCATTGGCCATGTTTTCATCCACGACCTCGGCCAGTCCAAAGGCGGATGTAGCCGCGTCCATATCCAGAATGTCCCCCAGATGCGTGGCCAGGGCGGCCGCGGAATGACCCTCTGATAGGGTAATACTACCGCCTGCAAAGTTTTCCGGGTCCAGCTTGCCCAGCATCAGATCGGCGTCCGTCACAGCGGGCCGGTCGCCGCCGCGCCCATAGCAGGCAGGCCCCGGTTCAGACCCCGCACTTTCCGGCCCCACCCGGATCTGGCGCATCGCATCCACATGGGCGAGCGATCCACCACCGGCCCCGATTTCAACCATGTCGATCACCGGGATCGAAATCGGCATGCCCGACCCTTTCTTGAAGCGATAGGTGCGGGCAACCTCGAACACGCGGGATGTCTTGGGCGTCTGGTTCTTGATCAGGCAGATCTTGGCGGTGGTACCGCCCATGTCGAACGACAGCACCTTGTCCAGACCATAGCGGGCGGCGATATGGGCCGCAAAGACAGCACCACCTGCAGGGCCGGATTCAACCAGCCGCACAGGAAATTCCGCCGCACTTTCGATGGAGATGATCCCGCCACCGGAATGCATCAGAAAGATATTGCAGGCAGCTCCTTCATCGCGCAACCGCCCCGTGAGCCGCCCCAGATAGGATTTCATCAACGGCTTGATATAGGCGTTGGCGACCGTGGTATTGAAGCGTTCGTATTCGCGCATCTGTGGGGACACTTCGGAGGAGATCGACACCATCGCGTCCGGCATCCTGTCGGCCAGCACGTCGCGCACCAGCCTTTCGTGGGCATCATTCAGGTAGGAATGGATCAGACCAACCGCGACGCTTTCGTAACCCGCCACCGCGATCTGATCGACCACCGCTTCGACATCAGCGCGGGTCAGAGGCACCAGTTCCGCGCCTGTCGCATCAATGCGGCCGGGCACAGTGTAACGCATCTGGCGCGGCAGCAGCGGTTCGGGCAGTTCGAGGTTCAGGTCGTATTGCTCAAATCGGCTTTCGGTGCGCATCTCGATCACGTCCCGGAACCCTTCGGTCGTGATCAGGGCGGTCTTTGCCCCGCGCCGTTCAATAAGGGCGTTGGTTGCCAGCGTCGTGCCATGAATGATCTGGCTGATCTGATCGGGGGCGATCCCGGCCTTGGCGCAGACCTGATGCATCCCGTCGATGATGGCGTTTTCGGGTGCTGCATAGGTCGTCAGCACCTTGGTCGAAAACGACGCTGCACCGGTTTCCAGCACGACATCGGTAAAGGTCCCCCCGATATCCACGCCAAGCCGCACCGCTTTCGCTTTCATGACCGATCATCCCCTTGCACTCGGTCCAGTTTTGACCGGTCCGACGGATAGCTGCAAATTATTATTATTGATCAGAGTGATCGCTTATTTTTATCCTCTGGCCTTCTGATAATCCGCCAGCGCATCAATCGCCAGGGCCGCGCAGCGCGCCACATATGGCGCGACCCGTTCCGCCTGATAGCGCGCGGCGAACCGCAGCGGTGATGGGTGCCAATCAACATCCGCCACCTGCAACGATCCTTCTGCGATCTCCTTTTCCACCAATGCCAGCGGCAACAAAGTCACACCCATATCGTCCTGCGCCATCTGAACACAGGACGCCATGCTGTTTGAGGGCGCGATCCGCGCCATCGACAGGCCGTTGGCAGCAGCATGATCCGTCAGTTCCTGATAGGCCTGCGTGTGCCGGGCATGGGTCAGGATACTGTGCGGCAACAAATCCGCGACCACAGGGTGGTCAGGCAATCCCGACAAGATTGTCTTGGTGCCGACCCAGACATAGGGAAAATCACCCAGTTCGACGACCCCGCTGGCGGGCGACGCAAAGGGCGCGGTCTGCACGGTCAGGTCCAGCGCGCGACTGCTGAGTTCCTTGTCCAGATTGCGCGACAGATCGACCGTCAATTCAACAGTTACACCCGGATAGGCCGATTTCAGGGCGCGCAGATAGGCGTGCAGCCATGTGCATGCGACCAGTTCGGTCACGCCAAGCCGCAACCGGTCCGCGATTAGGTCAGGACGGGCGGCAACCGTGACCAGCTGTTCGGCCTGACGTAGTGTTTCGCGCGCAGCGGCCAGTATCTCGCGCCCTTTGTCGGTCAGACGGACAGCCCCTGCATCGCGCTGCATCAGGACAACGCCCAGCGTTTCCTCCAACCCTGCGATGCGGGATGAGATGTTCGGCTGGGTCGTGTTCAAATGCGCCGCCGCCTTGCGGAAACTGCCGAGGTCGGCGACCCAGACCAGCGCCTCCAACTGTTTGAGGGTGAAGGCGTGGCCGATCATAGATCGTAGCGCTTGCGCACCCGGTCAACCACAGTCCCGTCGCGCAAAGGAATGCCAATCAAACGATCATAGTCGGTGAACCCCAGCCCGCTATAATAACGCAGACCGGGCACATTGTCGGCGCGGATCGTGGCGTCGATGGTTTTGACCCCTGCCTTGATGGCCACCGCTTTTGTGGCCGCAAACAGGTGTTGTCCGACACCTTTGCCCGCCGCAGACGACGCAACAAAGCTGGCAATGATAGCCCAGTGTTCGGGCATGTAGCCTTCATCCGGGTCGGGCCAACCGAGATATTGGAAGCCAAGGATAGCACCCTGATCCTCCGCCACCTGACAGGACAGCGGGTCCGACGGCGCGATATAGTGATGCAGCATCCGATCCTCATCAAAGGGTCGCTGATGCGCCGTGGTACCGCCCAGCGCGATGATCTCATTCAAAATGGCAGTCATTTGGGCAGCATCGGCGGCAGTTGCATCGCGAATGATCATAAGGCCTCCATCAGGGTCTGGTGCAGTTTCGTGAAATCGTCCCGCACCTCGGTCGGGGGGCGCAGGCGAATGGTCAGGCCGTCGGCGAAGGCCGGGTCCTGTTTGCCAAAGAATTTATCCGCTTCGGCGCGGGTGAAACCCGCAATCTGCACCGCCTCCAACCAGGCTGACAATTTGTCGGCCCGCTTGATCTGGCGTTTCACCGTTGCTGGGATCTGGGCGGGCAAGCCAAAACGCAGATGGATCGCCGCCGTCAGCCGATCATCCAGCGCGCCATAACCGGGGCCGACAGCCGCCTTGACCGGGCTGATCATGTCACCGATCACGTATTCAGGGGCATCATGCAGCAACGCGGCCAACTGCCATTTGACCGGCGCGTTTGGCTGCTGGCGGCGAAAGATATCGACCACCAGCAGGGAATGTTCGGCGACCGAATAGGCAAAATCACCCTTGGTCTGCCCGTTCCAGCGGGCAACAAAGGCAAGGCCATGGGCAATATCCGCAATTTCGATATCCACCGGGGTCGGGTCCAAGAGGTCCAACCGGCGCCCCGAAAGCATGCGTTGCCACGCGCGTGGTTGTTTCATTGTCGGACCGCCTTAAGACTATCTAGAACATTCCAATTAATACGAGGCATCGGATTGTAGCAAGCGGGGCGCGATGCTATGGCACCGCCGACCCACTCAGGAGAATGAAACATGTCGCAAGACTATATCGTCAAAGACATCAACCTTGCCGCTTTTGGCCGCAAAGAGCTTGATATCGCTGAAACCGAAATGCCCGGCCTGATGGCGCTGCGCGAGGAATATGGTGAGAAGAAACCGCTGAAGGGTGCGCGCATCGTCGGTTCGCTGCATATGACGATCCAGACGGCCGTTCTGATTGAAACACTGGTGGCCCTTGGCGCCGATGTGCGCTGGGCGTCTTGCAATATATTCTCCACCCAAGACCACGCGGCGGCGGCGATTGCGGCAGGCGGTACGCCTGTTTTTGCGATCAAGGGACAAACGCTGGAAGAGCATTGGGATTACCTTGATAAATCCTTCCTGTTCCCAGAAGGCGCGAACATGATCCTGGACGATGGCGGCGACGCGACGCTTTATGTGTTGCTGGGTGCCCGTATCGAGGCGGGTGAGGAATTTGGCGTGCCAACCTCGGAAGAGGAAGAGGTCATTCAGGCTCAGATCAAGAAACGGATGGCCGCAAGCCCCGGCTGGTTCACCAAAACCCGCGACGCGATCAAGGGCGTGTCAGAGGAAACAACGACCGGTGTTCATCGCCTCTATGATCTGCACAAGAAGGGCCAACTGCCTTTCCCCGCGATCAACGTCAATGACAGCGTGACGAAGTCCAAGTTCGACAACAAATATGGCTGCAAGGAATCGCTGGTTGACGGGATCCGCCGCGCCACTGACACGATGATGGCCGGTAAGGTCGCCGTTGTTTGCGGTTACGGCGATGTGGGCAAAGGGTCGGCTGCGTCGCTGGCCGGGGCCGGTGCCCGCGTGAAGGTGACAGAGGTCGACCCGATCTGTGCATTGCAGGCCGCCATGGACGGGTTTGAGGTTGTGCTTTTGGAGGATGAGTTGGCGAGCGCGGACATCTTCATCACCACCACCGGCAACAAGGACGTGATCCGGATCGAGCATATGCGCGAGATGAAGGATATGGCCATCGTCGGCAATATCGGCCATTTCGACAATGAAATTCAGGTCGCCGCCCTGAAGAACCACAAATGGACCAACATCAAGGAACAGGTGGACATGATCGAGATGCCGTCCGGCAATCGTCTGATCCTGCTGTCCGAAGGCCGTTTGCTGAACCTTGGCAACGCGACCGGGCATCCGTCATTTGTCATGTCAGCCTCTTTCACCAATCAGGTGCTGGCCCAGATGGAGTTGTGGAACAATGGCGGTGAATACGAAAACCAGGTCTATATCCTGCCCAAGCATCTGGATGAAAAGGTCGCCCGCCTGCATCTGAAGCGGATCGGTGTGAAGCTGACCGAGCTGAAGAAAGAGCAGGCCGATTATATCGGTGTCACCGTCGACGGGCCGTTCAAGCCCGAACACTACCGCTACTGATCGCTGATGCGGCACGCCAAACGTCAGGCAATGGCGCAGGACGCCGCAAAGAAAGACGAAGATCGCAAATCCCGTGGCCGTCCCTTTTTGCGGGGGGCGGTCACTTTGGTTTTTCTGGGGCTCATGGGGTTTGGCGGCTATCAGACGTTGATGCATCCTGACACGCCATTGCCAGAGGCGTGGAACCCAACCAGGCCATTGCGCATCAGTGATCCGGTGACACCCCTGACGGGCTGGAAGCTGAACCGCACAGCGGCCAGCGGCGCGACCTGCCTGGCAGCACTCGATGGGCACGCAGCCCTGCAATCTATGGCTGACCTTGAGGCGACCAGCCAATGCTATATCCGTGACCGCATTGATCTGCGCGGTGTCGGTCAGGCCCGTCTTGCCGCCGTCGAAACCCGCTGCGCCATTGCCCTGCGCATGGCGATGTGGGAACGGCACAGCCTGCAACCCGCGGCGCAGGACCTGCTGGGCACAGACCTGACCGGGATCGACCATTTCGGCAGCTACAGCTGCCGGGCCATGCGGACCGGCGCTGGCCCCTCATCACGGATGAGCACACATGCCACCGCAGATGCCATCGACATCGCCGGGTTCCGGTTTGCCGATGGGCGGTCTGTGCGTCTGTTATCGGGATGGGATGGGGACAGTGCCGAAGCGGCGTTTCTACGGGCTGCCCGCGACGGGGCCTGCGACTGGTTCAATCTGACGCTGTCGCCTGACTACAACCGGCTGCACGCCGATCATTTTCATCTGCAATCAACGGGTTGGGGGTTGTGCCGGTAAACAGGTGATGGCGCGGGATATCCGGCCCGCGCCATCAGGGAATGCGGCAGTAACTCTAGAAGTTAAAGCCCACGCGCGCCTTGATCGTGGTGACACCCACATCAAGATCGCTGTCGTTGTAATCTTCGAACTGGTGCTGCAGCAGTTCTGCGCCGACAAAGATGTTATCGGACACGGGGAAGTCATACCCCAGGCCAATCAGATAGCCGTTGTCGTCGCCCAGACCCGGGGATGTCGCCGCAACAAAACCGGCAACGCCGTAAGCCAGACCACCGCCCAATTCGGTGCCGATGCGGCCTTTCAGACGTGTGGTTGAATCAACCTCCTGCGCACCATCGGCGATTTCGTAGTCGGTGGTGTCATAATCAATCTCTGCCCCATAGACGAGGCCGCCATTGGACACGTTGAAGCCTGCAAAGATACCGACAGACGTGCCGTCGCCTTCCAACTCTGCGGCGCCATCGACATCAATGTCTGCGGAACCAAGCTGCACACCGACATAGCCGCCATCCCAGCTTTGCGCCGTTGCCGCGATGGGTGCGGTCGCGATCAGGGCAGCCAGCAAGTATTTGTTCATAGTCATTACCATTTCCTTTTTTGTGGTGACCTACGGTTTACGGCGTGCTTCACAGAGTGGATCATTCACGGATGCGTGCTTTTACGGTCGTCCGTTCATCCTCGGTTCATCCCGGACCGTTGCAAGGCGGATCATTGCCGCTTATCCGGTTTTTTCTTTACGAATTGTGATCTGTCCCTTTAACGTGCGGCCATCGCCGCCACTCTAAGGCGTCGTGCAATCCTGCAAAAACAATGACTGGGGACAAATCCAATGGGTAAAAGAGACGATTTAATCGCAAAGTATGCTGATGACCTGAAGAACAAATGCGGCATGACGCCAGATATGGATCTGCTGACAAAGGTCACCATCGGATGCGGCCCAGCGATTTACAATGCAGACGCCTCGACCGTTGCCGCAAGCCAGCCCGCTGAGATTGAAACCGTCAAAAACAACTTTCTGATCAAGAAGCTTGGCCTGAAAGACGGCCCCGAGCTCGACTCGGCCATTGACGCGGTTCTTGATACATATGGCAAATCCGAGCGGAACAAATACCGCGCGGTTGTCTATTACATGCTGACCAAGCATTTCAAGAAAGAGGCCGTTTACGGCTGATTAAGGTCAGGAATAAACCACGAACGCCTGCCGGTCCGGCGGGCGTTCTGCGTTTTGTTCCCTCATCTTTCAGTTTTTTTTGACTCGATTTTTCAGGTCAATTCATTTGCTTGAATTGGGCTTTTTCGGTTAGACCCAATACACGGCCAGAACGGTCCGGACCTAGAGATTCAGTTGCGTGTGGTGGCTTAGGAGCACGCGGGGTGAAAAGAGGGTCCGACTTATGTCCGGACCCTCTTTTTTTATCAAAACAGCGTCAGGATCGTGCCGCAGATGGCACCGGTTGCGACCGCATATCCGCTATCGATGACGGCCAGTTTCCACGGGCGGTTTGAATAGCCGGTGTTCAGGAAAATCCATGGCGCGATGAAAAACAGACCAATGCCCAGCCCGGACACCAATCCTTTGCCCAACGTGGCGATCCCCGACAGCGCAAAACTGTGCCGCATCATGCCCGCCACCAACAGGATACAGATGAACGACACGATATAAGGCGTCGGATTGCTGGCGTTCAGCGGCTTGCCATCCTCGCCCAATGGCACACCCGACGCCTCCATCCACGGTTTCGAAAGCGCTCCGTAATAGAACGCCCCAAAAGCGAAACTCGCCAGGGTCGCCACCAAAACAGCCGGAAACCCCATAATCCCCTCCATCCTTGGTGGGGCAAAGTATGACCTGACAGAATGTCGCAGGCCAGGGCTTTGTGCAGAGCACATCACAGCCATTCCGGTCCGCAAGTCAATAAAATCACCCGTTGCAAGAATAGAACCCTTCGCTGCTGCGTAGATCGCACAGGGCTCGCGTTCACCACCCGGATACACGCGGTCTACCAGAGGTCAACGCAGATTTCGAAAAGGAGAAATTATGAAACACTCTCGCATTGGTACATTCTTGATTGTCACGACACTTTGCGCGGTGGTCTCAACTGGTGGACGCAACACTTTAACCTTTAGGAAGAGATGGAGTGTTTTGAATGAAGTATCGTCGCAGGATTTATTATTCAGCAGAACAGCGTGCCGAGATCTGGGATCGCTGGCAGCGTGGGGAGTCGATGAGGTCGATTGGGCGCGTTTTTGATCGCCAATCATCCTCAGTCTTTTCCGTGA
>NZ_JBKQXN010000114.1:0-1523 GCF_046762905.1 Yoonia sp. R2-816 | reverse complement strand
AAAGTTGTCAAAACAGGTGCGTTGTTCATAACGGTCATTTCTTTATCCAATTCAAGATGGTGAGCTGTTGGCGTTGGTTTCGTGCGAGTCCAGAAGTCGCGGGCGAAGAGCGGAAACTCGACGTTACTTTCCGAAGCTTTGGTCTTTGCCGTTTGATTGCGCGCAAGTCCGTCCAGTCATTTCTTCTCTTATCCAACACTGGAACCCGATCGCTGAATTGGAAAATACCATGATTCTATATTTGAATAGACATCAGCTATGGTGAAGCCCTGTCAGACGTTCATGTTAGCAACACGGGCCAGGGGTCGCTTTCTGCCATGGCAATGGCCGCCTTGCGAAGAAAACTGTCACTCGCACCCCGCGCAGCACTGGTCAATTTGGGCCAAGGGCTCTCTACGGGTATCCGCTGCGACCCGCCCCGATGGCTCTTGGCTCGTCTTGCCCCATTTCAGTGGACAGTTTCAAAAGATCCGGGATAATTCTCGTCGGTCAGCGGGACGGAGTTGCCATTCGTCGATTGGAGGCGGATGTCCGCTTTCGTGGCGTCAGGAAAGAGCTAAGCTGATTTGCAAGCGCTTCGTCTTGTTAAGATGTTTGTGTTGCAGATTTATGGTAATCGCAATTCAACACGACAGGAATGGCTTACCTGACAGAGGCAATACCGTGCATTCGCGGAGACGGTCTTGGGAAAATTTGACAATATTCAATTGGATATGGAGTTGCCAATTCCAAGAGAGGGCGAACTGCGATCAGACGTGAATCTGTTCCAAAGCAAGAGTGTTGGCTATTGGGTGGAGCATGGTTGGCACGATGAAGCGTGGACGCTGACAATATCACGGGAAGGTTGGTTGCTCGATCCAACGGGACAAACGATGGCTTGGTCAGGGACTTTGAACTTTTATGGAGAAGGACATTACTTTGGGTGGTCCGTGTTCGATGCAGAAGTGAAGGACGGAAAGATAACAAATGTCTCTATCGTCGAGATTCCATCGGATCTTGAAGTCGTCAGACTGCCAACCGCAGAGGACTACGCTCATCGGGAGCGGCTTTCGAGACTGGCGAAGGGCGTAGTTTTGATTGCGGTCGAACCGGTTCGCACCGATTACATACCAAATTCGTGCGAAGCCCGAGACTATCCGGTTGGTAGCAAGTTTACGGTTCACCGTGCCTCATCTTTTATGTTGCTATTGATCGATCATGAAGGACAGCTCTGTTGCATTTGGGATCAGCGGACCCGTGACAAACTAGAAGTGAGACCTTCGCACTGATGATCAATTCTTCCGGCCACTCTTTTTGGGCAAGAGGTTTTAGCACGGATTCAGTTTCACTCTCATCCTGCACATAAGCCGACATTTGCCTCAGCGCGGAAAACTTGAAAATTTGGCTCAAGGACGAAGCCGCTCGCGCGGCATTGGCGTTTTTGGCTGATGTTTCGCATTTTTCCTGACGTCGCGCATTTTGTGAACTGACGAACCTGTCCGACGATTGAGGCTTTCTCAGTCGACAGAGGAGGTTCCGATGAC
>NZ_JBKQXN010000113.1:0-647 GCF_046762905.1 Yoonia sp. R2-816 | reverse complement strand
TGGACCTGTCACGTTTTTGTGCCGCCCCAGGTGCTCGTTTAGGCCACTTTCCGTTCGAAAGCGACCGGGCTTTTCCAGCCCAAAGCTGAGTGCCGCCTGCGCGGATTGTAGAAGCCATTGATGTATTGGAAGATGGCGACTTCAGCTTCTCGTCTCGTCGGCCAGGACCTGCGCCAAAGCATCTCAGCCTTGATCGTTTTGAAGAAGGTCTCGATGGCAGAGTTGTCATAGCAATTGCCTTTTCCACTCATCGATACCTGGAACCCGTGCTGGCGCAGCAGTTTCTGGTAGTCATGGGAACAATATTGGCTGCCCCGATCGGTGTGATGAATGCAGCCTTTGGGCGGTTGCCTCAGCGCCACGGCCATCTTCAATGCCCGGATCGCCAGGTCACGTTTCATTCGGTTCGAGACTGCCCAGCCGATCACCCGCCGGGAATGCAGATCCAGAATGACAGCCAAGTACAGCCAGCCTTCGCGAGTCCAGACGTAGCTGATGTCGCCTGTCCACTTCTGGTTCGGTCGATCGGCACGGAAGTCTCGGTTCAGCAGGTTCGGCGCAATGTTAAACGCATGGTTGCTATCGGTCGTCACCTTGTATTTCTTTGACCTTTCAACCCGAATGCCGTTCTCACGCATGAGCCTGCC
>NZ_JBKQXN010000112.1:0-39217 GCF_046762905.1 Yoonia sp. R2-816 | reverse complement strand
GGCAGGCTCATGCGTGAGAACGGCATTCGGGTTGAAAGGTCAAAGAAATACAAGGTGACGACCGATAGCAACCATGCGTTTAACATTGCGCCGAACCTGCTGAACCGAGACTTCCGTGCCGATCGACCGAACCAGAAGTGGGCAGGCGACATCAGCTACGTCTGGACTCGCGACGGCTGGCTGTACTTGGGGTCGAGTCCGGCTGGGGGCGGAATCGTATCATTAGGCATTCCCGACCTTCGCTGCATCGTGCATGAATTGGTAAGTTGCGGGACACTGCGGACTTGTGCACATGCGGCGATTGCCCACGCAGCATCCTTTTGCGGTTGCAGAATGTTTTTCGTTGCGGTGCAGTGCAAATCACCGAAGCAGTCATTCCAAGCCCTCGCTTCATTAAGAAGAGCAACTGAATTTTCGTCACAGTCTGATCCGACAACTCCGGCGCCGGACAAAGCATGGGTAATCGGGCTGACCAGATTGATGGGTCAGGTTCTTGATAGAGTTGCAGGATGTATCTGCAATTTGAGGAGAACGAGATGGATTACTTTGTTGGTTTGGACGTGTCGCTGCGGTCAGTCGCTGTCTGCGTGATCGATGGAGATGGACGAACGGTTCTTGAGCGCACGGTTGCGTGTGAGATTGAGGACATCAGCGGCTGCCTGGCAAACCTCACTGCAAGTGAACTTCGGATTGGGTTCGAAGCTGGCGCGATGAGCCAGCACCTATTTTTTGGATTGCAGGGCGCTGGTTTTGACGTCGTTTGTATGGAGGCACGGCAGGTGAACGCGGCGTTGTCGGCCATGCGCAACAAGACCGACAAGACGGATGCGCGCGGGATCGCCAATGTGCTTCGGTCTGGCTGGTTCAATCCCGTCCATATGAAGAGCCGGAAGGCACACGCCGTTCGTGCGCTGTTGAGCAGCCGCAAAGCGGTGCAGCGTAAGTGCATTGATCTGGCGAACGAGATACGTGGCTTGTTCCGGATCTTTGGTCTGCGCCTGCCATCGCGTATCGACCAGGCCTCGTTTGACGAGCAGGTGCGGCCTATTATTGAGGTGGACCCTGACTTGTCGCATGCGCTGTTACCACTCTTGGACGCCCGGGCAGTTCTCTTCACCGCATATCGAGAATTGGACAGACGCGTGAAGCGCGCTGCCAGCCATGATGAGACTTGCCTGCGCTTCATGGCGATCCCCGGCGTAGGGCCGATTGCTGCACTGACCTTCAAAGCCGCGGTGGATGACCCCAAACGCTTCACAAGCTCAAGAACGGTCGCCGCGCACTTCGGTCTGACACCCAGGCGCTATCAGTCCGGGGAGATGGACAAACCTGGCCGTATCTCAAAAGCTGGTGATGCGGACGTGCGGTCCGCGCTCTACGCAACGGCAAATGCAATGATGATGCGGTCCGTCGCGAGCTCAGAGATCAAGAGTTGGGGTCTTCGGTTGATGCGCCGAAAAGGCCGCCGCAGAGCTGTCGTTGCCGTCGCCCGCAAACTGGCTGTCATCATGCACCGCATGTGGGCTGACAACACCGAGTTCCGTCAAAGACCTTTGGAGGGTGCCGCATGAACTGAACCTTCAAAGATCAATGACGGGATCGTCCCTCACCGGACGAGGTCCGCGGATGACGCCGAAAATGGCTGCTGCGCCACTCCAAGCGCGAGACTAAGCTGGGCGCTCCACGACCGATCCGACACATGCATGCAGCGGTCCAACCGAACCGGGCCACCAATGACTGCGAAGAGAAGCTTGACCCGGATGAAGGATCTGGTCCCAAAGAACGGAAACGAAACGATGAAATGAACTTGACCCAAACGCCCGATTAGAGAAGCTGTTATTGAGGAACTAAGGGCGAACGGCTGCTTCCATTGACCTTGTTGCACATGTACGAGCAGCAAAGGCAGGAAGCCGCGGGTTGCAGCGATATCTGAACACGCAGTTTCAATCTTCAATAGTCGGCAGTCTGAGGTCCAAAAAATACATGTATGTCAGCCACATTCATGCCGGCGCATATTTATCCGGTCACCAATTGATCGACGCAAAACCGCATGGTCATGATCTGATGAGGTTTACCATGGCAGATCAGATGCAAGACCAATGGGGTTCTGTCTTTACAATCTTCTGGCAGAGCTGGCGCGCTTTACGAGGACGGGAGGCTGTGCCAGCACGACATCTGCTTTGTGGTCCGGACGAGACGGAGAGATCAGCATCTTAATTGCTTCTTGTCCGAGTTCGAACAGAGGCATGCGCACAGTGGTTAGTGGAACAAAGCAATATTCTGCAAACGGGCTATCATGGATGGCAACGATCGACAGATCGCCGGGGATACCAATAGACAATTCACGGGCTGTCTGCATTGCGCCGATGGCCGTCAGGACGTTGCAGCACACAAGTCCGGTGGCGGTTGTCCCATTGGATCGCACGGCATTCAACGCCGCCTTGCCTCCGGTCAGGTTCGGATCCGAATAGACCAAATCCCCAAGCCTTTCGATGAGGCCCGCGTCCGCAAGCGCACTGCGCCATCCACGAATGCGTTCCTCGGTAAAGGTCAGCCCTGCTCTTGTCGCGATACAAGCGATGCGGGTGTGGCCGTCGTCGATCAAGCTTTGCGTGGCGAGGCGCGTGGCCTCGTAATCGGGTAGGGCCACGATGGGGAATTGCGCATCGATTCGGGCCTGAAGCTGTACCATCGGGATATTTGAACGGGCTGCAGTGGCAATCAAACCATCGGTTTTCTCGTCAGCTGCTTGCAGGATCAACCCGTCGATCCCGCGCCCACTGATGAGTTCCTGCACACTGGTCACCGCTTGTCCTCCGACGCTGGCATCGATCAGCAGGATCGATTTGCCTGCGCGTGTCGCAGCCTCATGGGCGCCGCGCGTGATTTCCGCATAGACCGGATTCGTTGCGTCATGGACAACCATCGCGAGAAAACCGGTTTCCGTTGATCGCAAAGATCGCGCCGCGCGATTAGGCGTGTAGCCGGTCTCGACGACGATCTTTTTCACCCGTTCTCGGGTCTCGTCCGAGACTCGTAACGTTTTGTCATTGTTTACTATTCTTGAGACTACCGCAGTCGATACCTTCGCCTTTTTTGCGATTTCACTGAGCGTTGGCATTGTCGACTCCGGAGCGTGTAAGACAGGTTTCTTCATAAAGGTGCTTGACAGGTGGGGCAATCGTTGTTGATTTAGGTAAAACGAATTACCAGCTTGGTGTAGCGATTTATCAAAGCACCTATTGCTGTCGGGAGGATCATTATGACAACCGCCAAAGGCGCCCTTGATGGGGTGCGCATTCTGGACTTTACCCAGATGATGCTGGGGCCGCTGTGCACGCAGACGCTTGCGGATATGGGGGCTGATGTCCTCAAGGTCGAACGTCCGGGCAAAGGTGAGTGGATGCGGTCCATGCCCATGATTGGCGAATTTGTCGGCGGGGACAGTGCGGCGTTTTTGTCGTTCAACCGCAACAAGCGGTCCGTTGCGATTGACCTGAAGAACGAAAAGGGACGCGAGGCTCTGCTCGATCTGGCCAAATCCTGTGACGTGGTGGTTGAGAATTTCCGCACCGGTGTGATGGACCGCCTCGGTCTGGGCTATGACGCGTTCAAGGCCGCAAACCCAAAGATCATCTATGCGTCGGGGTCTGGCTGGGGCGCGGGATCAAAGATGGCCGAAAAGGGCATGCCGGGGCAGGACCTGCTCATCCAGGCGCAGTCAGGCGTGATGTTCAACACCGGCCGCCGCGATGATCCGCCCACCGCCTGCGGCACACCCGTGGCCGATTTCGCGGCATCCCAAGCGCTGGCCATCGGGATCCTCGGAGCGCTGATTGCGCGGGACCGGCAGGGAGTCGGCCAAAAGGTCGAGACGGATCTTTATTCCGCGACGCTGAACCTGATGGGGCAGGAGAATTTTGCGGTTTTGAACCAGGACATCACGCTGGAACGCTCCACTGCTGGTGTGGCGTCTTGCTGGAACGATGCGCCTTACGGGGCGCATCCATCGGCGGATGGGTGGGTGGCGATTGCGATGTGTCCCTTGGCGAAGCTTGCCGATATCCTGGGGGATGCAGATTTGGCTCAGATGGACCCCTGGGCAGAGCGCGACGCGACCAAGCTGCGGATTGACCTGTCGACCCAGAAACGGACTACGGCGGACCTGATGGCCCTGTTTGAGGCGGCCGATGTCTGGGCGGCCCCGATCCGCGATTCAGCGGCGGCCATGAAGGACGCGGTTGAGGATGAACCATCGCGCTTGGTTGAGATGGACCACCCCAAGGCCGGCAAAATCCACGCCATCGCCAACCCGATCACCCTGAGCGAGACGCCTGTGCGCGTCACGCGCGTGCCCCCGCAGGTGGGTGAGCACACGGATGAGGTGCTGACGGATCTTCTGGGCGCTGAACGCCTGGACTCCTTGCGCAAAAATGGGGCGTTAGGATGACCGAAGAGCGCCTGCACCCCAATCTTGTCCTGACCCGCTACGGTGCCATCGAGGTGCTGCGCGTGGACCGTGAAGAGGCGCTTGGCGCGCTCAACTTTGAGATTCAGGCCGCTCTGGGGGCCTACTTCGCCGATGTTGCTGCGCGCAAAGATGACGTGAAGGTCGTCGTGCTGACAGGCACGGGCCGTGGGTTTGTCGCGGGCGCCGATATCGGGGGCTACCACGGGGCGGACCAAACGGTGTTCGACGATTTCCAGCGCCGGTCGCGGGAAACGTTTGATGCGCTGGCGGCCCTGCCGCAGGCGACGATCTGTGCCGTGAACGGCTATGCCCTCGGCGGCGGGTTTGAGATCGCCATGTGCTGCGATTTCATCCTTGTGAACGAAAAGACAAAGCTCGGCCTGCCCGAGATAAAGCTTGGCCTCCTCCCAGGCGGCGGCGGGACTCAGCGCCTGCCCCGTTTGGTGGGGCCGATGCGGGCCAAGGAAATCCTGATGACAGGTCGGATGATCACCGCCGCGGAGGCGGTGGACTATGGGGCAGCATTAGAGGCCTGCGCGCCGGACGCGCTGATGCCTCGTGCGATGGAATTGGCCGCAACGCTGGCCGCCCAGGCACCCGTCGCTTTGCGCGAAGCGAAACGGGTTGTTGATGATGGGTTGGATACACCGCTCAGCGCGGGCCTGACGTTTGAACAACGGGTTTTGGGCGCGCTCTATGCGACGGGAGATGGGAAAGAGGGGATCGCCGCGTTTATGGAAAAACGCGATCCGGTCTTCAAAGGGAAATAGGAACGAACATGTCAAAATCGGTCATCACATATCAGGAAGGTCCGTTCGCCACGGTCGCTATGGGCCTGCCCGGCGATCACGAGGGCAAGACGGCAACGCGGGTGTTTTTCGTGCGGGGCGCAGACAAAACAGCGCTGATCGACAGTGGACTTTATGGCGGCTTGCCCGCGCTTGAGCAGAGCTTTGAGGAGTTGGGCATCGCCCGCAAAGACCTCGACCTTTTGCTGCTCACTCATGAACACATGGATCACGTAGGCAACAACGGCTGGCTGAAGGCCGAGACAGGGTGTGAGATCGTGGGCCATGCGGGTCGTGCCGACCGTGTCGCGGACAACATGCTGAACGCAAAGGCCATTGTGCATGCCTTCCCCGAAGGCGAACACTTTGATCTGAATGAAGAATACCTCGATTGGATGGGACCGACCGAAGGCCCGATTGACCGCTTTGTCAAAGACGGGGACGTAATTGATCTGGGCGGCGGTGTTGAGCTCGAAGTGGTCGAGGTTCTGGGCCATTCCATGTGCGAAATCGGGTTCTTTGAACGCTCCACCAAGACGCTGGTGATCGCCGACCCGCTGCTGCCGCCGTTCAATCCGGTTCTGTATCTCTACGAAGATCCGGCCGTGATGCGGGCGACGTTTGACAAGATCGAAAAGTTTCTCGTTGAACGCGACGTGCAGGCGGTGCTGTTTGCGCATGATGAGGTCAAAACGGCGGCTGAGACGCAAGAGCTGGTCGATGATTGCCGCGCGCGGGTGGATAAGGTTGAGGCGTCGATCCTGGCCCATGTGAAAGCTAACCCCGGCATCAGCTTTGCCGATCTGCGGGACAAATGCTGTGACGATCAGAACATGGTGCGCGAATGGCGCGCGCTTGTGTCGATTGATGCGAGTCTGAAGGCGTTTGCGGCCCAGGGGCTGATGAAACAGCAAGGCGCAGGGTGGCACTATGTCAGCTGATCTGCCCAGATGCACGGTCCTCGGCGCGGGCACCATGGGGGCGCAGGTCGCGCTGTCCTTGGCGCTCGGCGGCTGTCAGGTGACGCTGTGGGGCAGGCGGGCGGAAAGCCTTCCGCCTGCGATGGCGCGCATTGAGGAGGGCTGTGAGCTTTTGATCTCTCGGGGGCTTGCTCGGCAGGCGAAGGTGGATCGCGTGCACGATGAGCTGCACAGCACCGCTGATTTGGCTGAGGCTGTGGCCGGCGGTGATTTCATCATCGAAGCAGTGGCCGAGAATCTTGAAGTCAAGCAGGACCTCTTAGGACAGGCAGAGGCTTTGGCCCACGGGCGCGCCGTCTTGTCGTCCACGACCTCAGCGCTGAGCGCGACGGACCTGCAAACGAAGCTGACCCGCCCGCAGCAGTTCTGCGTGGCACATTATGCCCAGCCCGCCCATCTGGTGGAATTGGTCGAGGTCGTGCCCGGAAAGCAGACCGACAAGGATGTAACCCACGCGGTTCAGGAGCTCTTGGCCGCGACGGATAAGACTCCGGTGCTCTGCCCCGACATTCCCGGCTTCCTTTGGGCGCGCATTCAGCATGCGGTGCTGCGGGAATTTGCCTCGCTTGTGGGGCAAGGGCTGGTGACGCCGGAGGCTTGCGACACGATTTTGAAGGTCGGCTACGCGTCCCGACTGCCGGCCATGGGTGCGTTTGAACACGCGGATTTGGCGGGGTTGGACCTGATCACATCGGACGCGGCCAAGGCCGTTTGGGCGGATCTGTCCAACGTCACGGACCCTGCTGACACACCCGTTGGCGCCCTAATGGCGGACGGCAAGCTCGGCATGAAGACGGGCAGCGGTTTCTACGATTGGACGTCCCGCGATCCGGAGGCGTTCAAGGCGGCGCGGGATGCCGAAATCATCCGCCGCGTGAAAATCAACAAAGGGGCTGAGGTCAAATGACCCGTCCCGCAACACCAAGAAAGGCCGCAGAATGAGTGGCGTACATCTCTCAGAGGTTACAAAATCCTATGGCGCTGTGAACGTCATCCCGCCGCTGTCTCTCTCGTTTGAAGAGGGCGAGTTTGTGGTGATCGTCGGCCCATCGGGTTGCGGCAAATCCACGACATTGCGGATGATCGCGGGGCTTGAACCTGTCACCAGCGGGTCGATTGAGATCGGCGGGCGTGACGTGACCTGGGCGCGCCCCAAAGAACGCGACATCGCCATGGTGTTCCAATCTTACGCGCTTTACCCGCACATGGATGTGGCTGGGAACATGTCGTTCGCGCTTCGTTTGGCCGGAGCGCCAAAGACCGAGATCAACGAACGCGTCCGTGTGGCCGCCGACATGCTTGAGCTGACCGACTATCTGGATCGCAAGCCCAAGGACCTGTCCGGTGGCCAACGGCAACGGGTCGCCATGGGCCGCGCGATTGTGCGGGACGCCTATTGCTTCCTCTTTGATGAGCCGCTGTCGAACCTCGACGCCAAGCTGCGCGCGACGATGCGCACGGAACTGGCGCTGCTGCACAAAAAGCTCGACCGAACCATGATCTACGTGACCCACGACCAGATTGAGGCCATGACCATGGCCGACCGGATCGTGATCATGTCGGCGGGTCTTGTGCAACAGGTCGGCACCCCGCGTGAGGTTTACAACGCGCCGGTGAACAAGTTCGTCGCAGGCTTTATCGGCTCGCCGTCGATGAATTTTCTTGAGGGGACGATTGTGGACGAGGGCGGGCTGAGGTTGCGCGGTGAGGGGTTTGACTTCCCGCTGCCGGACCATCTGAAGGCCGTCGCCCAGACCCACAAGGACGCTAAGGTGACCGTCGGCATGCGGCCTGAACACTTCGCCCACAAATCGTCCCTCGGGGCAGAGGGCGCGGTTCTGGAACCGGTGCAGCTGAACGTGGATGTGGCCGAATACATCGGCTCCAGCCAGTTTCTAGCAGCCCATCTAGGCGGCACCAAAGTCACCGCTGCGATTGAGGTCGGGCCCAACTCGGCTCCGCTTAGCAGTGGTGAATACCTATTCGATATCAACAGGTTGTACCTGTTCGATCCCGCCAGCGAGGCGGCCATTCCGTAACAGCGGATTCACCTAAGGGAGGAAGACCAAATGACTATTTTAAGACATATGAAAAGCATGATGGCGGGCACAGCGCTTGCGACCATCGTGGCGGCGGGGGGCGCGCTTGCGAACCCCTATGAGCCCTACGAAGGCACGACGCTGGTCGTCAGCTGGCCATCGCTGTCGCATTTCACGTTTGCCGAGGAACTTGTGGAGGAGTTCACCGAGGAAACCGGCATCAACGTTGAAATCGACTACATCCAGTATTTGTCTATGCGGGATCGCCAGCTTTTGGAGATGTCGCGCCCCGAGGGTGAATATGACGTCGTCGCATGGGTTGTGATGTGGAAGGGCGAATATGTGTCGCGCGGTCTGCTGACCCCGTTGTCGCAGTTCTTTACCAACCCTGCCATTGTCGATCCTGATTTCGACATCGACGACATTGCCGATGCATACCTGCAAAACGGCGGTGTTGTGGGTGGGGAACGCGGCTATTTGCCGGGTGTCTCTGGCGCGCTTTACGGTCTGCCATTCGGGGCCGAGACGTCCATCCTGGCCTATCGCAAGGACATCTTTGAAGAGCAAGGCATTGAGGTGCCGACGACCTATGACGAGCTGCGCGCGGCAATGGCCGCACTGGACGAGGCGGGCATTCCTGCGCTGACATCCCGTGGGGCGACAGGTCATCAGGTGACGGCCGCATGGTTGATGCATCTGGCACCTTTGGGCGGCAAAATCTTTGACGAAGCGTGGAACCCCGTGGTCAACTCGCCCGAGGCGGTTGAGGCCGCACAGGTGATGCGCGAAGTGGCGCAAACCGGCCCGGATGGCATCCCGACGTTCGGGTTTGGTGATGCAGCGGCGGCGTTCTTGCAGGGCGATGCGGCGATGCACCTGGACACGCTGAAGATTGCGGCCATGTCCCGCAACCCCGACCTGTCCACGATTGACGGCAACGTGGGCTATGCGCTGCATCCTGTTGGGTCGCGCTGCGGTTCGGAAACCGGTGGCTTTGCCATGGGCATCCCCGCGAACTCCCCCAATCAAGAAGCGGCGTTCCTGTTCCTACAGTATATGACGTCCAAACAGGGCGATCAGCGCATGGTGGAACTGGGCGGCGATCCGGTACGGATTTCCACGCTAGAGGCCAACACCGAAGGCTTTGACGAATACCCCGTCGTGGCCGAACAACTGCCGTGTGCCGATCCTGACTGGCGCCCGCTGATCCCCGAATGGAACGAGCTCAACATCGACGTTCTGGGTCAGGCCCTTACCAAGGTCATCACCACCGATGACCCGATCCAGCCGATCATGGATGAAGCCAATGAGCAAATCCGCGCGATCATGGAACGCGAAGGTTACTACAAGTGGGCTGACTACCGCGCTGGCGAATAAGCCCTGCGACCACACCGGGCGGCCCATCGCTGGGCCGCCCTACGCAACACCCAATAATGATGAGGCAGGGGATGTCTGATACAACCCAAGTTCCAAAGGCAGCCCCGAAACCATCCGGGTTCCGTTTCGAAAACTTTTCACCCTATTTCTTTATCCTGCCCGCCGCGCTCGTGATGGTGGCCGGTCTGGTCTATCCGGTGATGCAGGCGCTTTACCTAAGCTTTTACGATTGGACCATCGGCACCCCGCTGGAAGATGCGCCCTATGTTGGGATACGCCACTACATCCGTATGATGGGGGACGAAAACGTCCGCGAAAGTCTATGGGTGACGCTGCGGTTCGGCTTCTGGACCATCACGATTGAGATGTTTCTGGGTATCAGCCTTGCACTTCTGTTGGAAAAACCGATCCGGGGGGCCAGCGTGTTCCGCACGATCTTTATCCTGCCACTGATGGTGTCGCCAGTCGTGGTCGGCCTTGTCTGGCGCTACCTCTATGACGCGCGGATTGGCTGGATTAACTATTACCTCGGTCAGATGGGGATTGATCCGCAGGTCTGGCTTGGCGATCCTGACCTCGCCTTCATGGCCATCGTGATCACCGACATCTGGCAATGGACGCCGTTCATTTTCATCATCGTGATCGCGGGTTTGCAGGCGCTACCGAGCGAGGTTCTGGAGGCGTCCAAGATCGATGGATCTAATTGGTGGCAGCACATCCTTTTCGTGAAACTGCCGATGATCAAATCCATCCTGATCATCGCACTGCTGATGCGCCTGATCGACGTTTTCCGATCACTTGAGGTTATGTTTATCATGACCGGCGGCGGACCCGGTCGGGCGACCGAACTTCTCTCCCTGCACATCTACAACCGAGCATTCTCGACCCAGCAATTGGGCTATGCCTCGGCCATCTCAGTGCTGCTGATCGTGCTGGTCTCTTTGATGAGCGTTGCGATCCTGCGGCTGGGCAACCCCATGAAAGACAAGGCGGATATCTAAAGCCATGGCAACTCAACAGATTAACAACCCGCTGAATACAATCCTGCATTACACCGCACTGATCGTGCTGTCGCTGATCGTGCTGGCCCCCATCTGGATCATGGTGGCGACAGGATTCAAACCCGACGTGGTCGTCCAAAGCCGCGAGCCGATCTGGTTCTTCTTTGTGCCGACGCTGGACAACTACGAGTACATCTTCACGCGTGGCCGGTTCGACACCTACCTGTGGAACTCGATCATCATCGGGGTGACGGCCACGTTCCTGACTTTGTTCTTTGGCGGGCTCTGCGCCTATGCCTTGGCACGCACTGAATTCAAAGGCCGTGTGCTGGTCGCCAACACGACCCTACTGGTGCGCATGGTGCCGCCTGCGGTCCTCGCGGTGCCGGCCTTTGCGATGGTCATTCAGTTCAACCTGAACAATGACCTAGCCGTGCTGATCTTTTTCTACACCGCGCTGAACCTGCCCTTTGCGATCTGGCTGCTGTTCGGGTTCTACAAACAGATCCCGGTGGAGCTGGAAGAGGCCGCGATTGTGGACGGGGCCACGCCTTTGCAGGTGTTCTTCAAGGTGCTCTTCCCGCTGATGAAGTCAGGTTACGCCGTCGCGGGCATCTTTACGTTCCGCATCGCGTGGAACGAATTCATCCTGGCGCTGCTGCTCACGGGGCGGTCCACGCGGACCCTGCCGGTTGGCGCTGCGGGGTTCATCACCGACACGGGCGTTGAGTGGGGCCGGATCATGGCCATGGGCACGCTGATCGTGATCCCGCCGCTGTTGTTCACGTTCTTTGCTGCGCGTCAGATCATCCAAGGCATGACGGCTGGGGCTGTGAAGGGGTAGTGAAACCATCGCCGAGAAACAAGAGGGGCGTCCGTAAAACTGGCGCCCCTTCTTTCACCTGTGCTTGCGCTAGAGCGTCGGCCTGAAAACCTCAATCACATTGTGACCCATCCGCTCGGCGGGCATCGCCGGAACCGCCCTCACGGGGCGGGCGATATCGCCCACCCCTCGGTTCGGGCGATGCACTTCTCACTTCAGTTGGTCGTTGCAGAATTTTCGGACGGGTCACTCGCGGATAGAGATGTCCGCGCGGTACGGAATGGGATCAACCGCGCCAAACCCGCTCACCGTGCCTGCCGCCACCTGCATCGCGGCGCGCACGGCTGTTTGTGCATCACCGGTTTCCAGAAGATAGGCCAGAAAGGCCCCGGCAAAGCTGTCGCCGGCCCCGGTCGAATCCACGGCCTCAACTCGCGGGACATCGAAGGTGACCAGTTGATCCCCAACGCGCATCACCGGCCCCTTGGACCCGCGTTTCAGAACCACATGACGCGCGCCGAAACTGGCGAAGTGATCAAGGATTGCCGCATCGTCTGTGAGGCCCGTCAGTTGGGTCGCCTCATCGTCGCTGGGCAGGACGATATCCGCCAGCGGCAGGAAATCCTCGATCACCTGTCGCGCTTCGCCAAGCGTCCAGAGGTTCAGACGCAGGTTTGTGTCATAAGGCACCAAGGTTCCGTTCTCGCGCGCGATCTTGGCCGCATGGGTCACGGCGGCGCGCATCGTGGGGCTGATGGCTTGGCTGAGGGCCGAGACATGCAGGATGCGAGCGCTCGCGATCATGTCTTCGTCCAGACCGGAGGGGCCATAAAGGCTCGCCGCGGATCCGCGCCGTGCGTAAGAGAATTTGCGCCCCACAGGGTCGGGCAGCACGAAGTAAGCGCCTGTCGGGTCCTGTGGTCTGATGCGGACGGCGGTCGTGTCCACGCCCTCTGCGTCCCAGAGCGCCAGCAGGTCGTCGCCAAATGGGTCCTCGCCCACAGCACTCAGATATCCCGTGCGCGCGCCTTGTCTGGCGGCAGCGATGATCGCGTTTGAGGTGTCGCCGCCGAAGCCCTGACGAAAGATCGGTCGCTGGCCGTCTTCGGTTGGCAGACGCGTGAATTCGATCAGCGCCTCCCCCAGCGCCACAATGTCGGGGGCCGTATTCATGCGGGTTTGATCAGCACTTTGCCCACTGCGTGGCCGTCCGCCATCATCTCGCAGGCGGCTTGGGTCTCGGCGACGGTAAAGCGGGCGGCGGTGATGGCCTCGAAATCGACGCCTCCCCCCTCGATCAGCGCAACCGCATCGGCAAACTCATGGGTGAAAAGGATTGAGCCCACGGACGTGACCTCTTTCAGGGCATTTAGATGCAGGTTGATCGGTACCGGCTGCGGTTGGATCAGCGACAGGACGGAAATCACGCCTTGTTTGCGCACCGCGTCCAGCGCCTGATTGTAGGCATGGGCGGAGCCTGAGGCCTCAATCACCACATCGTATTGGCCTGAGAGTTTCGTCAGATCATCGGCGCCAATGTCGAACCCTTGCGTGGCCCCCACGGCGGCGGCGGCGTCCAAGGCGGCGGCCTTCAGGTCGGTCACATGCACCTCGGCCCCCTTCGCGTGCGCCCCTACGGTGGCGAGCAAGCCCATGGGCCCGCAACCCGTCACCAGCACCTTTTGCCCGGCTTGGACATTTGCGCGGTTCACCGAATGCAGCGCACAGGCCAGCGGTTCGGCGAAGGTCAAATGATCGGGGGAGACACCCTTTGCGACCGCGTGGCAATTGCGGGCGGGAAAGTCGAAATAGTCCCGAAAGAAGCCGTCGATATGAGGCTTGGTCGTCGCCGAGCCCGGGAATTTCTTGTCCGGGTCCATGTTGATGTCGCCGCGCCGCGCCTCGGGACTGGAACCAAAGGTGATGACGGGATTTATCGCTACCAGCTGGCCGGCTTCGAAATCATGGCCATTGGCGTCCTCAACATAAGCGCAGGCCTCGTGGCCGAGGGTGACGGGGTAATCCAGAAAGAACCCCGCATTTGCGAAGTGGCGAAAGTAATGCATGTCCGTGCCGCAGATGCTGGCGGTGGCCAGACGCAGGCGGATGCTGTCCTCCGCGATCTCGTCAGGCATTTCAGCCTGTTCGATCTTGATCTCGCGCGCCGCCGTCAGCAGGGATTTCGTGTAAGCCATCCCTCAGAACCCCACCGAAAAGCCGCCATCGACGGGCAGGACCGCGCCGTTGATGTGGCGGGCCTTGGCCGAGGCGAGGAACATGACGGCATCCGCGATATCCTTTGGCTTGCCAAAGGTGCCCCCCGGAATGCGCCGTTCGATCCGGTCGCGGCGGGCCGGATCCTTGGCCAGCACGGCGCGTGTCATGTCGGTGTCAATGAATCCCGGTGCCACGGCATTGCAGCGGATGCCATGTTCCGCGGCATCGACGCAGATCGACCGCGTCAGCCCGATCACAGCCGTCTTCGCCGTCACGTAAGCCGCCGCCGAGGGCAGGGCCATCAGCCCGCCCATGGAGGAGATATTCACGATTGCACCCCCTGTTTCGCGCTGCAAAGCCACAAAGCGCCCGCAGGCCGCGAACATGGCTTTCACGTTCAAGTTCATGACATGGTCGAACTCGTCCGGCTCCACGTCCCATGCGGGCTTTTTCAGATGGGCGCCGGCGTTGTTCACCAGCACATCAATGCGGCCCGTCCGATCATGGATCGTGTCAAGGAAGGACGCCTTTGCATCCGCCGCCAGATCGGCCTGTACGAAATGCACATCGCCCTCCATCCCGCCCAACTCCCCCTCGGACCGCGCGACCACATGGACGCTATCGCCTGCGTCGAGGAAAGCGCGGGTTTGCGCGATGCCTAGGCCCTTGTTGCCCCCTGTGATGACAATCGTTCTTTTAGGGGTCCTCATAGGACGCGCTCCTTATGGTGGGTGTAGATTTTGTTCAGCAGGGAGAGGAACTCGCCCTCGTCCCTGTCTTTGAGGAAGAACGACGGGAAGACCTCGCAAACATCGTCGACGAAGCCCAGGAACCAGACGTCGCGGGGCCGCGTCCAGGCGTCTTGCATGGTGGGCAATGCGCCCCGCAGGAACCCCGCATAGGCCGGGTCCTGGCCCATCCGCAGCCAGCTTTGCAGGTGCGCAGGCTGGCCTTCGTTTTCAAGATAGACGCCCGATTGGACGGGTTCCGATGTGACCCACTGGGCAAAGGTGACGGCCGCGTCAGGGTGTTGGGTCTTCGCAGACACTCCGATCCCAGCGCCCCCCAAAATACCGCGCTTTGCGCCAATGCCTTCAAAGGTTGGCAGGTCACAATAGGTCAATGTGTGATCGCGAAAACCTGGCCGGGCGTAGTTCACATAGCCGAACAGGCAGGGCGCATAAGCAAAGTCATCGGTGGTCGACATCGCCTCAAGCGCCTTGATCGGGTTCCAGCCGACGGCCTCGGACGGGCCCGCCTTGTAGAGGGCTTTCAACACCTGCAAGGCAAGGATGCCGTTTGCGTCCGAACAAAACGCGGCCTCGGACAGGGGCAGGTCTTCCTCGCTCCGACCGGCCACAAGGGTCAGCATCATGTCAAAGGCATCGACAGGTAAAAGCGGCGTGACCATGGGCAGGGTCACGTCGCCGCGCAGGATCGCCTCCCAAGACGTCGGCTCATCTGCGCATAAATCCGGGCGTTTGACGGCCACCTGACAGGCCGCATCAATCGGATAGGCCCAAAGCTGGTCGCGCCAAATATAGCTTTCAAGCGATCCCCCCAGCGACACCTCCTCCGGGTTGTCCGGCTGTGGCAGGGGGAGCAGACTTTGCGTATCGGCCACCAGCCCCACATGGGGGTGGTCCAGAACGATAAAGTCGTAGTTTTCTGCGATGCCTTCGATGGGTTCATCGGCAAAGGCCTGGAGCGACCGGCGATCCCAGTGGATCGAAACGCCCGTCTCTGCCGCATAAGTCGCACTTGCGGCCTCTAGCCCCAGGTAGCCGCGCGGATGATCCCAGGTCATGCCTTTCAGCGTTAGTGACGTCATGGTTGGTGCCTTCTCTTTCAACTCAGGATATCGCGCCTGACGGTCTTGGTAGATCGTTTTTCCAAATTAGCGAATTTTTTACCTAACCTGATGCCGCCAGACGGGCTCGCGCGCCGATTGCATCCCAATTTCCGTTCGCAACATCAGCCACTGGTGCGATCCAGCTGCCGCCCACGCAAGAGACATTCGGCAACGCCAGATAGTCCGGCGCGGTGTTTTGGGTGACGCCGCCCGTGGGACAAAACGTAACATCTGGCAGGACCGATCCCAGCGCTTTGAGCATCGCCACACCGCCCACGACCTGCGCCGGAAACAGCTTTTGAAACCTGAAGCCAGCTTCGCTGACCTGCAGGGCCTCTGCCGGTGTCGCGACCGCGGGGATGAGGGTAAAATCCCCTTGCCCGCGTGCCAGCAATGCGTCGCTGTGGCCGGGGGAAAGCCCGAAACGAGCACCGGAGTTCCTTGCGCGGTCAATGTCCTCCGCGCGCAGAATGGTCCCGACGCCAACCTGCGCACCGGCCACCTTGGCCATCGCGGCGACGCAGTCCAGGGCACGCGGGGTCCGCAGTGTTACCTCCAGCACGGGTAAGCCGTTTTCGACCAAGACCTCAGCCAGGGTGGTGGCCGCCGCGGGGTCATCCAGCACGAGGACGGGGATGACGCGGGCCTCGGCGCAGATCTGTTGAATATCGCGCGCCATCTACCCAATTTTCCCCAGCAGGCTGTCCAAACTTGCCTTGGCGTCCCCGTAGAGCATGCGCGTGTTGTCCTTGAAGAACAGCGGGTTTTCGATGCCGGAGTACCCCGTGCCTTGGCCGCGTTTGGACACGAACACCTGCTTGGCTTTCCAGCATTCCAGCACCGGCATGCCGGCGATGGGGCTGTTGGGGTCGTCCTGGGCTGCGGGGTTCACGATGTCATTGGAGCCGATCACGATGGCGACGTCCGTGTCCGGGAAGTCCTCGTTGATCTCGTCCATTTCCAGCACGATGTCGTAGGGGACCTTCGCCTCGGCCAAGAGCACGTTCATGTGGCCCGGCAAGCGGCCCGCGATGGGGTGAATGGCGAAGCGCACGCTTTTGCCTTTGGCGCGCAGGCGGCGCGTGAGCTCTGCCACGTTCTGCTGGGCCTGGGCCACCGCCATGCCGTAGCCGGGGATGATGATGATGCTGTCGGCCTCCTCCAGAGACTGCGCCACACCGTCCACATCAATGGCGACCTGCTCGCCCTCCACGGCTATCTGCTCGCCCGCTGGGCCGCCAAAGCCGCCCAGGATGACCGTTATAAACGAACGATTCATCGCTTTGCACATAATGTAGGAGAGAATCGCGCCAGAGGATCCCACGAGCGCCCCCACCACAATCAGGAGGTCATTGCCCAGAGAGAACCCAATCGCCGCCGCCGCCCAGCCGGAGTAGCTGTTGAGCATGGAGACCACCACGGGCATATCCGCCCCGCCGATGCCCATGATCAGATGGTAGCCGATGAACAGCCCCAGCAGCGTCAGCAGCACCAGCGTAAAGGTGCCGCCGTTGGACAAATACAGGACCGCCAGCAGCGCCGACAGACCCGCAACCCCTGCGTTCAGAACATGCCCACCGGGCAGTTTCTTGGCAGAGGTATCAATCTCGAACGGCAGTTTGGAGGAACTGCCCGAAAGCTTCGCATAGGCGATGACGGACCCGGTGAAGGTCACAGCGCCGATCCAGATGCCCAGCACCAGTTCCACCCGCAGGATGCCGATTTCAACAGAGGTCTTCTTGGCGATCAACTGCCCGAAGGTGGACAGCCCGTCGGTGACCTCTTTGGACAGGGCCGCAGAGGCGCCCGCCGCCCCAAGGGTCAGATCCGCGTCGGCATAGACGCCGCTGATATAGTTGATCATCAGGTCCGCGTTGAAGCCCACAAAGACCGCCGCCAGCCCCACAAGGCTGTGCATGATGGCCACAAGTTCGGGCATCTGCGTCATCTCGACCCGGGTGGCCAGTTGATAGCCCACAGCCGCCCCGCCTGCGATCAGCACAAGGGAGGCGAGCCACAGGCCCGACCCCGGCCCGATCAGCGTGGCCAGAACCGCCAGCGCCATGCCCGCGATGCCATACCAGACCGCTCGTTTGGCGCTTTCCTGGCCGGACAACCCGCCCAGGGACAGGATGAACAGAATAGCTGCGACCACATAGGCCGCGATGGTGAATGTGTTTTCCATGTGTCCCGCCCCCTTAAGATTTCTGGAACATGGCGAGCATCCGCCGTGTCACAAGGAAGCCACCGAAGATATTGACGGCGGCCATAAAGATGCCCAATCCGGCCAGGATCGTGATCAGCGCGCTGGACGAGCCCACCTGGATCAGCGCACCCAGAATGATGATGCTCGAGATAGCGTTGGTCACAGCCATCAGCGGGGTGTGCAGGGAATGGGCGACGTTCCAGATGACCTGAAAGCCGATGAAGACCGACAGCACGAAGACGATAAAGTGCTGCATAAAGCTCGCCGGCATGCCCGGGATCATCCCGATGCCAAGGACAATCGCGGCGCCCACGGCCAGCAATGTCACCTGTGATCTGGTCTGCGCCTTGAAGGCCGCGACCTCTTCGGCGCGGATCTCTTCGGGGGTCTTTTCCTTGACCTCTGCCTTGGGCTGGGCGGCGATGGCCTGCACCTTGGGCGGCGGCGGTGGGAAGGTGACCTCTTTGCCATGGGCAATCGTCGCCCCGCGGATCACATCGTCTTCCATGTCATGCACCACAACGCCGTCCTTCTCGGGCGTCAGATCCGTCATCAGGTGGCGGATGTTGGTGGCATAAAGCGTCGAGGATTGGGCGGCCATCCGGCTGGGGAAGTCCGTGTAGCCGATGATCGTGACATCGTTGTCGGTGACGATTTTCTCGTCCTTGACGGTCAGTTTGCAGTTGCCGCCTTTCTCTGCGGCCAGATCCACGATCACCGACCCGGGCTTCATGGATTTAACCATGTCCTCGGTCCAAAGCTCGGGCGCCTCGCGGTTGGGGATCAGGGCTGTGGTGATGACGATGTCGATATCGGGGGCCAACTCGCGGAACTTCGCCAGCTGGGCGGCTGCAAATTCCGGTGAAGAAACAGAGGCATAGCCGCCCGTTGCGGCCCCGTCCTGCTGTTCTTCCTCAAAGTCCAGGTACACGAACTCGGCACCCATCGATTCAACTTGTTCGGCCACTTCGGGGCGCACGTCAAAGGCATAGGTGATCGCGCCGAGCGAGGTGGACGTGCCAATCGCGGCCAGGCCCGCAACGCCCGCTCCCACGACCAGAACCTTGGCCGGCGGCACCTTACCCGCAGCCGTGATCTGACCGGTGAAGAAGCGGCCGTAGTTGTTGCCGGCCTCAATCACCGCGCGGTAGCCTGCGATATTGGCCATGGACGACAGCGCGTCCATCTTCTGGGCGCGACTGATCCGCGGGATCATCTCCATCGCGATGACGGTGGCACCCTTCCCGGCCGCCGCCTTCATCTTGGCCTCGTCCGCCACGGGGCTGAAGAAGGAGATCAGCGTCTGATCGGCGCGCAAACGCTTCATCTCAGCCTCGTCCGGCACCCGCACCTTGGCCACGATATCGGCGGCCTTCCAAAGGGCTGCGGCGGTTTTGACAACCTCAACACCGGCCTCTTCGTAGGCGGCATCCGAAAACCCGGCCCGCGCGCCTGCTCCGCTCTCGATCACACAGTCATGCCCGAGCTTCTGAAGCTCCTTGGCAGAAGCCGGCGTCATCGCAACCCGGTTCTCACCCTCAAACAATTCCCTCGGCGTCCCGATTTTCATATTCACACCTCTCCCATTCAATACACTGGTAAAACGATTTATCATCATGATCAAGCCGGTGGACAGTCGAAAACTTGGGACGCGGCTTTTTCATTCAAGGTGCAGCATATGACACTCTGCGCTCGTCACCGGCCAACGCCGCGTTAGGGACAGGCAGCCGCTTTGAAATGGTTAACGGCAGGACCGTTCGCCAAAATCGATCAGATATCAATGCGCTCAGCAATGCTCAGCGCATCTTCGAGTTCGACGCCAAGATAACGCACTGTACTGTCGACCTTCGTGTGACCGAGCAGCAGTTGCACTGCGCGGAGGTTGGCTGTTTTGCGGTAAATCTCCGCCGCCTTCGTACGGCGACGTGAATGCATGCCGAAACCACTTGGCTCAAGGCCGATTGACGTTACCCAATCGCAGACAAGCCGACCATACTGGCGGGTGGAGATGTGCGGACGGTCGTGGAAACGGCTTGGGAACATGAACGGGCACGCAAACATTTCGGGCGATTTAACCCATGCTTTAACGCTATCGCGCGTGTTTTCGGTCAATTCGAATTGCACCGGTCGCTTGGTCTTGCTCCGAATCACCGAAACCCGTTCCCGCACGCGATCATCTTTTACCAAGTCAGACACCGCTCATCCGACAAGATCACAGCCGCGCAACTTGCTATCGATAGCGACGTTGAACAAAGCCAGATCGCGCAAATTGCCCGCCAGTTCGAGCCGCGCTCGGATCGACCAGACCTGTTATGGCAGTAAAGGCCGTTTTTGACCGATGATCCGCCCCTTGTTCCAGGCTCTGCGTTTCGGGGTGGTTGCGGGAAGTTGGACTCTTGGCATGACATGCCCTCCGACCTTCCCTCCAAGCCCATTCATCAGCACCGCGTTGATAAGGACATAGTACACGATTGCAGTTTCGTCGTTCGAGGCGGCTTCGACGTCAAATGTCTGCTATTATACTGTGCGGGTCTGCCTGCAATTCGATCATGTTTTACTGAGACTGTGCCGAGCGAGCGAAGAAAGACCGCTTTCTTGTTTGCGCTGCGGCGTTCCGAATGCTGCAGATGCAAAAAATTCCTGTGCTGCGCGCGCGCAGCGAGAATATCGAATTTACAGGTTGGGCTCAGTGCGGACTCTCGCCGCGTCGTGCCCGAAGGATCGCTTTGGGATCTAGTGATGATGAATTCCAGCTATCGTTACTTCGCTCATCGTCAGAGCGGTCGGTAGGCTGGTCACAATGGTGGAATGCGCCTGAAGACTTCGTCAGATTCAGCCTACCATCTTGATGATCGCGTTGACGAGAGGAGCTTCATCCCCGGCGAAGCTTGATATCATGGCGTTCATAAACTCGTCCTCCTCTATGTTTTCCTCGATCATCTCAAGACCGGCGACCTGCATGAGGATATCGAGCAAAGTGAGTTGGCAACGCCCATTACCCTCGCGAAATGGATGGACGGCGTTGATGTCAGCGATGTAGTGGGCCGCGCGCTCGGCGAATTCTTGAACACTGCTGGTGTCGGCCAAGTGGTTCTCGTCAGAGAGTTCGCGAAAGATCCGGTTCATCTCGGCATCGATGTACTCTGGATAGCAGAACCAATTCCCACCCTTAGCGGTTCGAACTTGCCTCGCTTGTCCCGCCCATGTGTAGACGTCTTGGAAGAAGTGATGATGGGTCGCTCGATAATGCATATAGTCGAGCGCACCTTCCGGCAGCGGCTCCTCAGACCGAGTTAAGAACATAAGCTGCTCGAACTGATCAAGCTCGTCCTGATCGGTTAGGTCGGCCTTGTTCTTCAGAACGTTCGTGCCAGGATAACAGAGGGGATCCTCTGTGACGTCGTACCGGCTCATTTCCCTTTTTTGTTGGTGAAGGTGCCGGTAATCGCCGAACGAAGTGCGTCGCCTTTGAGGCCGCGGTCGGAATAGGCTTTAAGTGTTTTGGCAGATTTTGAGCTGGTGGTTACACCCTCGACCTTGGCAAACTTGGTGGCCTTGCTTTTGCCTAAAGGCTTGGTCACGAAGCGTCCTGTGGTCGCCGATCTCTTGAGTGCGGTGCTCTTGCTCATAGGGCTAACTTACCACGCTCTGTATTGAATGTGTATGAAGATTCCGCTCGGTAGCACCACCATCGTGACAGTGCAGGTTGGACCATTAAGTAGCCTTGTTGTCGGGCGGTGGGCATTGATGAGCTCGTCCGCCAGAGTGGTAACGATAATGGAGCCCCGTATCGTGCCTCCGAGACGCGGAACGCGTAAGAAAGCGACGACTTGGCTTGTTGTGCTAACGCAACGAGGCCCATGCTCTCTAACCACCTAAGGTTCGCTTACAACGGACTTTTTGCGACAGTAACTCAAAAGCGCATCCACCTCTTCCGAGGTCGCGGAAATCGCCGCCGGGTCAACACCTACCAATGTAACTCCGGCCTGGATCTCGCCTTGCCAGTCTAGAACAGGAGCGGCAATCGCGACCAGTCCTGGCACAAAGCGGCCTTCAACTGTTGCAAAGCCACGCTCTCGCAGAGACGCCGCGAGGCTCGCTACGCCTTCGGACGTTGGGGTGAAATCCAAGGACAGGGTCTTTTGGCGGGCGAGGCGTCGGAGCTGGGCGTCACGCGCGGGCTTGATGGCGCGGGACGGACCCCACGCCAGAAAAACCCGCCCGGTTGCAGAGGTTAGCAGTGGCAAGGTTGAGCCAAGGCCAAATGACGTGTCTGTCGGCGTGGCCCCGCGTTCCCATCTGACAACTGTCGCGCCTTGATCGGCCCACACGGACAGCAGAACGGTCATCCCGGTCTCGGCCGACAGGTCAGCCAGGCCATCCGCGGCCGAATTGACGAAATCATGCTGCGACATCGCTGCGAGACCCAGCTTCATCGCAGCGGGTCCCAGCCCGTAGCGGCCCGAGGGACCGTGCTGGCGGACCAGCCCGGCCGAGACGAAGGAAGCGAGATATCGATGCAGCTTGCTTGGTGGCATGCCAAGGCTCCGCGCGATTTCCGACAGGGCCTGCGGACCCGGCAGAATAGCTATGTGCTGCAGAACAGCCAGCGCTGCGTCGAGGGATTTCAACCCTCCGCCCTGTCCCGGTTTATCCGTCATCGCGCTCCTCCAACATCGCTCGCAGTTGGGCGACCTCTGTCGCCCGCATGCCTTCCGCGGTCTGCTGGAACAGCGCCCGCACCTCTCGCCCCTCAAAGACGCACCAGTCCTCTACCACAGCGGTGTAGGCCAGAGAAACCGAGCGTTTCGACCAGCTTTCGACTGACAGCCTGATGGTTACAAGGTCACCATCCCGCATCGGGCGACGGAACGTGGCCCCGACATCGACCAGGCCGATCCCGGTCGCGCCCAGGGCGGCGCACAGCGCGGCGTGACCGCCGAATGGCCGCAGGAAATCGTGAAAGGTGGCATCCATCCAGCAGAAGGTGTTCGGGTAGTGAACTATGCCCGCGGGATCGCAGTGTCCGAAGGAGACGCGCGCGGTGAAATTCGATGTCATGATTTCCTCATAATGAAACATATTGCATAATATAGAATCTTACTCTAGCTTCACCCGCACGTCGAGAGAGATCTGGGAGGGCTCAATGACGAAAATCAAAAGCATAGATATTCTCGGTGCGGGGCCTGCGGGTCTGTACGCCGCTATCCTTGCCCGCCGGCATCTGCCAGACGCCTCCGTACGGGTGATCGAGCAGAACCCCGAGGGCGCGACCTTCGGTTTTGGTGTTGTGTTTTCGGATCGGGCGCTCGACTTCCTGCGCGCGGACGATCCGCAGATGTATGACTTGATCGTGCCGCACATGGAGCGTTGGCAGAACATGACGCTCAATCTGCCGGACGGGTCGGTTACGCTCGACGGTGTCGGGTTCACGGCGATCGGCCGTCTTCACCTGATCGAGATCCTGACCAAGCGGGCGCGGGGACTCGGTGTTCCGATCCATTTCGGCACGCCGGTCTTGGATCTCGCCAAATTGGATGCGGATTTGGTCATTGGTGCCGATGGGTTCAATTCTCTGGTCCGCCGCACTCACGAGGCGGCGTTCTCGCCGACCATGGAGCATTTCGGCAACCGGTTCGCGTGGTTTGGTGCGGATATACCGTTCGACACGCTGACGCAGACCTTCATCAACACCGAATACGGGTCGATGAACGCGCACCATTACAGGTTCACGCCGGGCCACAGCACGTTCATCGTGGAATGCGAGGAAGAGACGTATCGCCGCGCCGGCTTCGATGAGTTGAACGAGGCGGAGAGTGCTTCCATGTGTAGCGACCTTTTCGGCGGCGTCTTGCAGGGCACGCAGCTCGTGACAAACAAGTCCAACTGGCGCCGCTTCCCGCGGCTTTGGTGCGAAAGCTGGGTGACGGATCGGTTCGCGCTCATCGGGGACGCCGCGCATACCGCGCATTTCTCCATCGGCTCCGGCACGCGCCTTGCCTTCGAAGACGCCATTGCGCTGATCGCTGCGCTGGCTGAGGCGGAAAACCTGCAAGACGGTCTGGCCGCCTATCAGGCCAAAAGGCCGCCGGTCGCGCGCAAGATCGTCGATGCCGCCAATACCTCCGCCCATTGGTACGACAGCTTCGGCGACAAGCTGCAGCTGCCGCTGATGGATTTCGCCCATGACTACCTGATGCGCTCTGGCCGCATGACTGCTGACCGGCTTCGCCAGATCGCGCCGGAATTCGCCGCTGAATTTGAGACCTATCAGCGAAAGGCGGGCTGATGGCGCAGGCGATCACAAAAGCCGCGCAGCCGTCCATGGGATACAGCGCAGTCGACCCGCTCGCAGACGATCACGCGACAGCGCAGGCAATCGGTTTCGACAAGAGCCGTCATCGGAATTGTTCAGGGATTTTGTGGCAGAATCTTGCGCGCAATCCGAGCCATCGCGCACTGACCGGTCCAGCCGGTGACCTGACATACAGCGACCTCATAGAGGCGGCTGCACGCTGGGGCAATGCATTCTGCAAAGCGGGCCTGGCCCGCGGTGACCGCATCGCCTTCTTTTTGGACGACACGCCGATCTTCGTGGCGGC
Organism: Yoonia sp. R2-816; assembly: GCF_046762905.1. Lineage (NCBI taxonomy): Bacteria > Pseudomonadati > Pseudomonadota > Alphaproteobacteria > Rhodobacterales > Paracoccaceae > Yoonia > Yoonia sp. R2-816. The sequence continues at coordinate 14,861 of NZ_JBKQXN010000112.1, read as the reverse complement.
GTTCTACGGCGCGGTCAGGGCAGGCTTTGTGCCGGTACTGCTCAACACGCAGACCAAATCGGACTTGGTGCAGTTCTACCTAGAGGACAGCGGCGCACAGCTCGCTGTCGTCGATGCCTGCTTCGCGGCTGTCTTTTCCGACGATGTCATCGGGGCCAGCCGCATCGACCGGATCGTCATCGCAAACGGTGACGCACGTGGAGACCGCTTTACCCAGGCCGATCAGTTTCTGGAAAGCGCGCTAAGCACGCTGGCGGCCGCGGACACTGCGCCCGACGATATGGCGTTCTGGATGTATTCGTCTGGGTCCACAGGGCGTCCGAAAGGCATCGTTCATCTGCACCATGATCCAGCCTATATCGACGCCAGCTACGCCGCCCATATTCTGAAATTGCAGGCCGGTGATATCTGCTATTCCGTGCCGAAGGCGTATTTCGCTTATGGCTTTGGCAACTCGCTTGTCTTCCCGTTTGCGGCGGGCGCGACGACTATGCTTGTTCCGGGCCAGCCGCGGCCCGAAATCGTGCTGGAGGCCATCGAGCAGTATGGCCCAACCGTCTTTTACGGTCTTCCGACGCTTTACACCGCGCTGGCGCGGCACCCCGATATCGAAGCGCGAGATCTGTCCTCGTTGCGCCAGTCGATGTCCGCGGCAGAGATCCTGTCCGAGGACGTTTACAAAGCTTGGAAAGCGCGCATTGGCCACGGCCCAACCGAGGGCCTCGGCTCGACCGAGATGCTGCACATCTACCTCAGCAACCGGCTGGACGATCACCGCCTTGGCGCGGCGGGTGCGGCAGTTCCCGGCTACGAGGTGCGGCTCGAGACGGTGGACGGAACGCCGGCAACGCCCGGCGAGGACGGTGTCATGCTGGTGCGCGGTCACTCCTCCGCGCCGTTCTACTGGAACCGGGACGACAAGACGCGCGAGACCATGCGCGGCGACTGGATCTATACCGGGGACCGCTTCATTGAGCGTGACGGCTACTACTATTACCAGGGTCGCGCCGATGATTTGGTCAAAGTCTCGGGTCAGTGGGTCTGGCCTCTCGAAGTCGAACGCTGCCTCAACGAGCATCCGGATGTGCACGAAAGCGCGGTATTTGCGCAGCAGCTCGAGGATCGCCGCACCGTGCTGCGCGCGGTCGTCAGCCTTGTGCCGGTCGCCGCGGCGGATGCCACCACGATGCGCACAGCTTTGCGCGACTACGTCAAGTCACGGCTGACCCCCTACAAAGCGCCACGCCTGATCGAATTCGTTGCCGAACTACCAAAAACCGGCACGGGAAAAATCGACAGGCAGGCGCTGATTAACACGACAACAACCAAGGCGTGAGCCACACACGCCACGATTCCAACGGGAGGAAGAACCATGAAACTATTGCAGAAATTGGGCCTGGTAGGTGCGCTTGCGCTCGGGCTCGGAGGCGCGGCCAGCGCGCAGGTCCAGTCCTTTTCGACCCCGCCGCAGGGCTCGGTCTGGAACACGATGGCGTCGGTCATCTCGGCCCAGGCCCGCGAAAGCGCAAACCTGCAATTCGTCGTGCAGCCCTATGGGGGCAACGCGCAGATGATGCAGGCCGTGAACGAGGCGCTGGCCGAGTTTTCACTGAACGACGTCAATGACGTGATCACTGCCGTGTCGGGCACTGGCGAATATGACAGTGCTATGCCCAACCTTCGGGTCGTCGCGCGGATCAACCCGTTTCCCGTCGGCCTCTACGTGCGGGCAGACTCGGGCATGACATCAGTTGCCGATCTGGCGGGGCAAAGCGTGCCGTCGGGCTGGGATGCCTTTCCGATCGCCCGGCCGCATATCGCTGCGATCCTCGCCGCGGGCGGGCTGACCTGGGATGACGTCGAACAGGTGCCCGTCCCTGAGCTAATTCGCGGGTCGGACGATATGGCGTCGGGCCGGATCGACAGTGCTTTCTTCGCGGTTGGCGGGCCCAAGGTCGCCGAGATCGACGCCTCCGTCGGAGGCGTGCAGTTCCTGACGGTCGAGGCAAATGATGAAACCCGCGCCGCGATCCGTGCGGTCCGCCCCGCCTTCTACTTCTCGGAAGTGCAGCCCGCCCCGTTCCGTGTCGGCGTGCCGGAGCCGATGATGTTCGTCACTTGGGACAACGTCCTCGTCGCAGGCGCGCATGTGTCTGACGAACAGGTCGCCGCCTTGCTTGCTGTGATCTTCGACGAGCGTGACGCCATCGCCGGGGCCTACCCGCCGCTTGGCGCGCTTAACATCGACACGGCTTACAGGGACTATCCAGGCCTCGACTACCACCCGGGCGCAGCCGCTTTCTTCGAAAGCCGCGGAGTCGCTTTGGCGGCGACAGAATAGCCCTCGGCCGGGGTGGCGCGGCCGCCCCGGCTACCTCCGCAAGGATAATTGGATGACAGAAGATACCGAACAGGGCTGGCGCGTCGCTGCACGCCGCATGGCGGTGAGCGTGCTTGCCGGCACCCTGACCCTCGCTGCGGTCGCTCAGGCGGCGAGCCTGCCGTCGCGGCTGGGCTATTCCTATTACACCGAGCAGTTTCTGGCGCTGGTGCTTGGGCTGAGCCTTGCCCTCATCTTCATCATGCCAGGGCGTAGCGATACAGGCACGACCTTGCCCTCGCGCCTCGATTGGCTGCTTTCGTTCGCCGGGCTGGCGATGTCTCTCTACGTGGTGGCCGCCTATCCGAGCCTTCTGTCAAGGGCCATGTCGGTGCCGCTCGATGCCTTGGTTGTTGGCGGCGGGTTGATCTTCCTTGTCCTCGAGGGGCTGCGCCGCGCGGTCGGCTGGACCCTCGTGATCGTAGTGCTGGTGATTGTCGGGTACGGGACCATCGGCCATCTGGTGCCCGGCATGCTTCAGACTCGAGAGGTCGCGCCAGAGCGGCTCGCCGTCTATCTCGCCTTCGATCCGAACGGGCTGCTGGGCCTGACGCTGAACGTCGCGGCCACGGTGGTCGTGGCCTTCGTGTTCTTCGGGCAGGTCCTGCTGCGCTCCGGCGGCGCGGATTTCTTCAACGATATCGCTATGGCCACGATGGGCCGCAGGCGGGGCGGGTCGGCCAAGATTTCGGTGGTTGCCTCCGCCCTCTTCGGGTCGATTTCCGGGGTGGTGGTCTCCAACATCGTTGCAACGGGCGTGGTCACCATCCGCCTGATGATCCAGGCGGGCTATCGCCGGGCCACGGCAGCTGCGGTGGAAGCGACCGCCTCGACCGGCGGGCAGATCGCTCCGCCGGTCATGGGAGCGGTCGCCTTTCTGATGGCCGACTTCCTGCAAAGGCCCTATGCCGAGATTGTCGTCGCGGCGATCGTGCCCGCACTGCTCTACTACGTGTCGCTGTTCGTTCAGGTCGATTTGCAGGCGGCCAAGCAGGACATCCGGCCAATCGAAGACGTCGACATTCCCGCAACCCGTCAGGTCATGTCGCGCGGCTGGATTTTTGTCCTGCCCTTCGCGGCCATTGTCACCGCCCTTTTCGGCTACAATCAAAGCGCGGAGATGGCGGCGCTTTGGGGCGGGGCAGCAGCCCTTCTGATCGGGCTGACGCTGGGCTACGGGAAGACGCGGATGTCGCTTGCGGATATCTGGACCGCAGCCGTCGAGACAGGCCGGTCGATCACCGAAATCATCATGATCTCCGCTGCCGCTGGTTTCATCATCGGCGTGCTCAACGTGACGGGCCTCGGCTTTGCCGCGACCTTCGCGATGGTCGATCTGGGGCAGGGGAGCCTTCTGCTGCTTCTCGGAATCGCGGCGCTGGTCTGCCTGATCCTCGGAATGGGGATGCCGACCGTTGGGGTATACTTGCTGCTGGCCGTGCTGATCGCGCCGTCGCTGATCCAGTCTGGCGTCGACCCGATCGCGGCACACTTGTTCATCTTCTATCTGGGCATGATGTCTATGGTGACGCCGCCCATCGGGATCGGTGCGTTTTTCGCCGCCGCCATCGCCAAAGCGCCGCCGATGGCGACGGCATGGGAATCGATGCGCTTCGGCTGGACCGCCTACATCGTGCCGTTCCTCTTCGTCTATTCGCCCGCTCTGCTGCTGAATGGAACCCCCGGCGATATCGCGCTGGCCGTGGTGATCGCCATTCTGGGTGTCTATGCCATCTCGGCCGCATTCGTGGGCTGGTTTTACGGACTGGCCCGCCCGCTTCGTCGGCTCGGCATCGGGCTTGCAGGGGCAGCGCTTCTGCTACCTCCGGGTCTGCTGGGGCCGTCCGCGATGTGGATCAACGGGGCAGGGCTGGCGGCGCTGGCCGTGCTTTGGGCGTTCGGACGGCGCAGCCGGATCAGAGCCGCCGCACCAGCCCGGCAGGAGCGGGCATGAACCGCAGACTTACTCAGGAAGGATCCACCATGACATTCGTTTTCGACCCGCCCGCCGTGCCATCGGTCGCCGTGAACGGCACCGACGCGCGGCTGCCCGTGCGCCGCATCTTCTGCGTCGGGCGCAACTATGCCGCCCATGCGCGCGAGATGGGTAAAGATCCAGACCGCGACCCGCCCTTCTTTTTCACCAAGCCGGCCGATGCCGTGGTGGATGATGGCGAGGTCGTGGCCTACCCGTCAGAGACGGAAAACCTGCACTACGAGGCCGAACTGGTCGCCGTCATCGGTACGGGCGGGCAGCGGATCGCCGAGGCGGACGCCCTATCCTATGTCTGGGGCTACGCCATCGGCAATGACCTCACCCGCCGCGACCTGCAACTGAAGGCGCGCGAAGCGGGACGCCCCTGGGACTGGGGTAAGGCGTTCGACCGCTCCGCCGTAATCGGCCCTGTCCACGATGTCGCCTCGGTCGGTCACCCGTCGAACGGCTTTATCCGGCTCAGTATAAACGGGGAGGTCAAGCAGGATGCCGACCTGAACGAGTTGATCTGGTCCGTTCCCGAGGTCATCAGCATCCTGTCACACTCCATGACACTTCAGCCCGGGGATCTGATCATGACTGGTACGCCTGCCGGCGTCGGCCCGATGGTGCCGGGTGACGTCTGCCGAATCGAGATCGCGGGGCTGGGCCAGATCGATACGCGTATCGGCCCACGCGAGACCGGGCCATGACCTATCGGCTGCACAACTTCTTCCGCTCCTCCACGTCAACCCGGGTGCGCGCGGCGCTGAACCTCAAGGGGTTGGGGTACGACTATATCCCCTACGTTCTGAGGAACGGCGAGACGCGCAACGCGGACTACCTTGCGCGCAATCCGCAAGGGCTGGTGCCGACGCTGCAGCTGCCGGATGGCACTGCGCTAATCCAGTCGCTGGCGATCATCGAGTGGCTGGACGAAGCTTTCCCGGACCCGCCGCTGCTGCCGCCGGACGCGCTAGGACGCGCCCGCGTGCGCGGCCTTGCCAACATGATCGCCTGCGAGGCCCATCCCCTGAACAACCTGCGCGTCCTTTTCCGGCTGCGCGACCAGTTCGGGGCGGACGAAGCGGCGCAAAGGGCGTGGTTCACCCATTGGGTGACCGAAACATTCGACGCGCTGGAGGCGATGCTGGCGCGCGACCCGGCGACCGGACGCTTCTGCCATGGCGACACGCCGGGGCTCGCCGATCTGTGCCTTTATGCGCAAGTCTGGAACAATCGCCGCTTCGACATGCCACTGGACACCTGGCCGACGATCATGCGGGTTTTCGAGGCGCTCGACACGTTGCCAGCCTTTCAGGACGCGGCCCCACCCCGCCAGCCCGACGCGGCCTAAACAGGAGACAGATATGGACCACGACACCGTCACTCAAGCGATGCAGCCCGACGAAAGCCCCGAACTTCGCGCGCTCTACAAGGGCTTTCGCGACAACCACCTCGACCCGCTCTGGACGCAGACCGGGGACCTGATGCCGATGTACCCCAAAAGCGAGGCCATCCCTCATGTCTGGAAATGGTCGACTCTGCTGCCGCTGGCGGAGGCGTCCGGCGATCTGGTTCCCGTGGGCCGCGGCGGCGAACGGCGCGCCATCGGTCTTGCCAATCCGGGCCTCGGCGGGCGTCCCTATGTCAGCCCGACGCTCTGGGCCGCGATCCAGTATCTCGGCCCGCGCGAAACGGCGCCAGAACACCGCCATGCCCAGAACGCGTTCCGCTTCGTGGTCGAGGGTGAAGGCGTGTGGACCGTGGTCAACGGCGACCCGGTGCGCATGTCGCGCGGCGATCTGCTGCTGACCCCCGGCTGGTGCTTTCACGGCCACCACAACGACCGCGATGCGCCGATGACATGGCTCGACGGTCTGGACATTCCGTTCAGCCATCAGATGGATGTGGGGTTCTTCGAATTCGGGGCCGACCGCGTTACCGACTATGCGACGCCCAATTTTTCCCGCAGCGAACGGCTCTGGTGCCATCCGGGCTTGCGTCCGCTGTCACAGCTTCATGAAACTGTCGCCTCGCCCATCGGGGCCTATCGCTGGGAACACACCGACCGCGCGCTGACCGAACAGCTGCTTCTCGAGGACGAGGGCCACCCGGCGACCTTCGGGCAGGGCCATGCCGGCATCCGCTATTTCAACCCAACCACGGGTGGCGATGTGATGCCGACGATCAGGTGCGAATTTCACCGTCTGCGAGAAGGCACGCAGACGTCGGTGCGGAACGATGTCGGATCGAGCGTCTTTCAGGTGTTCGAGGGGCGCGGGACCGTAGTGCTTGGCGGGTCCGCGCAAAAGCTCGAAAAGGGCGACCTGTTCGTCGTGCCGTCCTGGGTCGGCTGGTCGCTCGAGGCGGAGACGCAGTTCGACCTTTTCCGCTTTTCAGACGCCCCGATCATGGAGCGGCTCGGCTTCATGCGAAACCAGGTCGGCGGTGTATGACGCAGGGGGCCGCCGATCCCCGTGCCGCGCTCAGGGCACGCCAGGGTGCCGGCGCGCGCTACGATGCGCCGGAGGCCCCGGCCGCGGACCTGCTCCGGGCGCGCCGCGCGACGGCGGCCTTCGCGCGGGTCCTCAACGAAGCGGATGACGACGCGTTCGCAGCGCCGAGCGCGGGTGGCGTGAGCGCCCTGACACTTGCCACCGTGACCTTGGGATACGAGGCCCGGCACATCGCCTTGCAACTTGAATGCCTGATCGCGCCGGATGCCGGATACGCCCATATTGAATTGCCGACCCAGGCTGTCGCGCTGACGCTGCCGGCACGAGCGTTGCGGCATTTGTTTTCGCATTCCGCGATCCACCTCGATACGTGCTGGCGCGATCTGCAAGGACCGCTTTGGGAAGCGAATATCGCGGGATCCGCCGGAGAAGCCGTCAAAGCGCGCTTCACGCCGCGCGCCCGTACAGATAATCTCTGTAGTCAGTTGTCCTCGATCCGCAAAATGTGTCTTAGAGAAGAATCTCAGGTGCAATTTCGATATGAATGAAGTCGTCGAGCGCACGCGACTTGGTGCCTAGGCAAAGCTTATGCTCGCATGAGATTTTGGGCGAGCTCCCCGCTGAAAACGTAGCCGATCATGGTACTTCAATCGGAACAGTCCCAGAAGCAACAGGTGCAGTGCTGGATTGCTTGGGCCAGGCTGTCCGTAGCTTTACCGCGCCCATAGCGTATACCCGAAGCGGAAAGCGCCCAGAGGCGACGAACACCTCAGCCCGAAAAATCCTGGGCGGAGTGCTCGAGATCGATAATTCTACAAAAATTTCAATATTTTAGAGAATCCAGCACACAACATAGCGGACTCTGGACCGGCTTGTTTCGCTGTCACGATAATGGGACCCAATTACCGCCAAAGCCAGCATCCGATTCGGGAAATTGTCTGACTGCGGAGCGGACAAAGCAGAATTGTGCAGGTGCTGCCATTGCTGACGCAGCATCCTTTTGCGGCTGCGGCAGGCTGACGGCTACCCCGCAGCGAAATTACCGAAGCGGACGTTCAATAGCGTTAACATGTCCCGAACCAAGGCCGCATATTCGCTGCAACCTGACCAATGGGATGCGGGGTAAATTGAGCTTTCGCTTTGGCTGCTTCAGTGGCTGCTCTCAATAGGCGGATCGGACCCATTTCTTCCATTTCGATAGGTCACGCAACTTGATCCTTTTCCTTTTCGCAGCAGTCACAACATCGGCGCTGCACCGTTTAATTAAAGCAGCTCTTCGTGGAAAAGATGTGTTGGGCGGGTATCTGGAATTTCCAGCCGCAAGCCTGTCTCATTAAGCTCGAGCGAAATTGGTAAAGTTCAAAGCCGTCTGCAATGCGCAAACACTTCTGCAAGATCTCGACTTTAAGTAATGAAACGTCTGTCGACATCATCGCCAACATAGAGTGCGCTATTGGCACTCGGTGCAGTCACATCTCATTATCTATGGCTCTTCCAGAGATAGCTGGGATCGCATCGGTAGGTTCTTGAGCGAGGAGTTTGAAGTAAACGCCTTATCTGCTAGTAGTGACATAGCGAGATCAGTCTTCATTGCCGGCAGCCAACCCCAGAAATCTCATGCCGATGGAAGCTCCAATGTCCGCTGAAACCAACACAATTGTGCCAACGCCACATGCTGCTGAGATGCTCAGTGCTTTCGTCTATCACCTTTCCGAAGATCACGACATCGACTTTCGCAAGGAAGCCGATGGAAGCCATGTCGTTGAGCAGACTGGCTTTCGGGTCTCCTTCCAGGAAGCTGACGATGGGCTTCTGGTGTCAATTCGAGCCCCACATAAAGGCGCGCTTGTTTTCTTTAAGGAGGAGGTGGCCAAGCATGTGAGCGAAGTTGATCCAGCAGCGGCGCTGGCAATGCGCTGGTCAGGTGAGACAACGAAAGATGGGGATTTGCCGCCAAACTTTCGGATCCTCACGGTACTGTCGTCACGCGAGATTTTTGCCGGAATGCAGCGTGTGACGGTGCGTATGCCCGGCCTTGCGGATGTTGCTTATGAGGGCTTGCATCTCAAGCTGATGCTTCCTTCGGTCGCAGGTCGTGCGCCAGTCTGGCCGCGCATGGGGGCGAACGGCGCGCCAGTTTGGCCTACGGGCTTGGACGCCTTGCACGCCAGATACATGACAATCGTTGCCGCCAGACCAGAGGCTGAGGAAATCGATCTTGATATGGTCCGTCACAGTGATGGCCTTGTCTCTCTTTGGGCGCGGAATGCAGCAGCCGGGGATGAGATCGGCGCAATGGGTCCAGCCGGAATGCAGGGCCTACCGGAAGTCGAGCGATATTTGCTGGCTGCAGATTTGACGGGTCTGCCCTCTGCGGCGCGCATCATCGAAACTCTGCCAGAAGGGGCCACGGGTGACCTAGTCGTATCAACCCCCGAAAACTGCGACCTGTCTGATTACCTTCCCAAGTCTAATCTACGTGTCCATCGCTTGGCACCCGGCGTGTTCGAAGCGGAAGCGATCCCTCTGCTCGCGAAATTGGCGGAACAATGTGCACCACAACAGGCATGGTTTGCAGGCGAGTTCGAGGGCGCGCAAGCAGCTCGAAAGCTCTTTAAGGGTCGCTGCGGGCTTGCAAAGGGAGAACAGCTTGCCGTCGCCTATTGGCGGCACGCGCATCCTGGCTTCATGGCCTGACCGATGACGCTACGACCACATAGCCGCGCGCCTTTGCGCAGCGAAGAGATTCAAAGGATCGACGGCGGCGTGCGTGTCGCGCTTGAGGCACCGCCACCCACCTTGGGACGCGGTCGCGTAGAAAGCCATTTGCTCAACAATGGTGTCCGCCTGATGCGCGCAGACTTAAGGGGGCAGAAAGCGTACCAGGGCGAAATCACAGGTGTGCCGGGGCTGGTGATTGAAGTTCGATTGGACGGTGTGTCGAGATCCAAAGAGCTCGGTGCAGCTGAGCGGCAGGGCGTACTTTCCGCGGGACACGCAGAAATTGCGGGCTGCGCACTGGCTGCAAAGTGGCTTGTGACAGCGCCGGATCAGTCGATCTTTCGCACTGTGGCGCTTGCCTTTACCCAACCTGAATTGGCGCATCTTGCCGACGTAGATGACTTGCTCTCCGCGCGTGCTTTATCACTCCTTTCCAAGGGCGAGCTGGACAAATTCATAGCACCCGCCGCACTCACGGTTGCAGCCGAACGGCTTTTGTATTTGGATCTGGCTGCCGCCGGAGCAAAGCTGCGCGCATATGGAACCGCCCTGGAATGTCTTGCGATCAGCCTTGAGGCGTTGGACGCATCCGCGCCTGCTTCATCTCACGGTACTTTGGCGGATCGGATCGCCACATCTATTCAAAGCAATCCACATCCTAATCGCACCCTTTGCAAGCTGGCCAAGGAATTCGCCGTCAGCGAAGCGACATTGAAGCGCGCCTTCGTTGCCAAGTTTGGCGTGTCGCCCGGCAAGTTTGCCCGTGAGGCGCGCCTGGATCTTGCGCGGGATCTTCTGAGTGGCGGCAGATCGGTCTCCTCCGTTGCTTCCACCCTCGGTTACGCATCGGGCGAGACGATGTCTCGCGCTTTCGCGACACGGTTCGGGCATGCACCCAGCCAGGTTTCCCGGGATAGGTCAACTAGGGCTTGACCTGATCGGCAAGGTTTTTGCGCTGATCTGCAATGCACGAAGGATGGAGGTCGTGCGCGCCAGTGACGTATCCTGACAAAAATACTCATGAAAAGAGCGTCAGACTATGAGAAAGACGATTTCCCTATTCGCTGCGGGTTTCAGCACCTTGAGCGTCGCACAGGCTCAGGATACCGAACCCTTTGATCTTGGGACACTCGTCCTCGAAGGGGAGCGGGCGGAGCGGAGCCTAGAGGACACATTTGTCGGCGTGTCGATCATCAGCGAAGACAGGATAAAGGACGCCCCCGGCTCGGCTCACATCAACGATGTGATCGTGTCCACTCCCAACGTGTTCGTCGAGGGGAAAAGCGAAGTGCCTTCCATCCGCGGGATCCAGGGCGGTGGGCCCGGTGGCACGGTTTCCGCGAGCTTGACCAGTGCATTACCGCGCCTCGCGTTTGTACTCGACGGCGTGACACGTCCAGTCGTGCTTCCAAACTCGTCCGGCGCATCGCTCTGGGATACCCGCCAAATCGAGGTGTTACGCGGCCCGCAGTCACTGCTCAGAGGTCGTTCGGCAATCGCAGGCGCGATCATCGTCGAAACGAATGATCCGACCTTCACCCCAGAAGCCGCCCTTCAATTTGGCGTGGCCGTAGACGACTTCGGGGGACCAGAATACACGTTGAACGGCATGATCTCTGGCCCACTTTCGGAAAATGTCGCCGGGCGCCTGACATTCGAGCTGGCCGATGGCGCGGATGCGCGTACCGTGTTGAACGAACCAGCGGCCCCAATCCTCGATTACGATAATGTTCGGATACGCGGAAAGCTGCTTGGGGAATTTGAGACGGCGGCTGGCCTATTGACCCTCGACTTTCTTGCGGAACATCAACAGGGGCAAACCCCTCAAACGCGCAACTCTGTTCAGACGCCGGTGGTCACGGGCCGTCCACTGGAAGACCGAATCCTCGACGGCGCATTGGCGGGACCATTGGGTATTCCAGCGCGCACATTTGATACCGAAACGAATGTGCTGTCGCTGGACGCCGGACTTGACCTTGGGGTCGGCACCCTGCGAGGTGTTTTCTCGTTCGTCGATGACGAGTTTGTAAGCATTCCCGAACAGACCTACCCTTTTCCATTCGACGTGTCTGAGCGAATTCTGACGCAGGAAATATTGTACGAATTCGGCCCCTCGGATCGTGTCCGTGCCGGGCAATTTGGTGGGCTCGTCGGCCTGACGTTCGAGCAGCGAGATCAACGAACCGATTTGCAGGGGCTCCTGGCGTTCAGCAGTGATTCAGAATCAGACTCGCGATCGGCATTTGCTGACCTGCGTTACGGCCTCACTGATCAACTTACCATCTTCGGCGGTGCCCGCGTGCTGGACTTCAATGGCCGCTTCGACCAGTCCAGCACAGTTGCGACGCCTGGCGGTGTCGTGTCCGGCACTCAGAATTTCGAAATCAACGAAACCGAGTTCTTGCCAGCCTTGGGCCTCGCCTACTATTTCGACGAAGACATAGTCCTGAGCGGATCAGTCCGGACCGGGTACAACCCCGGCGGCTCTTCGGTAAACATCTTCACTGGACAGCCCTTTACTTATGACAGCGAACGCGTGGCGACCGCCGAAGTAAACTTTCGCCAATCGTTCCCGGAGTTTGGGTTTCGATATGGCGTAACAGCGTTCCATAACTGGCACGAAGACCCGCAACTCTACGCAGAGTTGGTGCCAGGCAATCGTGCATCACTTCAGGTCATTAATCAAAACAAAGGGCGCAGCTACGGTCTAGAGTTTGATGCGGACTGGCAGGCCACGGACAGGCTTAACCTAAATGGCGCTATTGGTTTACTTAAGACCGAGATCACAGAGGCCTCGGCCTTCAATCCGGCGTTGGAAGGAAACAGTTTTGGTCAAGACCCGAATGTTACCCTTAGCCTCGGCGCTCTATACGAAATCAACGATATCTGGAGCGTCGATGGTCGTGCCACCTATCGCGGCTCACATTTCAACGATTTTAACGAGGTTGATGAGATCGGCGACTACTGGATCGTCGACATCGGTGCCACGGCGCAATTTCGCAACTTCGAGATGCGGGGCTACGTAACGAACCTCTTTGACGAAACTGGTGTGACACGTCTTGTCGGCGGCGGCACGTTTGCAGATGTCACTGAACCGATGACCGTCGGGTTCGATGTGACTGCCCGGTGGTAGCGCATTGACAGAGGTAGGATTGCAGGCCGAGGAAAGGCAAAGGAACCATCAAGGGCTCTTTGTAACCCTTACGGTCATGTACTTCGCGTGCGGCTTTGTCGCTCAGTTCGCAGCACAGGGCGTCGGCCTTTTTCTGCGTGACGCTGGCGCACCGTCAGGATTGGTAGGCTTAATATATGTAGCGGCCATCCCCTATACTTTGCGCTTCGTCTGGGCACCCGTAGTGGACCGTGTCCGACCACCTTCCGGCCCGCGATTTCGCCCCTGGATAATACGCAGTCAATGCGCAACCTGCCTTGTCCTTGCCGCGATGGCATTCTTGAATCCTGCCACATCCGGCGGGTTGATTGTCGTGGGGGTCGCGGCTCTCATGATCGCGCTTGGAACGCAGACCGTGGCATTGGGCGGACTTATGGTTGAGGGCCTATCTCCTCCGCAGTATGCCACGGGCGCGACGATCAAGGCTGCAGCGTCAGCGGCCGCCGGTCTCGTTCTAGGTGCGGTCGTCTTGTATTTTCTGGCCGATTTTGGATGGCGCGTGGTCATCTGTGCATTGCTGGGCGTATCGATAGCCTTACTTTTGGTTGCGGCCTATGCATTGGACTTTGGCGACCGCTTTGACTTCGGCCCACCGCCAAGCGTCTTGGCGCAATTCTCAATCTTTAGCAGAGCAGGCCCGCGCGCGCTCTTCGGTGCTTCAATCCTTTTAAGCATGGCAGCGCTTTTGCCTTACGCTGCCAAATCGATCTTGTTGATAGATGCAGGGTTTTCCGTCTCCCAAGGCGGATTGATTGGCATCGTCTTTGGCAGCGGTTTTGGCGTTATCGGTGCGCTCGCCGCGCGGGCGGCAATCCCGCGCATCGGTTCCCTACGCGTTTTAGGTGCGCTCGGTCTTGGCAACCTTATCGTGGCACTGGGCATGGCATTCTTTCTGCGGGATGGCCTATCTGCTCCGGTCGTGGTGATGGGGGTGCTTTGGGCGAACTTTGCCGTCTTCGCCACATTTACGGCGAACCGCAGCCTGTTGATGTCACTGTGCCAACCCGGCCGCCAAGCGACTGAAATGGCGACTTTCGCCAGTATGGAAGCCATTGTGTTCCTAGCAATCGCGGGCGGTGCACTCGCTTTGATCGATCGAGTTGGCATCGCACCACTCTTGATGGCTATGGCGGTAATCACATCGGCTGGTCTTTATTTCATATGGCGGGTTTCCAGCAAGATTACCGAATCTGAGACCACAAGTTTGTCTGATGTCAGCACTAAATGAGTAAAAGGGAGCGAACTGTGAGACTTGCCATGTTCACCGCGGGCCTGATGACGTTAGCCACCAACGCCCATGCAGAGGACACCACACCAAGCGCCGGGATATCAGTTGAGCTGAATACGGTTGGCCAGGTGGAGGCTGGGTGTCAGCTGACGTTTCTGACGTCGAGCGGGTATGAGCAAGGCATTGAACAGGTGGTGTTCGAGACAGTGCTGATCGACACGGACGGGGCTGTGACGCTGCTGACGCTGTTTGATTTCGGCGCCTTGCCGCCTGCGCGCCCACGTGTCCGGCAGTTTGTGATCCCCGGGCAGGAGTGCTCGGCCCTTGGCCGCATCCTCATCAACGGCGTGACGACCTGTTCGGTGCCCGGCAAGGATGACGGGGTCTGCGCAGCCGGTCTCACCGTATCGTCCCGCACAGATGTCGAGCTGATCGGATGACCGAGATGTTAGAACTGATGCGCCAGATCGCGGATCTCGGCGGCCCAGTGATCCTGATCCTGATCGGGGCATCGATCTATGTGCTGGCGGTCGCGCTTTTCAAATTCCTGCAGTTCCGTATTGCAGGCGTCGGTCGCCATAAGGCATTGCACGAGGCGGTAAATGCCTGGGATGCAGGCGACAGAGCATCGGCGACCTCGAACCTCCAGCGCTGCAACAGCTACCTTGTGCCGGTGATCGAGATGGCCTTCCAATCCACGCGAGAGGACAATGAGGTGTCGAGTCCGGCTGAGGGCGGAATCGTATCATAAGCATGTTTGATCATGATTTTGGCCACCGATATTCGCCTGTAAGCAAGATATGCGCCCATCCGAGCGGTGAGATGTGCGACAGAAGCTCAGGCGGGCAGTCCAATCCAGCCTTTCGCCTCTGCTGAACCGCTTTCCCTAGCTGGTTAGTATTCCAAAAGATGATGATTGCAGCGAG
>NZ_JBKQXN010000111.1:0-436 GCF_046762905.1 Yoonia sp. R2-816 | reverse complement strand
GCTGACGGCGGCAAAACACTGATCCGTGTCACGGATGATGGGTACGGCATTCCGGCCGAGGATTTGCCGCTCGCCCTGTCTCGTCATGCAACGTCCAAGCTGGAAGGGTCCGACTTACTCAACATTCATACCTTTGGGTTTCGTGGAGAGGCTTTACCGGCTCTTGGAGCTGTAGGGCGGCTGACAATCACAAGTCGTGTGGCTGATGAAGAGGCAGCTTCGGTCCGTGTTTCTGGTGGAGATATGGAAGCTGTGAAACCCGCAGCCCTAAGCGCTGGCACAGTTGTGGAACTCTGTGATCTGTTCTTTGCAACACCGGCTCGCTTGAAGTTCATGCGCACTGATCGTTCAGAAGCACAAGCGATTTCAGATGTTGTTAAGCGGCTTTCCATGGCCGAGCCCTCAGTGACGTTTGTCTTACGAGACGTATCTGGTG
>NZ_JBKQXN010000110.1:0-3472 GCF_046762905.1 Yoonia sp. R2-816 | reverse complement strand
GCAGGCAACGCGGCCGACAGTGAGAGCGGTGTGACCTATCTGCCGTTTGGCTGGGAGCGTCTGTGGCTGTCGGGTGCGCTGCCGGATCGTGTGCTGTGCCATGCGCGTGTGCGGCCGGTGGAAGAGGACGGCGGTGACAGTAACGCCGGTGTGGTGCCGGAAGTGCGTCTGGCGGATCTGTCCTTCTACGACCTGGATGGCCGGCCGCTGGGCGGTGTGACGGGCTTCAGCCTGAAGCGGGCGCCGCGGGCGGCGCTGCTGTCGGCGAGCGAGCGTATCGAGGATCTGCTTTACGAGGTTGTGTGGCGGGGTGTGACGCCGGCCGCGGATGATGCGGCAGACGAGGCGGCTGGCCCTGTTCTTCTGGTGGATGGCGGCGATGGCAGCGGGCCGGTGCTGGCGGCGATTGCTGACGGTCTGACGGCGCGGGGCGTGCCGGTGGTGACGGGAGCGGGCGAAGACCCGGCACGGCTGCTGGGCTCGGTGCCGGTGCCGGCCGGCGGTCCTCAGGCCGAGAACGGCATGACCGATGACGGCGGCGAGGCACTGGCCGAACCGGATCTTGGCGGCCCTGGTCTTGGTGGCATTGTGTATGTGGCTCCGGCGGGAGCCGCAGAAGAGGACGAGGCGGACCCTGCGGAGGCCTCGTCGCGGCGCCTTGCCCGGCTACTGGGTCTGGTGCAAGAGGCCGTGTCTTCTGAGTTGTCGCTGCCTTTGGGCCTGACGGTGGTGACGGCGGGCGGCGTGGCGGCGGTACCGGGTGAGGCGGTCGATCCGGCTGCGGCGAGCCTTTGGGGTTTTGTCCGCTCGGTTCAGGCCGAGCAGCCGGGCCTGGGGCTGCGGCTGGTGGATATCGAACCGAGTGCGGCGGCCGGAGAGAAACTGATTGGCCTGCTGGCGGGTGGCGGCCCGGAGCCGCAGCTGGCGCTGCGCGGCGGGCAGTTCATGGCACCGCGGCTGGGGCGGACGACCGGTTTCTCTGAGGCTTCCCTGACGTTACGGCCGGACCGGAGTTATTTGATCACGGGCGGTCTGGGCGCGCTGGGGCTGGAGGCGGGCGAGTGGCTGGCGCGCTCCGGGGCCGGTCATGTGGTGCTGGCGGGCCGCCGGGCGCCGGACACGACAGTGCAAGAGCGTCTGGCGGCGCTTGAGGCGGAGACCGGCTGTGTCGTCGCGACGGCGCGCCTGGACGTGTCGGACGGCGATGCGGTGGCGGCGCTGGTCGGCCGCTTTGCGGCGAACGACGTGCCCACGGATACGACAGAAGAAAGAACGGTGGAGGCACCAACGCCAGAGACACCCTGGCCGCCCCTTGCGGGTGTGATCCATGCGGCGGGTGTGCTGGATGACGGTGTGGTGACGGCGCAGACGGGCGAGCGGCTAGCGGGAGTGCTGGGGCCGAAGGCGCGGGGCGCCTGGCACCTGCACGAGGAGAGCCTGGACCTGGACTTGGACCTTTTTGTGCTCTACTCCTCGGTGGCGGCGACGCTGGGTGCGTCGGGCCAGAGCAACTATGCGGCGGCGAACGGCTTCCTGGACGGTCTTGCGGCGCATCGTCAGAGCCTGGGCCTGGCGGCAACGAGCGTTGCCTGGGGTCCGTGGTCTTCGGGCATGACCGAGGATGCGACGGTCAAGGCGAGCGTGGCGCGTCAGGGTCTGCGGCCATTGTCGGCGGGTCCGGCGCACGGCGCGCTTGAGCGTCTGCTGGCGGGTGGCCGGTCTTTTGGCGTGGTGCTGGATGCGAACTGGCGTCGGATGGGCGAGGGTCTGGGGTCGGTGCGACCGGCAATGCTGTCGGGCCTGTTGGCGGCGCCGACGGGTCTTTATGGGGACAACAGCACGCTTTTGGCGCGGCTGCGGGAAACGCCGGCCGGGGATCGGAAAGGCGTGCTCGTCGCGTTTTTGCAGGACGAGCTGCGGTCGGTGCTGCGTCTGGGGACGGCGCCGGCGCCCTCGGCCGGGCTCTTCGATCTGGGCATGGATTCGCTGATGGCAGTTGAACTGCGCAACCGGCTGAACGCCGCCCTGGGCGGTGTCTACGAGGCCTCCAACACGGTCGCCTTCGACCATCCGACGGTGGACAAGCTCGCCCGGCATCTGACGGACGAGCTCAATGCGGTTCTCACAGGGGGGCAGACCGGGGTGCAAGAGATTGAGCACGCCGACCGGTCACAGCCAATCCCGGCGACAGCACAGCAGAAGGCCCTGTGGCTGCTGGATCAGCTCGATCCAGCCGCGGGGGTTGCCTACAATGTCTGGGTCGCCCACAGGATCACTGGAGGTCTGGACCACGCGGCGTTGCAAAAAGCCGCCGAGAGCCTCGTGCGGCGTCACGAAAGCCTGCGGACCCGGCTCGTGCGTGGTGCGGCCGGTCCTTTGCAAGTGATCGACGATGCCGAAACGGTCGACGTCTTCCAGAGCGAAGACTGGTCGGGGAACTTCGAGCAACCCGATGTGGCGGCGTATGTCGATCAGATTTGTCGTCAACGCATTGCGCTCGATGCCGACGCTCCGGTCGGGATCCACCTGATCACCCTGGATGGCAATGATCATGTGCTCCTTATCAAGGGGCATCACACGGTGCTGGATGGCGCTTCTTTCGGCGTTCTGTTCGAGGAGCTGACTGAGTTCTATTCAGCTTACCGGACCGGTAGTGCTCCTGATCTTCCCCCGTTGCCGATCCAGTATGCCGATTACGCGATTTGGCTGTCGGACCGCATGTCGGACGATGCGTTCCGGAACGGCCTGGACTATTGGCGCCAGAGCCTTGCCGGTGCTCCGCCCATGACGTCGCTGCCGAGCGACCGTCCACGCCCGGTCGTCATGGACTACCAAAGCGATGCCGTCGCCTTTGACGTGCCGCCGGACCAGTTGGCGGCGCTCAAGGCATTGGCGCGGTCGCGCGGCGCCACCTTGTTCATGGTACTGGAAGCCGCGCTGGCGGCGCTGATCAGCCGGCTGAGTGGCGTCGATGACTTGGTGCTCGGCACCGTTGTGTCCGGCCGCTCGCGTGCCGAGTTTGAGCGGCAGATCGGATACTTCGTGAATGCGATGCCGCTGAGGCATCGCGTCGATCCGCTGGAGCCATTCGAGGCCTTCCTGGATGCGGCCAAGGCGACCGTCATTGACGCCTTCCAGCATGATGGTGTTCCCTTCGCCTCCATCGTCGAGGCGGTCTCGCCGGCCCGATCGCCGGACCATTCGCCGCTCTTCCAGGTGATGCTGGTTTTGCAGGCTCCTGACGACGCCGGTGAGCGGACCGACCTGCGGCTTCCAGGCACAGTAGCCGAGATTATCGCTGCCAACCCTGGCGGACATTTTGAGTTGTTGTTCAATCTGACGGAGACGGGCGAGGGCCTGGTTGGAAGGCTGTCCTATGCCAGCCAGCTGTTCGACCGTGAGACGGCAGAGCGACTTGTGTCGATGTATGGTCGTGTCCTGGACGCTGTCGTTTCCTCGCCGGAAACGTTGA
>NZ_JBKQXN010000109.1:0-353 GCF_046762905.1 Yoonia sp. R2-816 | reverse complement strand
GAATGCGTCTGAGGTTTTTGACTGCTATGTGTAGCGACCTGGCCCAACTGGACGAAACCTGCAGATAATAAAGATGGCCATGCCCACTTCTTCCCGGGCATGGCCGTTTTCTGTTTTGAGGTGGCTTTGTGGTCTGTTTCGTCCGTGCTTTTGGGTCAGCATTACTGACTTATTTAACATAACCACTATTACGCGCCTCAATCGTGCCGCCTGGGTGGATTCACAAACGAAGTGCAAATTCTGTACGAATACAGAGAGTTGCATGGAGTATGAAGAATGGGAAGCCACTACTGTCACCTGAAGCTGGACGAACGACGCAAGCTTGCAATGTGTCTTGAAGCCAAAATGCCGAT
>NZ_JBKQXN010000108.1:0-403 GCF_046762905.1 Yoonia sp. R2-816 | reverse complement strand
CATCGGGCTGTCCTGTGCGGTTGCGGAAGTTGTGATCAGAGCCAATGCGGCCAGTGCCTGAAGGATTTGTGTTTTCATGATCGTCTCCTTATCTAAATGTCATCGTGTTGTTTCGATGTGCTCTTGTCCCGTACCAACCGCATCTAACTCAAATACCTAAAACCTATCCTTCAATAGGAAAAAACTATGGCAGTTGCCTTGGTGTGCAGCGCTAAGGATGCTGATTGAGGAGACGACAATGGAAATGAACCAGATCAGGTATTTTCTTGCGGTCTGCGAGCATCGCAATTTCACCCACGCCGCCAGTGCGGCAAATGTTTCCCAACCGTCTTTGACAACGGCCATCAAGAAACTCGAGGACGAACTCGGTGGCGCGTTGTTCATCCGGGATCGAGCCGGATCC
>NZ_JBKQXN010000107.1:0-4401 GCF_046762905.1 Yoonia sp. R2-816 | reverse complement strand
GCAGGCAACGCGGCCGACAGTGAGAGCGGTGTGACCTATCTGCCGTTTGGCTGGGAGCGTCTGTGGCTGTCGGGTGCGCTGCCGGATCGTGTGCTGTGCCATGCGCGTGTGCGGCCGGTGGAAGAGGACGGCGGTGACAGTGACGCCGGTGTGGTGCCGGAAGTGCGTCTGGCGGATCTGTCCTTCTACGACCTGGATGGCCGGCCGCTGGGCGGTGTGACGGGCTTCAGCCTGAAGCGGGCCCCGCGGGCGGCGCTGCTGTCGGCGAGCGAGCGTATCGAGGATCTGCTTTACGAGGTTGTGTGGCGGGAGCGTCCTTTGGCGGGCGGACCGCGTCCTGCGGCGTTCCTGGCGGGTCCGGAGCATTTGGCGGAAGCGACGCCGGACATGGCGGCGCTGCTTTCCGAGGAAGGTCTGGATCCTGCGGACCTTTTTCGGTTTGCGGATGACAGCGACCGGCTGTCGCGGGCTTACGCGCTGGCGGCTTTGGACGAGCTGGGCTTTGATCGCCGGGCCGGGTCTGTGGTGGTTGCGCCGGATCTGCGGCGCCGGCTGAAGGTGGTTGAGGACCATGAGCGGCTGTTCGGCCATCTTCTGGGTCTGCTGGCCGAGGGCGGTGTGCTGGCGGCGGACGATGAGGCGGCTGAAGGGCGCTACCGTGTCCTGATCGGGGCCGGGGACCGGCTGCCGGATCCGGCTCTGGGCGATCCGGGGGCGCTGTTGGCGTCTTTGCAGGAGCGTTATGCGTTCGGCCGCATTGAGCTCGGCCTTTTGTCGCGCTGCGGGGCGGCTCTGGCGCAGGTGCTGCGGGGCCGTTCGGACCCGCTGGCGCTGCTGTTCAGCGAGGAAGGTGCGAGCGCGGCGGCGCTGTACCGGGAGGCGCCGGCGGCGCGGGCCTACAACCGTCTGGTGGCCGAGACGGTGTCGGCTGCGGTGTCAGGGTTGCCGGAGGGTCGCCGGCTGCGGGTTCTGGAGGTCGGTGCCGGGACGGGGGGCACCACAGCGTCGGTGTTGCCGGCGCTGCCGGCGGACCGGGTCGATTATGTCTATACGGATATCTCTGCGGGCTTTTTTGCAGATGCTGAGGCCCGGTTCGGGCCGGAACTGGACTACCGGGTTCTGGACATCGAGCGCGATCCGGTGGCGCAGGGCTTTGCGGCCTATGGTTACGACCTTGTGGTGGCGGCGAACGTGCTGCATGCGACGCGGGACATCGGGGCGTCGCTGGGGCACTGCCGGGACTTGCTGTCGCCGTCGGGTGTGCTGGTGGCGCTGGAGGGTCTGCGGCGTCAGGGCTGGCTGGACCTGACCTTCGGTCTTTTGGAGGGCTGGTGGCGGTTTGCCGACGGCTACCGTTCAGAGCATGCGCTGCTGGACGGAGCGGGCTGGCGGCATGTGCTTTTGGAGACGGGCTACGAGGCGGCCTCGGTGCTGGGCGCGGACGAGGCGGGTGCGTCCCAGGGTGTCATTGTGGCGCGGGGGCCGTCGCAGGTGCGGGAGCGTCCGGGTGTTTGGCTGCTGGCGGCGGATGCGGGCGGCGCGGCTTCGGCGCTGGCGGAAGGGCTTGCGGCCGGCCTGGCGGAGCGCGACCAGACCGTGGTGCTGGCCGGCGCAGGCCTGGAGAACGCTACCGCCGACGTAACGGGACAGGACATCCCCGAAGCAGACGCCACGGAAACAGAGATCCCCGTTCCGGCCGGTGGTCGGGTGACGCGGGCCTATGTGGAGGGACCGCGCCGGGAGACTTGGGTGTCGCTGCTCGAGGGCCTGCCGGACGAGGTTGCGTTGCGGGGCGTTGTGCATCTTTCGGCGCTGGACGGTCCGGATGGCGCGGCGACGGTATCGGAGCTGTCGGCGGCGACGGCGCGCTGCGGGTCGAGTGCGCTGGCGCTGAGCCAGGCGCTGCTGGACCGGGGTGCGGCGCCTGAGGGCGGTCTTTGGCTGGTGACCCGGGGTGCGCAGGTGGTTGACCGGGAGCCAGCGGCCTGCCTGTCGGGCACGCCGCTGTGGGGACTGGGCAAGACGCTGGCCCTGGAGGCGGCGCAGCTGCAGCCGCGGATGATCGATCTGGACCCGGCTGCCGACCCGCAGACAACCCGCAAGGAGCTGATTGAGCCGCTGATCGAAGAGCTGCTTTATCCGGACGCGGAAAGCCATGTGGCGCACCGGGCCGCAGGCCGGCTGGCCGCCCGGCTGGTGCGGGGCGTGACGGCCGAGAGAGCGGACGACGTTCCGGCGCCGTTGATCCGTCCGGACCGGAGTTATCTGGTGACGGGTGGTCTCGGCGGCATTGGTCTTCGGGTGGCGGACTGGCTGGCGGATCGGGGCGCGGGCCGGATCGTGCTGAACGGCCGCCGGCCACCGGACGGTGCGGCCGAGGCGGCGATCGCGGCGCTTGAGGCGCGGGGCGCGAGTGTGGATGTGCGGCTGGCCGACGTCACCGATGCGGACGCAGTCGACGGCATGCTGACCGGGATCGCGGCCTTGCCCTTGCCGCTGGGCGGAGTGGTGCACAGCGTCGGGGTGCTGTCGGATGCTGCGGTGTCGAACCAGAGCTGGGAGCGGTTCGAGACGGTGCTGGCACCGAAGCTGCTGGGTGCCTGGCAGTTGCACCGGGCGACGCTTGATCTGAACCTGGATCTGTTCGTCTTGTTCTCGAGCATGTCGGGTGTGCTGGGCAATGCGGGCCAGGCGAACCATGCGGCGGCGAATGCGTTTTTGGATCAGCTGGCACGGCACCGCCGGTCTCTGGGCCTGGCCGGCCAGGCGATGGCCTGGGGGGCGTGGTCGGGTCTGGGTGAGGCGGAGGAGCAGCGCGAGCGGATTGCGGCGGGTCTGGCGGCGTCGGGTGTGGGCTGGATCGCGCCCGAGCAGGGCCTGCGTGCGTTTGACCGTCTGGTGCGGCAGGACGTGGCTGCCGGTGTCGTGGTGCCGGTGGAGTGGTCGGTGTTCGGGTCTCGGCTGGCGGGCCGGCCGGCGCTGCTGGAAGAGCTGCTGGCGGATGAGGCTATGGTGGTCGCGGAAGCGGAGGCCGGGCACGGGGCGGCGCTGCCAGCGGCGGAGCGTCCGGGTCAGCTGGTGGCGTTGGTGACGGACGAGCTGCGGTCGGTGCTGCGTCTGGGGACGGCACCGGCGCCCTCGGCCGGGTTCTTCGATCTGGGCATGGATTCGCTGATGGCGATCGAGCTGACCCGGCGGCTGGAGCGGGCGCTGGAGGTCAAACTCGAAGCCAGCGCCCTGTTCGACCATCCGACGGTGGACAAGCTCGCCCGGCATCTGGGTCAGAAGCTGGGGGCGCTGGATGAGGACGCAACGGTGCGGCCGCCGGCGCAGGCGGCACTGCGGCGGCGGGACGACGAGCCGATCGCGATTGTCGGCCTGGCCTGCCGGCTGCCGGAGGCGCCGGATGCGGCGTCGTTCTGGGACCTGCTGGTTGCGGGTCGGGACACGGCCCGGGAGGTTCCGCGGGAGCGCTGGGACATTGAGGCGTGGTATGACTCAGACCCGGAGGCGCCGGGCAAGATGTATGTGCGGGAAGCCTCGTTCTTGAGCGGCATCGACCGGTTCGATGCCGGCTTTTTCGGCATCAGCCCGCGCGAGGCGATTTACATGGACCCGCAGCAGCGTTTGTTGCTGGAGACGGCCTGGGCGGCGTTGGAGGATGCCGGCCTGCCGGCTGCCGGCTTGAGCGACAGCCGCACGGGCGTGTTCACGGGCTCGATGTGGAACGAGTATGCCCAGTGGGGGCTGAGTTCGGTGAGGGACATGGACGCCTATATGGGCACCGGCTCGGGCGGCAGCTTCCTGGCCGGGCGGCTGGCCTTCCAACTCGGCCTGCAGGGTCCGGCGATGCCGGTGGACACGGCCTGTTCGTCGTCCCTGGTGGCGATCCATCTGGCCTGTCAGGCGCTGCGGCGCGACGAGTGCGAGGTGGCACTGGCGGCGGGTGTGAACCTGATGCTGTTGCCGGAGGCGAGCATCATGAGCTGCCGGCTGCGGGCGTTGTCGCCGGACGGCCGGTGCAAGGCGTTCGACGCGCGGGCGGACGGCTTCGGCCGGGGCGAGGGCGTCGGCGTGGTGGTGCTGAAGCGTCTGTCGGAGGCGGAGCGCGACGGCGACCGCATCCATGCGGTGATCCGGGGCAGTGCGGTCAATCATAACGGGCCGAGCGCGGGGCTGACGGTGCCCAATGGCGAAGCGCAGCGGCAGGTGATCGCGGCGGCGCTGTCGGAGGCGCGGGTGACACCGGAGGCGGTCGGCTATCTTGAGGCGCACGGCACGGGGACGTCGCTGGGCGATCCGATCGAGCTGCGCGCAGCGCTAGCGGTCTACGGGCAAGGCCGCGATCCGGAGCATCCGCTGCTGGTCGGCTCGGTGAAGACCAATATCGGCCATCTTGAG
>NZ_JBKQXN010000106.1:0-1260 GCF_046762905.1 Yoonia sp. R2-816 | reverse complement strand
CAGTCTTCAGCAGAAGATGAAGCCGTGAGTTTTGCACTACCAGCCAACGCATTCACGGATGTGGATGGCGATGCACTGACCTTGAGTGCAACGCTGGTTGGGGGTGCGGCGCTGCCGGACTGGCTGATGTTTGATGCTGCTTCGGGGAGTTTCTCGGGCACACCGCCGCAGGGCTTCAATGGTACATTGAGTGTCACGGTGACGGCCAGCGATGGGTCTCTTTCAGCAAGCGATGCCTTTGCGCTTGAGATTACACCGGTCAACGGCGCACCTGTCGCAGCTGATGATGTTGCTCAAAGCCCCGCTCCGATCACAGAAGATGTTATGACCTTGATTGATACCGCCACGCTTCTTGCCAACGACAGCGATGTTGACGAGGATACGCTCACGGTGACAGCTGTTTCTGCCACGAGCACGCATGGCGCAGCCCTGACGCTGAACACCGACGGAACCATCAACTACGATCCAACCGGCGCGGACGCTGTTCAGGCTTTGGCAGTTGGACAGGCACTGACGGATACCTTCACCTATACCGTCAGTGACGGCAATGGTGGTGAGAGCACCGCAACCGTTTCAGTCGTTGTTCATGGACGAGACGAAGCGCCGATGATCGTCGGCACCGCCGGCGATGACGATCTGGACGGCAGCACAGGAAACGACCAGATCATCGGCGGTGATGGCCGGGACTATCTGTGGGGCGATGCTGGCGATGACATTCTGTGGGGCGGGGATGGCGATGACTATCTGTGGGGCTATGCTGGCGATGACATTCTGTGGGGCGGTGATGGCGATGACACCCTGTACGGCGATCTGTACGGCGATCTGTACGGCGGGGATGGCGATGACACTCTGTACGGCGGGGATGGCCGGGACTATCTGAGTGGCGGTCATCGCGATGACTATCTGTACGGCGGGGATGGCAATGACGATCTGTGGGGCGATGCTGGCGATGACAATCTGTACGGCGGGGATGGCGATGACAATCTGAGTGGCGGGGATGGCGATGACCGCCTGCGGGGCGGTTCCGGAAGTGACGAGTTTGTCTTTGGAGACGGTTTTGGAAGCGACACGATAAGTGACTTCGAAGATGGCATTGACCTTATCAGAGTTTATACCACCGGTGTATCCTACTCAGATTTGACCATCACAACGAGCACAACGAACGGTTCGAACACGGAAATCTCTGTATCCGGGCACGGTTCGATTACTATAAGCAACTTTAACGCGGCAAACCTGACAGAAGATGATTTTCTATTCTGA
>NZ_JBKQXN010000105.1:0-7616 GCF_046762905.1 Yoonia sp. R2-816 | reverse complement strand
ACCCGGCAGTCCCGCGTGGCTTGGGACAGCGACCACAGTGGGACGTGCATTACGAATGATCGAAGATGGGTTTTTAGATGCAAACAACGTCAATGATCTCGCAGATAAGCTCGGCATCGGATCACGTCACCTTTCGCGGCTGTTTGCTAAACATGCGGGTGCGAGTCCTAGCCAAGTCGCGGCGACCGCACGCGTGCAACGCGCAAAGCGGATGATTGATGCCGGAAATATGGCCCTATCTGAAATTGCGTTCGCAGCCGGATTTCAGAGCGTCCGCCGCTTCAATGATGTGTTCAAGGCGCTTTACGGCAGACCACCATCGTCCCTGCGGCGAAAAGTAAATGTCTAAGCATTGCGGCGAAAACGATCCTTTGCGCCGGTGATACAAACGTCAGGTTTTGACTGCCTTTCTTGTCAAAGCCGTTGTTCACATCTGTCTACGCTACCGTGTGACGTGCGGGACAAAGTGTGCTTTCGCTGCGTCTGCGCCAATGGCAGCTTTCAATAACCTGTTGCCTTTCTCGTGAGCAGGTAGAGCGCGGATGATCTTCAAGTTATGGCCTTTCATTGGTAACAGTGCATGAAGGGGTGATTCATGATTTTCAGGTACTTAAGCAATATTGCAAGACGTACATTCGACGCGCCTGATGAAACTGTGAACCACGGGGTCATCGGTTATTTGGGACTGACGGAGACTACCGACATTAGCGCGCCCGACCTAGCGCCCGGTTTCATACTAGACAACAAGACTGCAGCTCCGCCTTGGCACATTGTCGACCATGATCTTCGAACTATGACTATTCCGAATTGGCCCATCAGTTTGTGGAAGGTGCATGCCCTAAAGCCGATTAGGCCGCAGGGCCATAGAGGCAACTATACGCGATGTAGTGCTATCAAAGTGTTAGAGAGTTTGCCGTCCTTCATGGTCTTCGGCGAAACCGATACCGGTGTAGTTGATATCATAGAATTTGCCCAGAAAATGACGCTGAAGCAGGCGCAATCCTTATCAAAACTAAGGGGAAGAGACGCACCTGCGACAAACTCCAAGGTATGGCAAAGGTGGATCAAACAGAACGGAAATTCCAGAGATGGATACATCAAAGATTTTGATAACGTTTTGAGTATTGGCCGGTCACTAGGTGATTCACCGATAGGATCCGGCCTACTGTTGATATCGAGAGTCATATTCAATCAAGCTGGGAAGGTGGACGCGGAAAAGGCGTATGCCTATGAGGACGACGGTACACCATTTCTTGCAGATCCATGGGATAAAGCATGTTCCACTTTGAAAGACGCAGCGCTTTCGTTCGGCGCAAGCGAGTTGTGCGATAAAGCTGACATCGCAGAGATGCGCAGACCTTTGCGGCAGGTGGTCCCCGGTTTAGTCAAGATGATCGAGGATAAAGTACAAAAATAGCTTTCTGTGTGGGTATGCCCTGACCGACCGTGTGGATCTGTTTGGCGAAGCCTCCTATGCCACCGGGCTTAGCAACGCTGGCGACACCAGCGCCCTTAGCGCAAATGCAGGCCTCAAAGTGGTGTTCTAAAATGGCGGTGGATGGCCCTTATCGGTTATTGCCGCTCCAACTGAGCGCTACAGTCGCATTCGGCAGGGGAGCCCAAAGCGGACCCGATCTAACAGGTCAATGATCAGTGAGCCCCCAGAAGGGCCGGCGGAGTCCGGTCATTCGCTGCAGGTGCAGCGGGAGACATTGCGGGCTGTGAAAGCGGACATTCAATATCGGCAATGCATCTAGCATCTTTTGCCCCGGATAGATTTGACCGGCCGCTCGCTAGGCATATTGCCTTTCCAAGCTGCGATGACCATTGTCGGCGGCGCACTTAGGCACCATATCTGGTGTTATGTCAAAGACGCGAAACAATCACTATGTTCCCGAATGGTACCAAAAAGGATTTTGGGAGCCGGGTGAGACCACCTTGGCTTATCTCGATCTTTCGCCGGAGCAATTCATCCGTTCCGACGGCACGAGAGGCTTCAAGAAAAACTTACACAATGCGCCGCCTTCGCGGGCGTTCGTCAAAAGAGACCTATACTCAACGTTCTTCGGAATGACGGTAAACGACGAAATCGAGAGAAAGCTTTTTGGAGATGTAGATACGCGTGGTGCGATAGCAGTCAGAGCCTTCGCCGAAGGACAACCTGCAGAGTGCCATAAGAATTTCATGGGTCTTTTTGAGTACATTGACACTCAGAAGCTACGCACACCCAAAGGCTTGGCTTGGCTCCGCTCTCAGTATCCTGCGCTTTCCCAAAATGAGCTTATGATGGAAATGCAAGCTCTGCGAATGATGCATTGCACAATTTGGACGGAAGGCGTCAGAGAGATCGTTTCTGCGCGCGACTCGGAAATCAAATTCATAATCTCTGACCATCCAGTGACGGTTTTTAATCAGGCTGCTTTTCCTGGATCAAAACTGAATACTGAGATTGTCGACCCCGGCATCGAACTTAAGGGCACCCAAACCATCTTTCCACTTGATCGCGATCACTGCTTGATCCTGACGAACCTAGAATTCGCCCAAGATCATGATTGCGATCCGATGCAGAAACGGACCTTTGCAGGGCGGTTTCGCAATTCGATGGTGCGAACAGACTCTTTCATAAAAAGCCGTGCGCTAGAATCGGCCGAGGTGAAGGCCGTAAATCAGATCATACGTTCACGTGCCCTTCGATATGTCGCTGCTGGCAAAAAGGAATGGCTGCCCCACCCAATCATAGGAACTAAGGAGTGGAGGGCAGCTGGGCAGGTGTTGTTGCCTCCATCTGACGAACTGTTCCATTTTGGTGGTGAAACCTTTGTGAAGTTGGAAAGCGGCGAGGTCGTCTATCAGGATGAGTTTGGACGCGGAGAGAAGGAACGAGAGTTTTTGAAAGTTAAACCTCCCAAGGGGAGGCTCCGGTCAGGTAGTTCGTGCGGTTGCGGTTCAGGTAAATCCTTTGGAGATTGCTGCAAAGCGAAGCCGGACCACTTGCGCCCTGCCTGGGATCAGATGAGTATTCGCGAGCGAAACCAGGCACTGTTCCGAGGCATCGAGAACATTTTGGAACTTCGACCGGATACAGACTGGACGAATGTTCGTCGCAACATCACTGACGAGAAAATCATCAAAATATATTCGGTGTACGAAGCGTTGTGGCCATTGGAAACGGACTTGTTGGCGCTCTTACCAAAGCCCGACGGCACCTCACGCGCTGTGTACACTGGCATGCTGCACCCAAGCAAAATCGCAGAGGCGGCACTCGGCAGCTCGCTATTGTTTGATGAACTTCTGGTTCAGCATCCTTTCGTGAACCCACGCGCGTTGAATGAGAAGTTTAACCCCGTCAAACACCCCCAGGCTTATCGCCAGGAAGTACTCAAGAGCATCCTCATGATGTTTCAACTCATGCCGCTAATCGATATGGGCTTGGTGAACCTTTATCCAGATCCTTGGGACTTCGACTACAATCTGCGCGACCAAACTATGCGTTTGGCCGAAGACCGCGGACGATTGCTCCGGCCAATTATGGAGGTCGATGAAGAGATGCGTGCGTTTCAAGAAGAGGAAATGAAACGCAGTCTTTTCCAGATTTCCGAGGAAGGGCAACGAGCGCAGATAAAGCGACTCTCGCCGGAGTTTTCGGACGAAGAAGTCGAGGCAGTTCTAAGTTCGTTGAAAGTGATGAAGGAGCAAGATCCCTATGCAGTTTTGCAAACGGAACCGACGTTGCAGGGTGAGGAAAACGGACAACTTCAAATGTTCAAACTTGCACCCAACTTCGAGATGTCGATGTACTTGGCACAGGCAACAGGGGCAACCATCGTGACCGACAATGTGGTGCGGTGGAACGAACTCAAGTTTGCAATTCAAGCACGTGGAAAACAGGTGGTACAACATCTCAATGACGTGGCAGATGTTCTTGAATCTTCTCCACTACCGTTGCTTCAGCACCCCATCGAGGTAGCTGAATGGCAGCAAAAAAAGATGCCCCAGCCTCATGTAAATCTGCTCCGAAAGCTATTTTCTTATCTTTCGAGAGTGGAACAAAGGGGTCAAAAGCCCAACTTTGAGAAACACCTTTTGGCAAGTTGCGTGAAGGGACAAGACGTCTACATGCAAGCCGTAGAACAGACGGACTATCTTCGTCAAAATGTTCATGTTGAGTGCGCTTTCCCCAGCGGTGGAATCTATGACAGTACGATCAATCGACTCCTCTTGATGTCCAGCTCAGAACACCACATGCAGAGCGTGCCTATGGCTCTCTATCTGAAAAAGAGTGGTGATATTTCTCTAGGTCAAGATCGCTCCTGGTGAACGTAGATCAAAGTGAACTTCCTCCACAGTCGGAGTAGGCGTGGAGCGCTGTGCTCAAGCCGATCTGATTAACTTTCATGGGACGTAGAAATGGCACGGCATTTCAAGAAACATGCATCGGCTGCGCACTTAATCCTCATTTTGGCTGAACGATAATATGTAGTTCCGGACGTAGTCGATTGGATCAGCCACATAATCAGCGGCCACTTTCGCGGGATCTTCGTCCCAGCTGTGATGCGACCAGTCCCACGACTTTGAGCCTTGGTATTCGTGAAACGAACCCCACCCGGTTCTTCGCTCTTTCGAATTACAGGTCAATATCAAGCACTCAGTTAGGCGAGGTAGAAAAACTATCTCTGAAAAAGGGCGATTGAGTGCCATAAACTGGGGCTCAAAGTAAATCCCAACATGCACATTTTTTAGATCACAACGGTTGTAGAGATCAAATGTCTCGTCGTACTCCTCTGGCGTTGAGAATGCAGCGAGAGCATTAAGTGCAAGACCACCAAAGGGTTGACGCCGTTTTTTTCTTTCAACATTGCTTTCGACAAAGCAATCTGAGCCAACACGCCTGTTCAGCAAATTTACTACAGAGCGCTTGTTCTGCACTTTGTCAAAGTCGTCATACCTCACTACCCTAGACTCGAAAAATTCAAAGGCTTCTGGTGACAGCTTCGCTAGTTCCAACGTGGAGTCGATAACGCTATCTATGAAGGTTTGCGCTTCTTCCTTCTCAGGTACCTTTTCTTCAATCTTTTCAATCACTGCCTTTGCCAAAGCGAATGTGTCCTTTGTAGGCTGGGTCTCCTTCGTGTCTGGGATCGCGCCCGTACCAATGCCAAGATAGGATTTTCGGAAACCCAACAAACGGGCTGCATCGTCGCAAAACTTCTCTTGCGCTGTGCCTTGCCTGGTAAAATGCGGTGTTTGAGCTGTGCTGTTCAAGAAGGCATCGCGTAGCCCGTTCTCTACATCGGAATAGTAGAGTGGACCATCTGTCTTCTGCAGGCAGGCTTTGATAAACTCGTCTGTAAAGCGGCTGATCTTCTTTGACGCTGTAGAGTTCTGATTTTCGGTACAAGATGCAAACTGAACGAAATTAGAGAAGCTTGATTTTTTGGCCACTGCAAGCGGGGAAGCATCTGATTTTATCAATCGTTTACCCGCCTCGCATGCATCAATCACCACCACTGTCAGCTGCGCTTGGAACTGCCGAAGTAAGCTAAGAGCCTCCGTATGTGATATGCCAGTGGTATTAGGTGATGTTTCCCTGAAACCCTCAAAGCACATAAAAAATTCGTCAGTATTGGAATGCCCATGACCCGTGAAATAGAGGAAAACCTCCTGGCACTCTTCATTTTCCTCGGATAACTTGCGGACAGCATCTTTTACGTCGGATACTGGTAGGTCAATGAATTCGATGATCTGACTAAATTTCTGCGTATCGCTAAGAAGCTTGTGGAGCTGTTCCACATCGTTCCTGCATGCTTCTAGAGCTCCTAACGATTGATATTCTGTGTTCCCAATAAGTAATGCAATGTTCTGACTCAATTGACTGTCTACCTCCGACTTGCGCTTGTGCTGTTAACGTGGGCTAACCGCTCCAAGAAATGCAACCGTCTTGCCGTCCATTTCACCTAAGCGCTAGCCCTATGTTCCATCTTAGCCACCCAATCAAGGACAAATCGACTCCTACGAATGTCGTGAATGCGGGCTGCAACAGCAGAATTCTGACTGTTTGTCGAAGGTCCGCATAGGGCCGATTTTGTTCTCTAATCTGTCAATGTTCGTTTTCACTTTTGTGTTTTTCTGACGTCTGAGGTTGCCTTGGTTCTCTTCGAGCTCGCGGGCTCATGATGGGGTTGGCTGGGTGTGGATCGGCAAGGTTGAAACCGCGATCAGATTGTTAGTCTACTCTGTCGCTACAAAATCGGCGCCATGTTCCACGCCCTCCCTCGGGCGTCTTCCCTTATGGGAACTGTGATGTAGGAATCCTCTGTTGTTCAGGGTTTAGTTACGTTACCTGGAATTCGGTTTGATCGCGCATCATGGCGTGCAGGATGATTGCAAGTCGCCTTGCCAGTGCCACGCGCGCTTTTCGCATCGTTGACCGCGCACCGATCGCGAGCGCCCATGACTTGAGTTTCAGCGGTGCCGCATATCGCGTCAGCATCACATTTGCGGCCTCATAAAGCAGCGTTCGGACGCGCACGTCGCCGCGTTTTGAGATGCTGCCGGTGTAGTCCACCTCGCCGGATTGGTGGCGTTTGGGAACCAGCCCGAGATAGGGGCCTACATCTCGCGAACGTCTAAAACGTGCCGGATCATCAATTACTGCAGCAAATGCCAACGCCGTTATCGGGCCGACCCCCGGCACTGTCATGAGACGCGCACAGACCTTTGATTTGCGGGTCATAGCCTTTATGTCTCTGTCGATTGCTGAGACCGCCGACAATATCGCTTCGCGCGCTGCAAACAGGCCGCACAACGCGGCATGCAAACCAGGAACGCCATCGCTGATCTTTAGCGCCGCGTCTTTGAATGCGGGCGACAGTGCCCGAGGGAGGCGCACGCCAAATACGACGACCAGCCCTCGGATCTGATTGTCGATGGTCACGCGCTGCCCGACCAGCTTCTTGCGGGCCGCGATCAGCGACCGGATCGCATGAGCGGATAGGGATTTAACATGGGTCGGTTTGTAGAACCCTGTTCTCGCCAGATGTGCCAACCCACGTGCATCATTGCGATCTGTCTTGTGCCCGGCCAGCGATTTGAGGGCCTGATAGGCTTGCCTGCTTTCGATACAGACCACCGGAATCCCCAGTCCTGTCAGCCCGTGGAAAAGCATTGGGGCCATGCGTCCGGTCTCAAACACAACCTTGACACATATTGGTCCTTTGGCGAGAAAGTCTGCAATCGCCCTGGGTGTCGAGGCAGCTTTGCCTTCCCGAATGAGAACCCCTTCACGATCAAGAACACAGATGTGTGTCTCTTCCATCGACACATCTAACCCAGCAAAATAATCCATCGGTCAGTCTCCTTTTCAGCGATATGAACATCAAGAATAGCAGGGGCTGCAGTGTGCCGATCCTGATTACGCCATGTTGAAAAACTCAGCTTGTTTGGCGAGCTGAGCGCTGATTCAATTTCGGTATTCGTACTGGAGGTTGATTGCGATGATGGGACCGAAGCAGGAAGCGCAGGCGGCCTTGTTCTATGAGTTCTCGCTTGAAGATCACGTCCCGCAAGATCACCTGCTGCGTGCGATTGATCGGTTCGTTGATCTCAGCAGCATTCGC
>NZ_JBKQXN010000104.1:0-11691 GCF_046762905.1 Yoonia sp. R2-816 | reverse complement strand
CCTCTGTCATGGGAACCTCCTGTCATCAGATTGAGAAACCCCAATCGTCAGACAGGTCATCAAGATCGCAAAATACGCGCAGTCAGCATGGGTTCATTACGCCAGAAACAAGCGCCATTGCCGCGATAGCGGCTTCGTCCTTACGCCGTCTCTACCGGCGGGGGTGCTTAGCTCAAGTCCACTGGAGTCCACAGCGAGCTGAGCGGTAGAGCGAAGTTTCCGTCTCCAAAAGTGAGCTTCTCCTGCCCCAGATAGAACACGAGACTGTTGGCGCTTCGCCCTTTGCCTGGCCCATCGGCTGCAAACCATTTCAGGTGTTTGAAATCATCGGCCGAAACAGTTGCCGCTGCCTTGACCTCAACCCCGACAAGCCGGTGTCCTCCGTCAATCAAAACGTCAATCTCTCGCCGATCCGCGCTGCGCCAGTGATAGAGCCGGTAATCCTCATCTTGCATCGGCAATGCACGTTGCAACTCACCAACGACGAAGCTCTCCAAGAGGCCACCCAGTGCTTCCGGAGCATTGCCTATCTCAAACGATCTCTCGTTCAATCGACGCAGTGCCGTGACGATGCCGGTGTCGACGAAGTGGAATTTCGGCTGCTTGATATCTCGCTTACCCTCGCCTGGCATCCAGGCACTCAGTTTGCTCACCATCGAAAGGCGCATGAGAATGTCGAGGTACTGATCAACCGTCTCGCGTTTTAGCTTAGCGAGTTTGGACAGTTCCGATGTGTTGATCTCCTGCGCCGTCCGGGCGGCCATTTGGTCAATCAAGAAGCGCAGCGCGTCAGGTTTACGAATGGGCATTATGTCGGCCACGTCTCGGTCGACCACGGCGTCGACGTAGTCTCGATATTGGCGTTGCCTCGACCGTAGGGGAAGTGTGCGGGTTTCCGGGAATCCGCCTGCAAGTATGAGATCGATACATACCTTTCGATCCATTGGCGCCGGGTCTGCGATCTGTGTCAGCGATGGCGCGTCCTGCATCGCCCAGTCGATCAACCGGCTCACGGGTGACCGGATGGTCTCGGAGACAGATAAAGGCCAGAGCTTGAGGGTTCGCATTCTGCCGGCCAAAGAGTCTGCAACTTCTGCGGTCGTAAAGACGTTGGAAGAGCCCGTCAGGACAAACTGGCCCTTCCGGCGATTGCTATCCACAATTTTCTTGATGGCAAGCGCGAGCTTTGGTGATCTTTGTGCCTCATCGATGATGAGCGGCGCGATCCCTTGATCTTCCGCAAGGCTTGTCAGCTGACCTTCGGGGTCTGCATCCATGGCCGCCAGAACCGCAGCATCATCCAGTGTCACGAAACGACCTTCACTGAACAGATCGCGGACAAGTGTCGTCTTACCGACTTGCCTAGGTCCGACCAGGTTCACAACCCGTGCCGATGCCAGCGCATCTCGCAACTCCGACGTCAGATGGCGCGGCAAATATTCTTCTGTGTCGGTCATTTCACAAGATGCCTATTACAAGCCCCACGAAATGTCCACTATATGTCACACCATTTGTCCGATATATATTTCACCAAATGACCGTCACCTACCTCGCCACGCTATCTCCAAGCCCCGCGTCAGCGAGGGCCTCACGGTCTGGCAGATCCTGTAGCGATCGGAGATCGAAAGCGACGAGGAACTTCTCAGTCGTCACATAGGTATAGGGCGCGCCACGTCGCGGTGACCGAGGACCGGTTACAATGAGGTCCTGCGCATGGAGCCGCCCGATCACGTCACGGCTGATCTCCTTGCCAAAGATGTCCTTCAGGCCGTCGCGCGTGATCGGCTGGTGATAGGCAATGGCGCCCAGTACGGCGACCTCGGATTCTCGCAAATCAAGTTCCTGCGCGCCAACATCAGCTGCCGCGCGGATGGCCGGCGCATATGCGACCCGGGTGCGCATCATCCAACCACCTGCCACCTGTACGATCTCAAAGGCCCGGCCTGCTTGATCCGCGATCAGATCCTCGATGAGCAGATCAACTGAGGCCCCCTGACCCACGACCTTCGCCAAATCATCGCGCGGCACAGGCGACGCGCTGGCGAACAGTACCGCCTCAATCCGCCGCATCCATTCCCGCCAACGGAGGTTTTGCGGCAAATCTTCCAACTCACGATCGAGTTCGGCATCGACTTTGGTCTTTGCCATGCTCAAAGCCCGTACAGCCGGAACGTATCCCGGCCAGTGAGTTCGCGTGCCACGCCCAGCTCCACCAACCGATCACAAAACCGGCGGCGGCCGCGATCCGATTGCAGCGAAGTCAGCATC
Organism: Yoonia sp. R2-816; assembly: GCF_046762905.1. NCBI lineage: Bacteria > Pseudomonadati > Pseudomonadota > Alphaproteobacteria > Rhodobacterales > Paracoccaceae > Yoonia > Yoonia sp. R2-816. The sequence continues at coordinate 9,423 of NZ_JBKQXN010000104.1, read as the reverse complement.
GTCGGTGCGACGGCATCTTGCGACAGAAACAGGGCTACCGCGTCTTCCGATCCCTTTGCCCGCAGCTTGGGTGCCGCGTCCTGCAACTTGGCTACACGGCGCGTCAGGTCCGCGGCTTCGCGCAGGGTTTCAACAACACCCGCAGAGACCGCTCTATGGCAAGTCAGGCGAAGATCATCGCCCATCAACTTAAAGTCTGCACGTTTGAATTTCAGGGTCACCAGCGGGACGAGTTCCGCCCATCCCAGAGATTGAGACAAGGTTGCATCTGCTAACAACAACGCTGTTGAGATCGCCCTCGGACGATCCCGCAGCACGGCTTCCAACACAGCAGCCGCGCGACCAATCAGGCCGCCCTGCCCTGTGCCACGAGACGCTGGCGCATCCAACCACTCAGCAATCTGCGCGGCTTCGACCTCGAGCAAAGCACGATGTAACGCGCCAATGCTGATCTTCCGTTCAACACCCCGACGCCACGAAAGATAGACCTCACCCGATGGCCCTGGATTGTCGCCCGGCTGTAAAAATGCCAGAGCATCCCGCAACTCCCGTGCCCGTTCGACCCGACCGATATGCGTGACACAGGCCTCTGCCGCCCGCAGCGCCAAACGCGCACGCAGCAAGGGTTTGGGGACACTGGGATGGGTCAACACAAGATACAGATGGCTGAGCGCTCCGCCCGACAAAAACGCCACATCGTCAAGGGTTTCGGCATGCCCAGAGGTGACCCAGGAGGGCAATCGCGGTAGGGTATCGATGCTGTCAGCGGCATAGGTCATCCTACAACACTATCCCACGACGGCGCTTTCCGCTACAATATAGTGTTCAAACCGCCTCACCCTGCGGGTCTTTTCTATGTCCAATAAGTTTGCATTATCGGACTAAAGATGGCTAGTCGTTCAGTGTCGGAAAGTTTAGGTGCTTTTATTTCCTGCTCCGGACAATACACAGACATCAATACGCCTGCGTGGACCTAGTGTTGCCTCGACGGCCTCCGCGACAATTGTGATCAGATGGGTCTGTACATAATGGGCAACAAATTGGTTCCGCGCCGACAGCACCAGCGTCTCTTGATCATCGCTCTCAAAGGTCAGACGTGCTATCCAGTTGCGGTAATGCGCAGGGTGCAGCTCTTGCATACGCTGGCAGGCTGCGCGCCAGGTGTGTAGGTCCTTTGCGGACAGAGGATCCACCGCATCGGGCGCTGTCGTCTTGCTCCGAAAATCGACCGCAACCACTTTGGCGTTTCTGAACGGATGCGTCTCTGTCATGCGTTCATGAAAGTCCGGTCCGACATTTTGCCAGAAAGGCGCAGACATGCAGTAAATCTCGGGATAGTTCAGACGATAGGCCCCTACCCTGCCCCGCACGCCCTGGCGCTTGCAAATGACCAGCTGTTTCTCCAGCCAGTATTTGATCTCGCGTTTCACAGTGCGCTCGGTCACGTTCCACATTCTCGCTAGATCACGTTGGCCGACGCAAAACTCATCCAGACGCCAGTTGTACCGCGCCGTGATGAGCAGGACCAAACGCGAGATAGAAATTTGGTGACGGGCATCACGATGCAGGCCTGAAACGGACAACGCTGTTAGTAAGTCATATTTGAGAGAGCTGGCTTTTATGCCAACCAACCGTTTCGCATCCATGATGACATCTCACTGTCTTGCCTCAAGTGCCGGCTCTTGTCGCCGATTCTGCTTATGCTCTAGCAAGACACGAATTCCCGTTTTCTGTCAACAAGCGACTAAAAACGAGAAATATATCGAAAATCAATCTATTGATATGAAATAAGGTTATATGGTTAAGGGGGACACCTATAATGTCACCGTATTCTGCAGTTCATGTCACCCTATTCTGTAAATCGCCGATTTCATGTCACCAAATATAGCAGAAATCAGCCGTAATTCCGTCTTATAGGCAGTGCAATCGGCAAAAACGGGATTTTTGGAATTTGCGTTTTGCAGTTTCCCTCAAATCCCGTTATTCACGACTTATAGGTAAAAAACAAGAGCACACCATGAGAACACATTCCGACCTGCAAGCGATGAACGAACGCAGCCTGACACAACAAGCCGCCGTGCGCCGCGCGACATTCTCGCCGGGCGAGGTGAAAACCCTCCGCCCCTTTTCGATCTGGGAAATCAGCCAGTTCATGTTCGACGTGCCCGCTGACACGCTGCGCAAGAAACTGGCAGACGATCCCTCTCTGCCGCAGGGTGAAACCGAAGATGACGGGCGCCAGCGCTGGTTCACCCTTGACGAAATCAACGAGCTGCGCCGCCGGATCAAGTTCCGCGGCAAATCCCTGCTGCCACGACGGCCTAGGGGACGCGCGGTGCGTGTCGCCGTCAGCAATTTCAAAGGCGGCGTCGGCAAAACTGTCGTGGCCCAGCATCTGGCAAATGCCGCAGCACTCGATGGCTATCGCGTCTTGTGCATCGACTTTGATCCGCAGGCCACGCTGACCCATTCGATGGGCATCGTAGAGGTCAAGGAATGGAACACCGTCTGGGGGATCATGTGCCGCGATCTGTGCCGCGAGGCCGACAGGATCACCGACAGCTATGATGACCCCGACGATTGCCCCTACCCGTCGGCCAACGAGCTGCCCGAAGATGTGCAGTCGATTGGTGCGCAGCGGTTTCAGGACTTTATCCAGCCGACATGCTGGCCGACCATCGATATCATCCCATCCTGCGCCAACGCTGCCTTTGTGGAATTTGCCAGCGCGCAATACCGCAGCCTGCACAAAGCCTGGAGCTTTTTCGGCTGCGTTGCCCGCTACCTCGATGAATTACCCGACGACCAGTATGACCTGATCATCTTTGATTGCCCGCCGGCGATTGGCTATCAGTCGCTGAACGCGGCCTTTGCATCCGACATACTGTATATCCCGTCCGGTCCGGGCTACTGGGAATACGACAGCACCACCAGCTATCTGGGGCAGCTTGGGGATGCGATGGCCGATATCTCGGATGGGTTCAGCGCGCTGGCCGAAGATGCCGGGCTGACATTGCCCAAATCATTCATGGACGTGCGTCTGCTGATGACACGGTTCGAGGCCAACAACCCGCTGCACAACGCAATGATGGAGGCATTTCGCAACGTCTTTGGCGCCGATGTCTGCCTGAACCCCATTGAGATGACGCGCGCCGTCGAACAGTCGGGGCGTTTCCAGATGAGCGTTTACGAACAGGACTATCGGCAGATGACCCGGGAAACCTGGAAGCGGGCAAGGCAAAGCTTCGACAGGGCCTATAACGAATTCAAAACGACTGTGCTGAAATCTTGGGAGCAGGAAAGCGCGAAATCGGAGGCAGCAGAATGACAACGAAAAACAAATTCGGATTTGGGCCACTGGATGCACCCGCAACTCCCAAACCGCGCGAGCGCAGTGTCGGGCCGATGGGGGCCGCTGTGCGCGACGCCGCCGAAAGCCTTCAGGAAACAACTGAAGCCAAGGTCGAGCTGCGCCGCCAGAATGCCAGCGATGCCAAGGAATATCGCGCCGCTCAGCAAGAGGGCCGTGTGTTGTCTTCGGTGCCGTTGGCGGATGTGCAAACCACGGACCTGCCGCGCGACAGGCTTGACCTCGAAGCGGTGGCCGCATCGACCGAGATGGATGAGCTCAAGGCATCGATCAGAGAACGCGGCCAGAAAGAGCCAGTCGAACTCTACCGCGATGCCGCCGGGCGGTTGCAGCTGAAAAAAGGCTGGCGGAGATTCACGGCACTGTCCCAGCTGTTTGCGGAGACCGGCGACGACAGCTTTGCTACGGTCATCGCGCGGATCGAGGTGGGCGAGGGCGACAGGCTGGCGCGTTATATCGACATGGTCGAGGAAAACGTCGTGCGCGAAGATCTCAGCTTTGCCGAGATGGCACAGGTGGCGATCTTTGCGGCGCAGGATGAAGACACCGACGAGGTTGATCCTGACGCGATGGTGCTGCGGCTTTATGGGGCGCTGCACAAGGTCAAGCGGTCCTATATCCGCAGCTTTGTGTTTCTGCTCAGCGCGCTTGAGGGTGATCTGAAATGGCCGAAAGCCGTGCCGCGTAATCTTGGTGTCGATGTGGCGCGCGCGCTGAAATCGGTTGGGAGCGCGGCAAAGCTGCGCGCCGCTTTACGTACCTGCGCAAACGAAGAAGAGCAGGCGGCGGTGCTGACAAGGTTCCTTGACGCCAAGCCAGAGAGCGCCAGCATACCAAAGCCAGCCGAGCGCAAGGAAAAGCGCGAATTCCATGTTGGCGATATGAAGGTCACGGCCCGCAAGGGCGAATGCCGCATTGTGGGCGATGATGATTTTGCTAGTATGCCAAAGGCGCAATTAGAGCACGCGGTCGAGGCATTTCAGCGGGCCTTGCGCGATGGAAACCCACGGGTCACGACGCTTTGATGGGCGGAGGTTACCCACGGGTAACCTCAGGCGCGATACCAAAAGGGCGGTTACCCGTGGGTAACCGCCCTTTTGTCGTTCCGCACACCGGCTCATCCATTAGCCCAACAAATCCGTTGCGGGGTTCTCGGTGATCTCGACATCGTCGTAGTACTGCTGCGCTTGCGCGAGCGACCGATGCAGCGACAGGCGCATGGCGGCCTGTATCGGTGTACCGTCCAGCGCGGCCTGCGTGAGAAAACCAGAGCGCAGGCCATGCGGGGTGGCAAAGCCTTTGGGGAACCCGGCCATGTCCATACGCTTTTGCACAATCTGGTAAATCCCGTCCGGTGACAGCCGGCGATCAAGCGGGTTGTCATTCCGGGTGATGGGGCGGAAGAGAGGGCCTGCGTCGATCCTGCCCATCTCGATCCAGAAGGCGAGCGCCTGGGCCGCGCGCCCTTTCAGGACCAGCCGCGGCGTCTTGCCCTTAGCGGTGGTCTTTGTGCCCACCAGGTCGATCCAGATGATCCCATCCGTGGCGTAATCCTTCAGGTCGACATCCTGCCGCATCAGCCCCGTAATCTCGGACCGGCGACGGCCACCCGAGGCCCAGCCCAGCATCAGCACCGCTCGGTCCCTGATCCCGCGCAGGGAGTGGTCGCAGGTGGCCAGCACGGCCTCCAGCACCTCGCGTGTGATCGGGTTGGCGGATTTGGGTGCCTTGGGCTTCGCGGCGGCCCGGCGCGCCTTGGCGCGGGTCTGGCGGAGCAGGGGGGCGTCGAACGGGCTGGCCAGGTTCTTCATCCGGTGAAACGCGCGCCAGGACGCAATGCGGCGGTCCAGCGTCGACGGGGCAGGGCAGGCGAGCGTCTTGCGCAGGCCTTGGGCGATCAGAGCCTCAGCGACGGTCAGTGCGGGGTCTGCCGGGTTGACGTTCTCAAGGCTGCGGCTGTGGTCGAGAATGAAGCGCAGGGCTACAGTCTCGCTCTCAGGCCAGCTGAGTGGCGCGTCGAAGGCCGCCTGTTTCCAGGCGGTGATGTAGATCAGATCCCGCTCATAGGCGCGCAAGGTATTGGGCGGCGTGCCACGGATATGAAGATCAGTCAATGCGTCCTGATCCGCGTCCGAGAGGGCAGGGGGCATGATTGTGGACAGTGGTTGTGGCGTCGACATTGGCCATGTTTTGGCGGTTTCAGGCGTCAAAATCAAGAGACATGATAACTGCAACTTATCATGTATAATAACTAACATAGAAGATCACTTGGGTGATGTGCAAAATAATGCTAGAATGCACATTATGCATAATCCCCGCAAAAATTCTTTCCTCGAAGATGAAAGCCCGCAATCTGCCGATCTGGACCTTTTCGATCCGGACCCGGTGGTAGAGGACGATCTGTGGTTTTTGCCTGGGCCGGATCATGCGGTGTTGCAGGCGCATGATCTGCCGGGGCCGCGCGCGGATCAAACGCCGCTGGTGGATGTGGATGTCTGGATGGCGGCCGAGGCAACGTTGGCGCGTCCCTTGGGAGATCTGGCATTGCGTGTGGGGACGCTGACCGCACGGCTGCAAGCGGGACCTGTAGGGTGGCGCCACCGGCTGGCGCTGACCGAAGCGGCTGATCTGAGCTGGCTCGCGGGGGATCGGGTGCCGCGTGACCGGCTGGCGCTTTGGCTGACCTTTCGTCTGGCAGGCGATCACGAAGATGCGCAGGCCCTGGGAAGGGCCGGTTGGGCTGCGCGGCGCCTGCAGGGCGGATTGGCTCCGCAAGACGATCTCGCCGCGTTTCTGGGACGGCAATCCGAAGAGACTGGATTGGAGGACCAGATCGCCGACTGGCAAGACGTGATGGGGCAGGCGGCGGACATGCATCCTCTGACCCGTGCGGCGTTGGGATTCCACCTGTGGCCCATTGTGGAGGTGTCGGCGGGGCACGCGATGGGCGGGGCTGCGCCTTTACCGTTGATGGAGGCGGCGGTGGTTGCGGCCCGATATGCGATGCAGGGGGGCAATGCGGCGTTGTTCCTGCCGCTCGCCTTGGGTGGGGCAGGGGGCCTGCGTGCGGGTGGTGCGGCGCAGGATCGTTTGCAGCGCTGGATCGCGGGCGCCGATCACGCGACCCGCGCAGCACTGCGGCTGCTGGATGAGATCGCGGAGTGGGATGCGCGCGCCACCAAGGTCTGTGCGGGATTATCGGGGCGCACCCCGCCACAACTAATCCGGCTCTTGCGGGACTGGCCGTTGATCAGCGCCCCGATGGCCGAAGCCGAAACCGGGGCCAGTCGCGCCGCGATCCAGCGCAACCTCAACTGGATGACCAAAGCCGGGATCATCCGCGAAGTCACGGGGCAGGGTAGGTACCGGTTCTGGACGGGAGTCATGTGAGGGTGCAAAGCCAAGCGACAATCAGAGGTCCTTGCTTGTTTCACCAAGGGTTTAGATCGCGCAGCAACCGAAGAGATTGAATCTATGCCAGACCCGCTTCTCGCAATCAAGGGATTAATGATATTCATTTTTTGTTCCTAGCGTGTTTTTGACCTACTCGACCAATCAGACGCTGATGCATGCGACTGGATTCATAGTTTGGTCAACTGATGACGCTTCTTCAGCGAGGTGTTGGACTTACATTTGTGCTCTGCCGAGCCGAAGCCCCAGCGCGAAAACATCTGCCGCAGGGCCAGCGCAATGTCATTGAACATAGCCGCATCAATCGTATCGCTAGGCGATTTCCTAAGGCATGACGCCGCAATGGCAGGATGTACCAGTTCTGGCAATCCGCGCTCGCGGGTGTTTTGGCGCAATGATGCCATGCCTTCGGGTGTCTTGGATTTGGCGGTCACACGGGGCAACGGCGCCATTTGTGGATGGTACCGTATGGTGACGACGCCTTCTCTCCTGCCGGACTTTAGGGGTTCCGGATTGTTCCTTGCGTTCGCGCTTGACTTCGCTGGCGGTCATCCGCTGTTTGAACAAAAACAAGGCCCGTTGCACGATCATGTCAATTCCTGCGGCGAGCATAAAAATAACCATTGCCCCAACCAGATAAAGCCAGGCCAGCGGTTCCAACACATGCCCGCTGCAACCAATCGTGCATCCCCTCGCCCCGTTCTTAGAGAGAGGCAATCCCGCGCCGCATTTAGTCAGGCGGTATTCAATCCGCGGATGAGAGCGTGACAACACTCGGTTCGGCCGACCGTCTCCAGCGCCTGTACCGGCTACATATTTTGACCATTTCGCGCCAGCGGGGTAATCTCGTTGTGTCGCCAAGATCAAAACACTCATGAGAGAGTGTCATTTCGCCCCCTCCCGCAAACTACCCCAAAGATGCCACAGGGAAATTGGCAAAGTCCTCGAAACTGAACAAGAGAAGAAAACCCTTTGACCTCGTGCGTCTCGCAGCGGGAAGAACAAGCGCTGCGCTAGAGTGCCCTCAACAGACCAATTCCCTGTTCGAGGGGCATTGCCCGGATGTCTTCGGCCACCGGGACATCACGCGCTCCGGCGTAGATCAGCAGCTTCCGGTTGGCCTTGACGTCTTTTGCGCCGGTGTGGAACCCACGAGAAACCTTCGGCGCGGTCGTGCGTTTGATCTCGACGGCCCAGATGTCGCCGCCGGGCAAGCGAAGGACCAAATCAAGCTCAGCGCCGGCAGAGGTGCGATAGAAGAAGGGTTCGGTACCGGCGGGCGCCGCGGCAAGAAGGGTCTCGATGCAGAACCCCTCCCAACTGCCGCCGACGACAGGGTGGCCGAGCAAGCCTTCGGTCGTACCAATACTCAACAGCGCATGCACGATCCCGCTGTCCCGCACATAAACCTTTGGCGATTTCACCAGTCGCTTGCCGACATTCTCGTGCCAAGGCTGCAGCCGTCGTACCAGCATGAGATCGACGAGCAGGTCGAGATAACGACCGATGGTTTGGCCCGACACACCGAGCCCTTCAGCAAGGGCGGCAGCATTCAGCAGGCCGCCTTGTACATGCGCCAGCATGGTCCAGAAGCGCCGCAACGTTGCGGCCGGAATACGCGGCCCGAGGGCAGGAATGTCACGTTCTAGATAGGTGCGCAGGAAATCCAGGCGCCAGTCCATGCTTGCCTGATCGCTCCCAGCCAAGAAACTGTCAGGAAAGCCACCTCGCAGCCAGAGCGTATTCAACTGATCAGCCCCCACCTCGGTCAGTCGCAGAGGGGGCATTTCGATATACCGGACACGCCCGGCGAGGGATTCTGCCGATTGTTGCAAGAGGACATTTGAGGCTGAACCTAAGAGCAAAAACTGTCCCGTCCGAAACCCGGCCCGCCTGCGCTGATCGATCTGACCACGCAGGTTCTTGAAAAGGCCAGGCATCTGCTGCACCTCGTCGAGGATCACGAGTTTTCCCGCCTGTTCATCCAGATAGAGATCTGGTTCGTTCAGGATCTGCCTGTCCGCCTCACGTTCAAGATCAAGGTACACTGATGGTTGCGCCGAAGCGATCTCGAGAGCAAGCGTGGTTTTCCCAACTTGCCGGGGGCCGAGGAGGACTACAGCGGATTGGGTCTCCAGCGCGGATTGCACAAGTTGATGCGTTTGGCGTCTATACATACCTTGCAATTACTCCATCCGGTGGAAGATTTGCAAGGTTAATGATTTCGAGTTCAAGGCTACGACCCAATTTGAGATTTCGCCTAAAGTGACAAGCAGGCTTTGCGCACAAGTTCACCCCAACAAAAAGGGGCGCTCCGTCCGCTCCAATGGCGTTATAACCGATGGCGGCGGCCAGCTTGTGCGCAAGCGGGGTGCGTAAGCACCATTGAGTTACCCCCGGCAATTAGCTCGACAATGAACTCGATTATTGAAGGTCAAACTCGAGATTGATTCGACCCCTTTGATCCTTGATATCAGTGTTGTCGAAGTCGATGCGGTTGATTGAACCGCCCCGGTTTTACCGGAGAGTACAACACTCAAAGGATGAGCCCTATGACGAAGAGACGATTCACCCCCGCCTATCCGGCTGAACTGCGCGAACGCGGTGTTCGGCTGTTTCGAGAGAACCGAGCAGATTACACC
>NZ_JBKQXN010000103.1:0-373 GCF_046762905.1 Yoonia sp. R2-816 | reverse complement strand
TCCACGAACTCGGCAATGTCAGGCGGAACCCTTGTTTTTCAATCGATGACTGCAAGACTTCGACTGTCGGAACGTTACTTGTTTGAATAAAATTTGCCAGCATCATCATTGTTAGGTCCTACTTTGCATCTGTTGTGTTCGCGGAAAACTGAAGCACAGTGGTCAAGCGAAGACACTCCCTAAAATGCGCAATCGAACGGGGAGAGTTAGCTTACCGGATCACGTTAAATGCGAATGTAATCGGCGGAGCAATACTCGGCCACGGTAGCGGCGGCGTTGTGTTGTCGCGGGCGGCGTAAAAGTCGGCCACTTTTGCCCTTTCATTTGATGGGAGGGCATGGGGATATTCACCGTGGAATTGTATTTGAAGGTT
>NZ_JBKQXN010000102.1:0-283 GCF_046762905.1 Yoonia sp. R2-816 | reverse complement strand
CAGACATGGAAATTATCGAGTTTGCTGATGGTACGGTGCTGGATCTGCAGGGGATCGCACAGAAGTCGATCGAGGATCAGAATGGTGACGGCGATGATCTGGTGCTTGGCAGCAACGGCGATGACACCTTCCTCGGCGGGCTTGGCAACGACACGCTGAAGGGCGGTGCTGGTGCGGACACCTACCGTTACAGCCTTGGAGACGGCAACGACACGATTGATGACTACGATTCTCATTACGCCAGAGAAGACCGATTGGTATTCACCGACCAGAATGCTGGCGA
>NZ_JBKQXN010000101.1:0-470 GCF_046762905.1 Yoonia sp. R2-816 | reverse complement strand
GGAGATACCGGCGGCGACACTGGCGGTGATACCGGTGGCGACACTGGTGGGGATACTGGCGGTGGCATGGACCACGGCGGCGACCATGGCGGAGACACTGGCGGTGATACAGGTGGGGATACTGGCGGCGACACCGGTGGTGATACAGGCGGTGGCATGGACCACGGCGGCGCCCATGGCGGAGATCCCGGCGGCGACCCGGGCGGAGATACCGGTGGCGACACGCGTGCTGAGACCGGCGGTGACCCAGGTGGGGAGACCGGCGGTGGCTTGGACCAAGGTGGAGATACTGGCGGCGATACCGGCGGTGATACCGGAGGTGACACTGGTGGCGATACCGGCGGTGATACCGGAGGTGACACTGGTGGCGATACCGGCGGTGGCATGGATCACGGTGGCGACCATGGCGGTGGTCACGGAGGCGATGTTGATCTGCCTACGACACCTGCAGAGATTGAAGCTTTTGTTGC
>NZ_JBKQXN010000100.1:0-1642 GCF_046762905.1 Yoonia sp. R2-816 | reverse complement strand
GCGGCGCTTTGGTTTGTCCTTCGGTTCCTCATCGGGCAGGCGCAGCTTTGCCGTCATCTTGGCGACTGCGATCTCGCTCGTTTCCAGGGCCAGTTGAAGCTGATCAATGCTCTCTGATGAAGAGCCAAACCGGTGATTGCGATGGCCCGCCAGTTGATGGCGCAACTTCTCTATCAGGACGGCCTGCGACTTCACCTCGGCCAGCAAAAGCGCCGTGAATTGTCGCAGTTCATCAGGGTCGTTTGGCAAAGTTTTGTCGACGTCCAGCATGGTCGAACAATAGCAAAACAACAGCGTGACGGGAATCCCACATGCGCAGTTATCCCGCCTTGAGCGGCGTCCAACTGCGTTGCGGCACACGCCAATCGATCCCTTCCAGCAACATCGCCAACTGGGCCCCCGTGAGGGAGATTTTGCCCTCCTTCGCCGATGGCCAGACGAACCGACCCTTCTCTAGGCGCTTGCTGAACAGGCAAGCACCTTGGCCATCCCACCAGATGATCTTGATCAGATCACCGCGCCGACCACGAAAGACAAACAGATGCCCCGTGAACGGGTCCTGCTTCAGCGTCTGCTCGGCTTGGGCTGCCAGTGTCGTGAACCCGCGCCGCATGTCGGTCACGCCAGCAGCAAGCCAGACCCGCGTGTTCGCAGGGACAGGGATCATACAGACAAGCCCCGGATCAACCGGGCCAGTGCTTCGGGATCGTAGCCACCGACAATCCGCAGTTGATGACCTCCCGCGATGTCGATCTCAATCACGCTATGGCCGGATGTGGCATTGGCCGCAGGCGCGTGGCCCGGTTCTTCAGTGGCAGGCCGGTCAACAACCTCCACAGGCAAAAAGCATGCCGTCTCAGCAACCTCACCTTCGATGATCTCCGGATCAGGCGCAAACTTGGGATCACGTAGCCATTTGTGGATCAGGTTGGTGTTCATCGCGTACCGCCGCGCGACCTGCGCTACCGACACCCCAGGCGCGCGTGTTTGCGCACAGATCGACACTTTCTCCTCATCCGACCAGAACCGCTTCTTCTGACCCTTCTTGCCCGCCATATCTGCCCTCAAGATGTCCACTATCAATGGTGGACACTTATCAACACACTCTATGACACGTCAGAGCAGTCAGGCCGGACGCTTACGTCTTAACGGCTGTTTCGTCAATGAACACAACGCGATCTGGTGCCTTGGCGATGGCTGGCGAGCGATGAAGAGATGGGATGGTTGCCGCCCTCCCCATACGGCATCGCAATGTGCCAAAGATGTGGTCGTACACGGCCACAATTGAGAGAGGACGGCAAAATGATTGATACAATGATCGGTGTAGACTTGGCAAAGAATGTGTTTCAGCTTCATGGTGCTTCGCTGACAGGGGAGGTCAAATTTCGAAAGAGGCTCTCCCGACCTCAGTTTCGAAGGTTCATGGAAGCTCAGCCTGCAAGTATCGTTGTGTTTGAAGCTTGCGGCGGTGCTCATTTCTGGACGCGGGAGATGCAGCAACTTGAATCGCCCCGGTTTCACCGGAGACGTATAGCTTCATTTCATGCGACCATATCGAGCACGTCGTGCTGTGCATAGAAGTTCTGTTCAGCCTCTGCTGGCGGGATGTTTCCGATGGGGCCAAGCAGGCGCCGGTTGTTGA
>NZ_JBKQXN010000099.1:0-6825 GCF_046762905.1 Yoonia sp. R2-816 | reverse complement strand
CAACATTGTGGTTTCCTTTGATGGTTTGGTTTGCACCTCCATCAAAACGGACAACCATCATCTCCATCAAGAGATGTGCCGTCCCCATTTCAGCTTGCTGAGAAGGGGGCGGTGTCAGATCACATCGAGACTAATTCACATTAGGCGCAGGCCCCAACTTTTGATCTCAGAACTAGCAACAGATCGCATCATCATCGCGTTCGCGGCGCTGTAGAGCGTCGCCCGGACGTCAGGATCACCCGCCTTTGAGATGCGTCCTGGATTGTCCATTTCACCAGACTGGTATCGCCTCGGCGTAAGCCCAAAATGCGCAGCTACCGTGCGCGAGCTGGTAAACCGTGATGGATCATCTACGGCGGCGCGGAACGTCAATGCCGCAATGGGGCCAACGCCCGGAATCGCCATGAAGCGCAAACACGTCTCATCATGGCTTGCCGTCTGTTTCACCCGCCGATCCAATTCGCGGTAGGTCCGGTAAAGCACCGCCCGCGCATCAAGCAACGGCAAAAGCGCATGTGATAAATCAGGATCAGCTTCAATCAGTGGTCTGACGCGTTCATCAAATGATCCCTGATCAACACGGGATGGAAGTCGAAGGCCAAAGAACAGATGCTGGCTCATCGCACCAGCTTCAAAGCCAATTTGCATCACTGGCTTCGACAAGTCTCGTAAACAGTGGGCAATATCCTCAATCTCGCAAGCAACTGAGCGTTCGAAAATCAACTTGCCATCGGTATCAATCACGCAAACTGCGACAGTTCTCAACGACACATCCAGTCCGACATAGTAATCCATTTCGTTCTCCTCAAATTGCAGAAACACTCTGCAACTCTATCAAGAACCTGACCCCATTATCTGGTCAGCCCGATTACCCATGCTTTGTCCGCTCCGCGGACGCCGAGCGGAACTTACTTGAACGAAAGCATTGACGATAGTGGGTCCCATTATCGTTACCGCTTCTGGGGACAGATTTAGGTCAATTCGAAACCTGTGAGGAACTGGAAGGCCACCTCACACGGAGTCCGTGCCGTCCGCAATGAATGCGGTCTCGACCACCACTCGCTACGGGCCTATCCGCTAAATTGTGACAGTCGCAACAACCGGGCAATGGTCGCTGGCCTTTGGTCGGTCATGTCCAATCCTTGGGTAGCGTGAGATAGCGCCGGAATTGGGTACGCGATAGGGCTGCCCACCTCGAATAATCTCGACATCTCTCACTGACTCACGAAGTGCCGGTGAAACAATAATATAGTCGAGCTGTGTCTTCGTTCGGTCGCTTGCATAGTAATGCGTCCAGCGTTCATTTTCTGGCAGCACATCGACCACGTTAAATCCGAACCCATCTTTAACGAGTGGATCGATACCAGAAGGTTTATCGTCAGCGAGATGCACAACCTCCTCGATAGGGTTTCCATTGCCATCAAGTGCGGAGCGCACTTTGACTTGCATTCGGTAGTCATTCAAATCGCCAACAACGACCCATTTGCCCACCGCCGGGTCAGGGAATTTTCGGCGGATGATTTCCCGAACTGATAGGGCTTCGAGTTGACGAACGCCGATGGTGGCCTTCCGTCCCCCTCCCATGGATTTGAAGTGGCAGTTAAAGATCGTCAGAGAGTCGTCACCATCCCTTATCTCCAGTTCCAGGCAGTCCCGCCTGAAAACCCTGCGGCGCTGCTTAATTGGCTCCTTGATATCGGGAAATTCGGCGACCAATTCGCGGCGACGATCTGCATTTCCAAGCCATCCTGGTGTCAACCAAGCATGAGAGCGAGCCATGACCGGTCGGATGTCGCGTGTCATTGCCGCGACGTCGATCCCCCTCGGATCATTTCCTTCTTGAAGCACAAGTTGCGGAAACCGGTCCTTCGTCGCCTTGTATAGATACGCATCGCGAAATCGTTCAAGCGCGCCGATACCATCTACTTCTTGAAGGCAGAAAATCATTGGATCAGCCTCTGCCATAGCAAGCGCGGTATGCTGTCTTTTGTCATCGTCCTGTGCCACAGCCGCTGACTGCATGAGGCGTTTAAAGTCATCAAATTTTGACAGGTCACCGTCCTGATTTGCAAAATCACCTAGGAATTTTATAACCGGTGGCAGGTAACGCTGATCTCGCTCGCTAGTAAATGCTCCAAAATTGAACCGCGTAAAAAGGTTCTCGATGTTAAAAGTTGAAATCTTAGCGTCCATAAGCATACCCCCTAATTTGACAATCGTCTCATGGAAAAACGGTTTCAGCAAGAAATCAATCTATAGGCGATCGCAGGGCGTCGTATTCTGATTATTGGTCGAATGAATGACACCCACTACTCCATCCTTGCAAGCAGCGTTGCCATGACCCGTTGCGCCATTCCTTTCATGTCCCATTCGAAATCACTGCGAAGCAGCGGTGAGATATCAGCCGTAAAGGTTGGGTCGTTTAGTTTGGCAGCTATGTTTTCTTCTAGCTGTGTTCGCGTGACGCGATGCCCGCCGTGATCCATGTAGGAATTGAAGGCTTTGAGTATTTGTTGGGGGTCTGCATCCGGATGTTTAAGAGCGACGTCCAAGTCGAACAAATCCCGCCCCTTCTTGCGTTGATACAGCGCACGCAACTTCGTTCCGAGTAACTCGTTCAATCCGTAGCTGGCTATGTCGCAACTGCCTTCAAACCATCGTGAACGGACCTCAAATGGAATCAATTCGGTTCCGTAGACAGAAAAGTGTTCACGGGTATTGATCTCAACCTTTAGTTTGAGCGGTACGGGCGGTGTTTCTTCGGATTCAAACCGATACGCGAAAGTCACCCGACCCTCGGTCTGCTTGTAGCGCGGCCTACCCAGCCAGGGGTCTAACACTGAGTGTAGCCGATCCATCAAATCGCCAGCAGCCCCAGCCTCAATTTGGACGAGATCAATGTCTTCTGAGTACCGGGCTGGGGGCTTGAGGAAGAGTTTGTAGAGTGCGGTACCACCACGAAACGCAAGTTGTGCCTTTAGCAGATCATCCGAAAAAATGTCGATGAGGGCGCGGCTGATCACGAGATCCTGCTCTACTTGACGATCATCGATCCAGGGTGCTTCTGTGCGCCATTCGGTAATGAAATCGCGCGGTATCATAAATCAATCTCCACCGATGAGTTGATATAGACTTTCCAACGCTCATTTTTTGAAGCGTTGTTGTGCGAGAGATTTGGTGCCAGCGGCGTGTAGTCGCGTGCCCTTGTCGCTACAAGAGAAAGCAACGTCTGAGAGACTTGATGCTGATCCACATGATCGAGCAGATAGCCGAGCCGTTGAACCCAGACCGTGGGAGAGTCTTTTGCCAAGCGCGCCAACTGGTCACCATCCATATCGTCGGCAAGGTCCGAGAGCACTGTGGCAACCGTGTCCAGACCGCCTGCTCTATCGGTATATCCAACAAGATCGATAGCGGTCGCTTCTGGCGTAGAAACCTTCAACGCACCCCGCGGCGTGTTGAATTGGCGCACTGGCACGGAGGCAATGCGCTTGTTCGCGATGAAGGAGACTTTAACACTACCGCATTGAATATCTTTGCGCGAATGCGCAACGAAAGCTTGAAAGGTTTGGGGCCGCTGATGCGCGGCACCGTAATATTGTGCTGCCGTCAGAAGGCCTGCATAGTAGGCTTCACCGCTACGATCAAAGAGTGCTGGGATAAATTGCTCCGCCGGAAGGCACCCCAGAGATCGATATTCCGGCGGCACGATCACATAGAAACCCCTTGCTGGTGAGGCAATCAGGCCCTGCCTGGCCAAACGCGAAAGAGCGTTATGCGTCGCAGGTTTCGATGCATTGAGGGCAGCGGCGATCTCGTCTACATCAAAGTCATATCGACCGTGCGAGGCGAGCGCGTCGATATAGTCCTTTGCTCTGGCAGGCTTCATTTCCGATATCATGCACTCTAACTAACACTTTTCGTTAGTTTGTGGAAGTGTGGTCGGAAGCATTCGATCTCACCGCTAATAGAAGAGCATTCATATCTTCATCCACTCGGTAAAATCCGATCGCCGCTCATAAACCTTTCTAAGAGCATCTTTGACGGTCGATTGGCGTCCAGAAATGTTAATCACCAATGTATCCATCGCACGCGTCAATGGGATCATAGACCACTGCGCCGCGAAAGCAGCCGCAAGTTCTTCCCTTGTATCAAACAATCCACCGAGATCTTGTGGCGAGGAAAGCCATTGTTGGTATTTGTAATCAAACAAATCATCAAAAGCGTAATTGATAACGCACCACCCTTCGAGGCCACGACAGGAGTCGTATTGGACAATGCGCAGCGCATCTCGATCGGTTGGATAGTGCTCGCGCACATCCGATGACGACGCATCCCAAACGGTTCCTCCATTCTGTGTGATGGTCCGGCCTGGAATAGAATAGCTCTCATCTTCATCATGGAGAACCAGAGACGGTGGCACACAGGCAAGAAAATCAACCGCATAGTTGCCCAAATCTGCTGCCTCAGCACTCACTCACTCGTTCGACCAGCGCAGTCTTTGTCGACAAGTCGCCTTCGACGATTATGACGCGCCCGCCATTCGCGTCGGAACTCGGCTCAAGGTCCCAATTCTGCAGTCCCAGAGCACCCGCAAAATCAGACACAAAATGAGCAAGGTTTGCCTTCATCCGCAGACAACGCCGCAATCGACGAGACTGTAGCTTTTCGGACGCAAGACCCGCTGTCCAATCGGCCACAGAAGCACGGACGTATTGATCAACGCCGTCGGCCACAACTATGCGTTCGGCACTGTAGACAGCGCGCAGAATGTCGATCTCATTCGAAGGCCAGTCCTGACCTTCGTCAACAAACACAGCATCCCACAAAAACGCGTCCGTGTTCGCCTCCACGACGCCCGCAAGATCTTCGGAGGACACCGCCCCACTTCGAATGTAGGCCAACAGTGTCTCCTTGTGCGTCTCGTAGTTTTCAAGAAACCCATCATAGTTTTCTATGACACCAAGCTCGTACATCAGGCGGCCAATAAACGCATGAACAGTGTCAATGCTTATGCCACCTTTTTCGATCTGACGCGGCACACCCAGCAATGCCATCGTACGTCTCATATCCGCGACAAGTGCCTTATTGTATGTCAGCATCAGCGAGCGCATTTGCTTGTTATCATAAGCGCGGTATGCCATTTGGAGAAGGATGACGGTCTTTCCGACCCCTCCCCTGCCCCGCACAACAACCTGCTTTTTCGTCAGATCATCAAGCCAAGCGTCCGGGAGGGCAGATTTGGCTATTCTGTCCATGCGCCGTCGGTCGAGCGGCGTAGGCTCCAACGTTTGAAGCAGCGGCGACGTCGGTGACAAGGTTGACTCCAGTACCTCGTCGGAGCCAACATTTAGGGTCACGCGCCGATCGTTGTGTGCAGGAGACGAAATCTGTCCGAGGATATTGAGGACACGCTCAAAGCTTACATCAATGCCGAAGCAATTGTGTGGCCGCTTGGGAAGGTCAGACTCAGTTAGCCCTGTGAAAAAGATGAGGTGAATTAGTCTCGATGTGATCTGACACCGCCCCCTTCTCAGCAAGCTGGAATGGGGACGGCACATCTCTTGAGTGAGATGATGGTTGTCCGTTTTGATGGAGGTGCGAACCGAACCATCAAACAAGGAAACCACAATGTTGAATTCTACTGACAAGATCATCAAACACAAAACCGGTCTGCTGAACCGTAAGCGTCCGGTCTTGCTGCTCTGACGTATCATAGAGTGCGTTGATAAGTGTCCACCATTGATAGTGGACATCTTGAGGGCGGCTATGGCGGGCAAGAAGGGTCAGAAGAAACGGTTCTGGTCGGATGAGGAGAAGGTGTCGATCTGTGCGCAAACATGTGCGCCGGGGGTATCGGTTGCGCAGGTCGCGCGGCGGTATGCCATGAACACCAACCTGATCCACAAATGGCTACGTGATCCCAAGTTTGCACCGGATCGGGAGATTATTGAAGACGAGGTTAGTGAGACGCCCTGCTTTCTGCCTGTGGAGATTGTTGACCGGCCTGCCACCGAAGAACCGGGCGCCGCGCGTGCAGCCAATGCTGCATCCGGCCACAGTGCGATTGAGATCGACATCGCAGGCGGCCATCAATTGAGGATTGTCGGTAGCTACGATCCCGAGGCGCTGGCGCGGCTGATCCGTGGCCTTTCCATATGATCCCTATCCCTGCGAACACGCGCGTCTGGCTGGCCGCCGGTGTGACCGACATGCGGCGCGGGTTCACGACGTTGGCGGCGCAGGCCGAACAAACGCTGAAGCAGGATCCATTCACCGGGCACCTGTTTGTCTTTCGTGGTCGTCGCGGCGATCTCATCAAGATCATCTGGTGGGACGGACAAGGTGCCTGCCTGTTCAGCAAGCGCTTGGAAAAGGGTCGGTTCGTGTGGCCATCGGCGAAAGAGGGCAAAATCGCTCTGACCGCTGCCCAATTAGCGATGCTGCTGGAAGGTATTGATTGGCGTGTGCCGCAACGCAGCTGGACGCCTCTCAAGGCTGGATAAACGCTCTCATGGGATTCCCACCGCGCTGTTGTTTTGCTATGGTCTGGTCATGCTGGACGTCGATAAATCTCTGCCGAAGGACCCCGATGAACTGAGGCAGTTCACGGCCCTTTTGCTGGCCGAGGTGAAGTCACAGGCGGTCTTGATCGAGAAGCTGCGGCATCAGTTAGCAGGTCAACGCAATCACCGGTTTGGCTCTTCATCAGAGAGCATTGATCAGCTTCAACTGGCCCTGGAAACGAGCGAGATCGCAGTCGCCAAGATGACGGCAAAGCTGCGCCTGCCCGATGAGGAACCGAAGGACAAACCAAAGCGCCGC
>NZ_JBKQXN010000098.1:0-402 GCF_046762905.1 Yoonia sp. R2-816 | reverse complement strand
CATCGGGCTGTCCTGTGCGGTTGCGGAAGTTGTGATCAGAGCCAATGCGGCCAGTGCCTGAAGGATTTGTGTTTTCATGATCGTCTCCTTATCTAAATGTCATCGTGTTGTTTCGATGTGCTCTTGTCCCGTACCAACCGCGCCAACCTCCAATACTGAAAACCTATTACTCAATAGGCTACAGCTATGGAGATTGCTTGATATGCAGTACCGAGGGTGCTGATTGAGGAGACGACAATGGAGATGAATCAGATCAGGTACTTTCTTGCGGTCTGCGAGCATCGCAATTTCACCCACGCCGCCAGTGCGGCAAATGTTTCCCAACCGTCTTTGACAACGGCCATCAAGAAACTCGAGGACGAACTCGGTGGCGCGTTGTTCATCCGGGATCGAGCCGGATCC
>NZ_JBKQXN010000097.1:0-579 GCF_046762905.1 Yoonia sp. R2-816 | reverse complement strand
CGGCCAGTATATTGTCGACGGCATATCCGGCGGATCTTTTGACATCCTGTACGTGATGAAACTCTAAGAATGGAGGGCATTTTGGCTTCAAGCCAATTTGCAAGTTTGCGGCGTTCATCCAGCTTCAGGTGACAGTAGTGGTTTCCCATTCTTCATACTCCATGCAACTCTCTGTATTTGTACAGAATTTGCACTTCGTTTGTGAATCCACCCAGGCGGCACGATTGAGGCGCGTAATGAAGATTATGTTAAATAAGTCAGTAATACTGACCTAAAAAGCTTTGTTTCTAAGTGGGGTCGATTCCGGGAGGGGGCAGGATCGTATCGTAAGCCGCCGTTGGGGAAGCATGCGGCGAAAGTTACTGAAGAGCCCGAAGTTCATGATGCTGTAACTTGCATCAACGTCTGGCTAGAATACTTTGAGACTGATTAAACTATGCGGTGACGCAATGGTGCCAAAGATATCCGAAAAATATTTCCAATCGTTGCTCAGGCAGGCGGATGCTTTGGACGCGGTTTCAACAATCAGTGGGTTCTGGTCCCACCGCGCAGATGAAGCCCGGCCGATGTTTGGCCTGT
>NZ_JBKQXN010000096.1:0-1358 GCF_046762905.1 Yoonia sp. R2-816 | reverse complement strand
TCTGTGGGTGGCTCCTGCATTGCAAGCGTTTTCTGGCGATGTTTGCGGTCATTTTCGTCAGTACCTTCGTCTGTCCGGCCTGTTTATGCGGTGGTGTTCCGCTGGCCCTGATGAATTCCGCGAGCGAGGTTCCAATCGGGTTATCGGCCTCAGAAGAGGGCCGTAGCCATTCCCGGAGTGTCCTTGCTCTTGGTTGACTTAACTCCGCATCATCACTTCAACGTCTTGCATCTCGTAGGCAGTCGGCGCGGTTAGAACGCGGGCTGCCGGTATTCCTGTTTCTTTGTGAGCATCGCCCAGATGGAACGCGCTGCTTTGTTTGCCATCGCGACTGTTGCCAGCCGGAACGGTTTCTCCGCGATGATCTTCGCCGTCCACAAATCCACTTTTTCAGGTGAGCGCTTCGCCATCACGGCGCGAGACGTCATGCCCACGACCAGAAGCTTACGAATGTAGCGGTCGCCAGCCTTTGTGGTCTTGCCCAATCGCTCCTTGCCGCCACTGGATTTGTTGAGCGGGGTCAGCCCCAGCCAAGCCGCTAGATCGCGCCCGGTGCGGAATTGTTTTGCGTCCCCGATCGTGGCGACAATGGCCGATGCCGTTATTGGCCCAATTCCTGGCATGCGCATCAATCTGCGCGCATCAGCATTTAGCAGAGCATCTTGTTCGATCATCTTTGAGTAGCCTTCGATGCGCTCGTTCAAACCGATGAACTGATAGCACTGGATACCAAGCATTCCGTTCGCGATCTCGGGCATGTCCGGGTGATCACCGTCAAGGTGGCGCTTCGCAAAGGCCGTTACCGCTTCGATCCCGATAGGCAAGATATGCCCGAACTCGCGCAACAGGCTGCGGATCATATTGGCCAGCTGGGTGCGCTGCCGGACTGCCAGATCCCGCGTGCGGTGGATCGATAGAATAGCCTGTTGATCCTCGGTCTTGATCTCGACAAAGCGCATCGTCGGGCGCCTGACGGCTTCGCAAATTGCCTCCGCGTCCACCGCATCTGTCTTTCCGCGTTTGACATAAGGCTTCACATAGTTTGCTGGCATTAGCCTGACGTCATGACCAAACTTGCGCAGCTGACGGCCCCAATGATGGGATGATCCACAGGCCTCCATTCCGATCGTACAAGGCGGCAACGTCTCAAAGAACGCCAAAAGCTTCGCACGCTTGATTGCCTTGTTGAAGATCACGCGCCCACTTTCTGAAATACCGTGAACTTGAAAAACATCCTTGGCCAAATCTAGGCCGACTGTCTTAACTGTCATTGGGTGGCTCCTATCCTAGCAGTTGATGATAACTGCACTTTGGCACATTCGATGCCGGTGGAGCAGGAGCCACCCACCTCATCCGGT
>NZ_JBKQXN010000095.1:0-386 GCF_046762905.1 Yoonia sp. R2-816 | reverse complement strand
GACATTCCAAGCTCAGCACGACAGCGCGCTACACGCATGTCGCGACCAAGACCATCCGCGGCACTGTCAGCCCGTACGAGATGTTGGAGAAGCTGCAGGATCATACCGTCAGACGGGGCCTGGAGTAGCGGCTCAGGCGGTTGCCGCGCCCCCAGCTGGAGATTGCTGACATCTTTCGGAAGTATGGACCCACATATCGGCGGGCCAATGCGGGTCATGTCAGTCTCGGTCAACTGAAGGTAATGTGTAAGCGTCCGGTCTGACCGCCCCTATAGTGCGGTTTTCCATGGCAGGAGATCATCGACGCGGTTGATCTTGTAGTCTGGAATGCGGGCGAGTGTGTCGGCAAGCCAAGCCTGCGGGTCGATACCGTTCAGTTTGGCGGT
>NZ_JBKQXN010000094.1:0-643 GCF_046762905.1 Yoonia sp. R2-816 | reverse complement strand
CGACCGGACGCCTGATGGCGAGACGAAGACACCCAGCTTACGCAACTCGTTCGAAGTGCGGGCCTGGCCATAAGCCGGGAAATCAGTGGCGGATTTGATCACCGCGTCCTCGGTTGCCTGATCCACCCGGTTCGCAAGATTAGGCTTGCGCCGCGTGCGCTCGAACAGCGCCGCCACCCCACCGTCCTCGACCGCCGATTTGTAGCGGTAGAACGTGTCGCGTGACATGCCCATGACTTGGCAAGCCTTCGAGACATTGCCCAGCTCCTCGGCCAGGATCTGCGTAAGCGTCCGGTCTGACCGCCCCTATAGTGCGGTTTTCCATGGCAGGAGATCATCGACGCGGTTGATCTTGTAGTCTGGAATGCGGGCGAGTGTGTCGGCAAGCCAAGCCTGCGGGTCGATACCGTTCAGTTTGGCGGTTTCGATCAAAGTGTAGGCGATCGCGGCGGCGCGACCACCGGTCTGTGATCCGACAAACAGGTAATTCTTGCGCCCGATAGCCAGTTCCTGTTCATTCTGCCCATGTCGGGTCAGTTTATCGCGTGCACTACAGGTGGCACGCGTATTTTGGTGTCGATGTTAAAGTCTATCGGTCCTATCGGCGTGGTGATGGGATGTATGTGGGGATTGAACGGGACCC
>NZ_JBKQXN010000093.1:0-15748 GCF_046762905.1 Yoonia sp. R2-816 | reverse complement strand
AAAATCTCTCAGGGTGGAAGCCGCGGGGGTTGGCGGTGTCTATGGGGAAAGTGTGCTGCCGGTTGGATCTGAGGCTGCCGCGGGTGCGTTGGTGTGGGGATTGAAGACGATCGTTTTCGCTTTCCACCGGCGTGTTTGCCTTGGATTTGACCCGGGTTGCTGGCGGTTTGCGCCTTTAACGCGACTTCCCGGTTCGCTGCGCACAAAGGCGTTTGATCGGTTTGGCTGAGCCAACCGGTCTGCAATGGATGGGATGAATGGGCGTTTCGTCATGCGGCCTGTTCCCTTGGTGGAGCGCGGGATCGGGGAACCTGGCCACGTCGGAACGTTTCAATAATGCGCATCGAGCCACCGCAACATGGGCATGGCTCCCGCAATGTGAGTGGTGCGGGATCATCCTCGGACGATGGTGCCTGCTCTGGTGCGCTTGCCCCGATCAGGACGCGGACTTTTGCGATATTGACCTTGCGCTGTGCGGAAGCCAGTAAGCCATAGTGGCGGATGCGGTGAAAGCCGTCAGGTAGAACATGCATCAGGAACCGGCGGATGAACTCGTGGGTGTCGAGCCGCATAACCTTCATGCGGTCCCCAGACTTGACCCGGTAGTCCTTCCAACGGAAGGCCACGGTATCGGCATCAGCGCTGAGGAGGCGGCTGTTCGAGATCGCGACGCGATGGGTATAGCGGCTGAGATAGGCCAGCACCTGCTCGGGTCCTCCCAAGGGCGGTTTGGCATAGACCACCCATTCGGTTTTGCGCAGCGGAGCGAGATACGCGGCGAAGGCTTCAGCGTCCGCCAGCTTGGTCAGGTCGCCGAAGAAAGCAAGCTGCCCGGTCCGATGCAGCGCCATCAGCCCTTCAACAAACAGCCGACGGAATAGACGTGCCAGCACCCGGACATGCAGAAAGAAGCCCGGCTTGCACGCCACCCATTTGCTACCGTCGCGCGACAGGCCACCGCCGGGGACGATCATGTGGATGTGGGGATGATGTGTCATTGCCGAGCCCCAGGTATGCAAGACACTGGTCATGCCAACACGAGCACCAAGCCGCCTGGGATCGGCCGTGATGGTCATGATCGTCTCCGCTGAAGCCCGGAACAGCAGGCCGTAGATGGTCCGCTTGTTCCAAAGGGCAACGCGGGCAATCTCGGCTGGCAGCGTGAAGACGACGTGGAAATACTCGACCGGCAGCAGGTCTTCGGCCCGTGCTGCCATCCAGTCGCGTGCCGCAGGTCCCTGACACTTCGGACAATGCCGGTTCTTGCAACTGTTGTACGCGATATGCTGGTGATCACACTTGGTGCAAGCCGCCACATGCCCGCCGAGCGCCTCGGTTCGGCAGGCCTCTATGGCTGACATCACCTTGAGCTGGCTGAGGCTGACATGCCCGGCATTGGCCCGCCGCCACGCGGGGCCATACTTGCGGAATATGTCAGCGACCTCCAGCTTTGCGCGGGGCAATGCCCGCGCCTTACCCCGGTCGCTTCTTGCGGGTCTGCAGGTTCAACTGTTTGAGGGCTTCAAACGGGCTCGTTGTGTCACGGATCATCTTGGTGGCGACTTTGGTATACTGAGCCGTGGTCGTCAGTTTGGCATGGCCAAGCAGCACCTGGATCACCCGCACATCCGTGCCAGCTTCCAACAGATGAGTGGTGAAGCTGTGCCGCAGCGTGTGCAGCGTTGCGGGCTTGTTGATCCCGGCCATGCGTTTGGCCGATGTGAAAGCCCGGTTCAACTGGCGCGGCGAGATCGGGTTGATCTTTGGCTTGCCGGGAAAAAGCCACCCCTCGGGGCGTGCCTCGCACCAGTAGTCCCGCAGAAGATCGAGCAGATCGGGCGACAGCATGACCTTGCGATCCTTCCGCCCCTTGCCCTGCACGACATGGATCAGCATCCGGTCGCTATCGATATCCCCGGTGGTAAGATTGCAAACCTCGGAAGCGCGCAAACCGGCACCGTAGGAAATGCTGAGCGCGGCGCGGTACTTGAGCCCGGGTCCGGGTGCCACCGCCAGAAGCTCGGAAACTTCCTCGGCGCTGAGCACCGCGGGCAATTTGCGCGGCTGCGTGCGGAACTGCATGTACCGCTTCATCTCCTCGCGACCACAGGTCATCGAGAAAAAGAAGCGCAGGGCGGTAATGCGCGCGTTGTAGACCGAGGGCGTGACCCCGGCATCCGTCATGTGAAGCTGATACGAACGCAGGTCTTCCGTCGTGGCCGTATCGGGCGAGCGCCCCAGAAACCCGGCGAAATGCTTCACCGCCCGGATGTGCGCTTGTTGAGATTGCTGCCGCAGACCCCGAATGCGCATATCCTCGATCATCCGCTCACGCAGCGGCGTGGTTCTCTCCTCTGTCATCGGAACCTCCTCTGTCGACTGAGAAAGCCTCAATCGTCGGACAGGTTCGTCAGTTCACAAAATGCGCGACGTCAGGAAAAATGCGAAACATCAGCCAAAAACGCCAATGCCGCGCGAGCGGCTTCGTCCATGAGCCCAAATTGACCAATGCTGCAGATCGCTCGAACGACTGCTTCGGCGAAATCCGCTCCCCAGGAAAAGCCGCTTTGCCCGCCCAAGGAGTGTTGTACGAACGGCAATAAGGATTTCTCTGTTACGCTTAACTCGTCTTGAACACAGCTAGGATCAGAGAGAATAGCCGAAACAGGTCATTTTCTTTCCCGGGCACGTGCACCTCGAGCTGGCAGTGGTCTTGTGCGAAGGCCTGCTCGGCGATTTCGCCTTCCGAGAGGGCTATCAACGCCTTGTAGCTTGTTCGCAAAACGACATCTGGATCAGTTGCGGGCCAGTAGGACACCGATGCGGGTCCTCCTTGGGCTTTCACTTCCATCTCTTCCCCATCGACAACAAAGCTGGCCACCACATTCAGATCGCCGACTGCGACCTTCTTGGCGGCAGAACCCAATGTGACAGCAACGGTTCTCAGATTGCCGGGATCGACAATTTCGTCTTCCGGCGAGAACAGAGCACCGAACATCGCCAGTTCAAAGATCAGGGTGCGCGTTCTGCGTCCGAGGTCCGTCAATTCATAAAGCGTCGTTGCGTGGGGACCTTGGATTTTCCGCGCAAGACCATCCTCGACCAGCTTTGCCAGCCGTTCTGTCAAAAGGTTGGCGGCAATGCCTGTCAGACCGCGCTGCAAATCCGTGAAACGGGCCGGACCGGCATGCAAATCGCGCAAGATCAGCAGCGTCCAACGGTCGCCAACCCGATCTAGGCCGCGCGCAATCGGGCAGAGCAATTTGTAGGACCGCGGTTTCGCCATATTGACCTCACACAAACGTTACTTTAATTTTTAAAGTGAATACTTTAATTCTCTAATGACCATATGAAACCGAGGCTCCCCCATGTCAACACATCCAAAAGTCCTTGTCACAAGTAGTGCCGGGAAAACCGGTTTGCCCGTAGCGCTTCAACTGCTGGAGAAGGGCGTGCCGGTCCGCGCGTTTGTGCATCGCAACGACCACCGGGCCGAAACATTAAGGCGCGCCGGCGCAGATGTATTTGTTGGCAACCAGTATGACGTGTCTGACTTGCGAAAAGCGATGCAAGATGTGCAGCGTGCTTATCAATGCGCACCGACGGCGCCAAACGGGCTGCATTTCAATGCAGCCTTCACAGTGGCGGCGGCGGAAGCAAAGCTCGAACATGCGGTTACACTTGGCCAATGGCTGACCAGCGCCGACCACCCGTCGCTGTTTACGCGCGAAGTCTATTTGTCGGATGCGCTGGCGCGCTTGTCGCCGAACACAACCATCACATCCGTGGATCCTGGCTGGTTCGCCGATAACTACCTGATGGTCCTTGATGCTGCAGCCCATCTTGGCATGTTCACGATGCCACTCGGGCACGGCGATGAGAAGAAAAACGCACCCCCCAGTAACGAAGACATCGCGCGGGTTGTAGTCGCCTCACTTCTTGATCCTCAATCCCATGCAGGCAAACGCTATCGCCCGACCGGCCCGGAGCTTTTGTCCCCAAACGAGATTGCTGCGGCCATGGGGCGGGCGTTGGGGCGCAAGGTCAAATATCGGGACATTTCCGAGAAAATGATGACCAAGGCGCTGCGGGCAAACCCTCCATCGAATTATTCAGAAGCGGCGGTGTCCCAACTCGCGCTTTATGCCAACGAGTATCGTCGCGGCAGCTTTGCGGTGAACGCACCAACCGAGGATGTGGCGATTGTTGGCGGGAGCGAACCCGAAGCCTTCGAGGACATCGTGCGGCGCTATGTTGCCGCCAATCCCAACCTGCAACCCAGCGTCAGGCGACGACTGGCAGCGTTCTTCGGGTTCCTAAAGATTTTGGCAATGCCCGCCTTGGACCTCGCGAAGGTGCAAAGTGATCGTGACTACGTGCAAAACAGACAGCCCCGCTTCAGCCAAGAATCTGAAGAATGGGCACAAACGCACGTCCCACAACACAGCGCAGTGACACATCTGAAATCCGCCTGATGCGGCGCATCGCTTCACCCCCAAGCAAACCGGAGACACCCCATGTCAAATATCGACCTTCTAAAGATCCGCAACCAAGACTTCGCCGCTGGCTTCGGGGCGTTGGATGACAAAGGCGATCCCAATCAATAGCAGGAGTATGGAGGCTCTGAGCATAGAGCGTTTATTAGCACCGGATGTTTGCATGACATTTCCTTTTTGTAATCCGCTGGAGCTTCTAGGCGTTTGAGATGTCTTACTTGGCCCGAGCTATGCGGCTGTTCTGATGACTCTTGCCCGACCGGGATCCGCTTCACGGGCGAAAGAGAGGCGATAAAGTGCCGGAACCCAGATCAAAGCCAACAGGGCTGCAACACCCAGACCGCCGATCATGAGTGTGGCCATGGGTTCCCAAAGGGCCCCGCCGGCAATTGCCATGGGAGCAAGCCCGATTACGGTCGTCAGCGACGTGAGTAGGATGGGGCGCAACCGCTTACGCGCCGCCTCGACAATGGCGTCGTCAAGCGACTTGTCGGCGCGCTCGAGGTCAATCTGGTCAATCAAGACGATGACGTTGTTTGCGATGATCCCGGTCAGCGCCAAAAGCCCGAGGATGCCGAAAAAGCTCAGCGGCTGGCCGGTGGCAATCAGTGTGGGGCCAACCCCGGCGATCACCAGCGGCACAGCCGCCAGAGTAATACCAACGCGGCGGAAGCTATTGAATTGGATCATCAGGGCCAGCACCATCACGATTCCAGCCACGGGCATGCCCGCGCCCAACAGCTCCCGCACATCTCCCGCCGCTTCAAGCTCTCCGCCGATGTGGATGCTGAAGGCCGGTCCGAGATCGGCGGCAATTCGGTCCAGCTCCGGCTGAACGCGGTCCAGCAAGTCATAGGCGGACATGGCTTCCGGGATGGCAGACACGATGATCGTGCGGCGTTGGTCGACACGGCGTAGCGTGGCAATCTCGGGGCGTGGTAGGACGTTAGCGAACTGGTCGAGCGAAAGAATTTGCCCGTTCGCCTCCACACCCGCATTCGCGATGGCCTCGAAATCCGTCCGGTCGTTCGGTGCGCCGCGCAGCACGATAGGGATCAGATCGTCGCCCTGACGCAGTGTGCTAAATTCGCGTCCATCAAAAAAGGTTTCCAGCGTATCCGCCACGTCCTGCGAGGTCAGACCGTATTCGCGGATGCGGTCCTGTGCGATCTCGATCGTGCCAGTCAGCTGCCGCCCGCCCCAGTCTTCGCGGTTTTGGATCAATCCGGGCACCTCGCCAAAGGCTGCCCTGACCTGCAGGGCCGCATCAAGAAGGCGGTCGGCATCAGGGCCGGAAATCTCGACATCCACGCTGGGTTCACGTCCGCCCATCGCAAGCCGTTTCAGCCGGACACTAGCGCCGGGCATTTCTGCCGCCACATGGGCACGGGCGCGTTCAAGCACAGCGCCCGAGCTTTCGAAGTCCGATGTGTTGATGATCATGAAGGCAGAGGCCGGATCGGTATCCGCAGGATCGAGGGACAACACGAAACGCGGCCCGCCTGCACCGACATAACTGGTAACGCCTACAACCTCGGGGTTGGTCGGCCCGGTCAGCCAATTCGTCAGATCGAGTGTCGTGGTCTCGGTCGCCGCAATGTCACTGCCCCGCGGTAGGTCGATGTAAGCGAGGATCTGAGCCCGCTCGCTGAGCGGAAACAGCTGCTGGCGCACGTTGCCCATCTGGCTGGCTCCTGCCACCACAATGGCGATCACGACAGCAATGGCGATGAGTGGCAGGCGCACGACACCACGCACAAGCATGGCATATCCCGCCGACAAGTAATCGAACGGGCCGCCCTTTTTGCTTTCGCCTTTCGGCGTTGGGATGGCCCAGACAGCCAGGCGCGGCAGCAGGTAAAGCGCCGACAGGTAGCTGCCAACGAGCATCAGCATGACGACCGTGCCAAGCGAGTAGCCGTATTGCCCCTCTGTTCCTTCAAGCAGAAACAACGGAAGGAACGCGGCAACCGTCACCGTTGAGGCGATACCGAGCGGAAGGGCGAACTGCTTACTGGCTGCAAGAGCGGCGTTGCGGCGATCTTCGCCTTTCGAGATACGGTTTTGCATATCCTCAATCATGACAACGCCATTATCGACAAGGATGCCAAGGCTGATGATGATCGCAGCTATGGACACCTGCTGGAGCTCCACACCGACACTGGGCATCAGGGCAAAGGAAAAGCTGATTGCCAAAGGCACCACTGCGGCGACGACCAGCGCCGTCTTGAGCCCCAGAAACAACAGCATCACGACAAACACGACCGCAATCGTCTGCGCCATGTTCACCAGCGCGCCATTGACGGAAGCCTCGACGACGTCGGGTTGGAAGGTGCTGATCGTCGCCTCCATCCCGATAGGCTGGTCCTGTGCAAAGCCATCGATCACGTGCTGCAATTCCGGGCCGCGGGCGGTGATGTCGACGCCTCTGGCCATTTCAACCGCAAGCACGATGGCCGGCTGTCCGGCCTGATAGACTGGTCGCGAAGCGGGCTCTTCGGTTTCGAGGGAAACCGTGACCAGATCACCCAGCCGGATAAGTTGATTGCCCTGGCCCGCGATAGGCAATTCCACCAGCAGGTTTTCGATGTCTTCAACCGACCGAAAATCACCCGTGGTCTCCAACGGCACGCGGGCGTCGCCGGTGACCACCGTTCCCGCAGGCAAGCGTACATTCTGACCCCGTAAGGCGGCAAGCACTGGGTTGAGTGTCGCGCCAAGTGCCGCGAGCCGGTCCCTGTCCACTTCAAGTGTCACAACCTGTTGTTGCGTGCCATAAAGCGATACGCCTGCAACATCGTCGAGTGCGTAGAGCCTGTCGCGCAGGTCCTTGGCCGCATCCTCGACCGCTGATAGAGTAAAGCCGTCACCCGTTATCGCAACAGTCGCCACGGCTACGGCCCCAAAATCTGTGTTAACGATCGGTCCGCGGGTACCTTCGGGCAGGCCCCCGGCCAAACCTTCCATGTCATTGCGGATCGTGTCGAAGACGCCCGTGATGTCCTCTTCGGCCACGGAATCGGCGAGATCCACCTGAAGAATAGCAACGCCGCCCGTCAGCTGCGTGCGGACCTCATCAACGCCGGAGATGGCACGGGCGGCTTCCTCCAGCGGGAGCGCCACAAGTTCTTCCAATTGTTCGAGCCGCAGGCCGGGATTCGCAGCTGTGACAATGGCCGTGCGAATGATGATCTCAGGATCTTCCCGCTTGGGAAGGTTGAGATAGCCGGATAAACCAATGGCGACTGCGAGCATCATCACCAGAATGCTGAGGCGCGATTTGTCGAGCCCGAAACGAGTCAGGAATGTCATTGGGTCACCTCTGCGGTCAAAGTGGTTGCCTTGCCTGGCAAGCGTACGACCTGTCCAGGGTTCAGGAAGGACACGCCAGCCGTGACCACAAGATCGCCGGGCGACAGACCTTCGGTGACATAGACGTCATCACCGACCACTGTACCGAGCGTGACATCCGTCAGCATGATCTTTGCCAGGCCCTCCGCCTCAGGCCGCGCCACGAACATCTGTGCCTGCCGTGGCTCGTTATCGAGGGCAATGTCACGGTTCAACGCAACGGCTGACAATGGCACCTCGATCCCCTGTTGGACGGCCGGAATTGGCATGTCAATCTCAATAGCCACGGCCATGCCAGAGCGCAGCTCTGCCAGTGTCTCATCCAGAGATACGACAACTGGAAATGACGACACCGCCGCGGCGCGACGCCCGATTTCCGTCAGCGTGGCCGGCAGTTCGCGCGCCACGCCATCAGACGGTATCACGCGAACCGACTGACCCAGCTGCAGGTCCGACACGACGTCGAATGATACTAGGACCGACGCCTGCAGACCGGTATCTTCGTAGAGAGTCAGGATAGGTTGGCCCGGCTGCACGCTTCCAAATGCCTGTACGTTGATCCCGTCTATGATCCCATCGAACGGCGCTCTGAGCGTCGTGTCGCCAAGGGACGATTGCACAAGGTCCAGGTTCCGGAGCGCTTGCGTCACGCGCGCCTCAGCCTGCTCTGCCAAGGCGACCGCCCGATCACGCGCCGCGACCGACGCCACGCCCCGCTCGAACAGCGTTACCTGCCGGTCTGCATCTACCCGGGCGCTTTGTGCCGTTGTTTGCGCTTCTTGCAAGGCAGCTTCCGCCTGCTCTAACCGGAGGCCCGCATCGTCAGCTTCAACTGTGGCGAGGACGTCACCTTGGCTGATCTCCTGCCCGATCCGAAGGTCGATTGGCCCGAGGCGACCGCCGACGTCAAAGGCAAGGTGCGTAATCTCCGGCGGTTGCAGAACGGCGGGGAACGACCGGGTGCGCGAGGCCTCGGCTTCTTGCGCCACGATCGTCCGGACCGTACGCGGTTCCGCTTCGGGCGTGGCGACTTCCTCCTCCCAGCAAGCTGAAAGAGCGGTCATTGATGCGATCATAAATGTGAGCCGAACCGTAGGTGTCATATCGAATTCCCATAATGGTATTGCTTAGTACCAACTTGAAACATCAATATGGTACTGATAAATACCAAGTCAAGAAAAATCTTCGGAGAGCAAAAATATGAGCGATGAAATGCAGGGTCGCGTGACATCCCGACAGGAAGCACGCCGGCGCAAAATCCTGGATGAGGCCAGGGGTTTGTTCGTCGAGAAAGGTTTCGAGCAAACGTCGCTGGATATGATTATTGCCCGAACCGGCGGGTCACGACGCAATATCTACGACTTGTTCGGCAACAAGGACGGTCTCTTCGAAGAGGTCATGACGGACCAGTTGCAGACAGTGTTGGCCCGAACCCACGTGCCGAGCGCCATTGCTGACGATCGACCCGTTCGCGATCAACTGGAACAGATTGGGCTGAATTTTCTGAACGGATTGCTGCAGCCCGAGGTCTTGCGGACATTGCGGCAATTCATTGTCGCATCCGGCGACCGCCCGGATTTGGGGCATCGTGCCTTCGCAGCGGGTCCGGCCGTTCTTTATGGCCAGCTTGAGGGGTATTTCGAACAAATGGTGGCTGCGGATCGGCTCGTTCTACCCGATGTCAGCGTCGCCGCGCGCATTCTGACGGAGATGTTCAAGGGCGGTATGGAGCTCAGGGCCATGATGACCGGCGATCATGATATCCCGGGCAGCCGAATTGAAGATCATGTGCGTAAGGCTGTCGATCTGTTCTTGAACGGTGCCTTGCCCCGATAAACGGAGCGGTTGTTGCCGCAGGGTGGTGCGGCGCTTCCGCACATTGTCCGATGGACGAATGCTGGGAAGGCGCAGCAAAGCATTCGCTTCGCCGCGACGCCAGAGTTACATGTTGCCGACCTTCTTGTGGTTGCCGACAAGCCGGCGCAATCCGCGGACGAAATCCCAGATCGCGACAAACCCGCCCATGAAGAGCGTTGCAACCGCCCGGAGAGAAAACGGCGGAACCGCCTTTAACTCGCGGGACTCCACCGGCTCACCGCGTGCGATGGCCCCGAGGATGGCATCCATGTCGTCTGCGTTGTTCCAGATGCTGCGGAACAGGATATTGCCATCAGGCGCAATCACGAAGATTGAGTTCGGCATCGTGCCATAAAAGCGATGGGCAGCACCGTCGACGTCATCGACGAGGATGGTGCGCGCATCTCCGTAACGGCGCTTGGTCTTTGTGGCGGCCCTGATCTTCTCAGGCACGGACCGGTGCTGCTGCTGCAACTCGCCGGGATGCGCCTCGCGCACATACATCAGGACGTGGTCCAGCTCGGGATATTTCTCGATCAGCTTCATCATGGGCGGCACGCTTTGCGCGTACATCGGACAAGTCATGCTGCCCGTTTCCAAAACAAGCGGTTTGTCCTGCACGTAATCGGACAGACGTACCGTTTCGCCGTCGAGGGTCTGAAGCGGCGCATCCTTGTACGTGTCGCCGGCCTGAAGCCCTTCATCGACAGTGAAGTCGTATTCTTCGGGGGTGAAGCGGCGGTAGCCATATGTTTGGGTGGTCATGGGTGGTCTCCTTGGTTTTGAGGTGAGCGTGGGATGGTTATGAAATCGCCTGCACGACAATGACGGCAACGAGCGTGGTGAGCGTCATCACAAGCCCCCGATGGTGCAGCAGCGTCAGGGCGCCAAGTCCATCGCGGACCGCTCCGACCTCACCATCCGATGGCACCTGATCGACGCCGCGAATGTCCTTGAACAGGCGCGCCACGATCAGGATGAGTTGAACGAAGAACAGGCCGACGGCAGTCCAGGCAGCAGCAGACAGATCCGTTTGGATCAGCAGCAGTATCATCAGGATCGACGTCGTCGCCATGGTCGTCATCATGGTGGGCGGCAGCAGGTGAATGACGCGTTTCAGGACGGCATGGACCTTGCGCGCCTCCTCATCGCTGACATGCGCCGATCGCGGCGCCCACATCAGGCGCCAAACCGGCTTTTCGATGAGCGACAAGACGATGAATATCCCCGAGCCGAGACCAAGCAGGCCGGCGAGGAGTGAGGGTATGAGGTCAGTCATTTTGAATCCTTTCTGCAGTTGCGATGCGCTTGGCCCAGACGTTGACATGACGAACGGCAAGCCGTATGTAGTCACCGCCTACATAAGGGCGAATGTAGGCACCGTCAACATACGATAGGAACAAGAATGAATTTGCCGTACCATCACGGAAATCTGCGCGAGGCATTGCTCGCGCGCGCCATCGAGACTTTGAGCGAAGAAGGCGTGGAACATCTGACCCTTCGCGGGCTGGCGCGCGACCTGAAGGTCAGCCACGCTGCACCGTTGCGGCATTTTCCAACCAAAACAGATCTGTTGAACGCCATTGCTGTCGAAGGCGTCGAAAACCTGGTGGCCGCTACAGACACAGCACTGGCACATTCACCTGGTCCAGCACGGCTGCGCGCCATGATGCTCGCCTATATCGATTGGGCGATGCACAACGCAGAATTGCACCGCGTCCTGCGAAATCCGGATGTGATGCGCCACGCTTCCGATACGCTTGCGGAAATGCTGACCGCATTTGCCAATCGCCAGAAGTCGGAAATCAGCAAAGCACAAGAACAGGGTTGGCGCAGTGATGAGGATCCGGCTGTCCTCTTCCTTCACCTCGTTTCGCTGACGGCTGGTACAGCCATCGTGATGACTGAAGACATTTATCGGGACCCAGTGACGACGCCAGAAACTCAAGACAAAATTGCCGCCTCGATTGATCTGTTCCTCGGTCAAGGCAATTGAAACCTCTGGCGAGACCGCTTTTTCGATCGGACTGAATGCGAAATCCGGGCGGCAATCGTTCAGCGCGCTTCGTAGACGCCTACAAAATTGACTGGGTGAACGGTTTCTTTGCATGTTCCGACGCCGACACGGGCGCAACGAAAAACCAGAAAGTACCTCCCATTTCTGGCTCCCGGATTACTTAGCGGCAAGACATCCTTCGTCCGGATAAGCAAACCATCAGGCAAGGCACAGATCGGTCTGCTAAACAAAGCATGCTGCCACCGTTCGGGAGAAGTGAACAGACCGGTGGTCACCTGCCAGTCACTGGAGTGCGAGGCGAGGCAGAAGCTGAGCGAATTTAGCCTCAACAAACTCAGCGCCTTCTATGCCAAGTTGATTGGGTAAATGCCGGGCAAGCTCAATGTCCCATCCGGTGACTGCACCGGATTCATCCAGATAATTGGACGGTGGTTCGATGAGATATGCGACCTTCACTTTGCAGCCCTCATTTGACGATTACCACTTGGCCAGTGATGGCGCTCTCAACGCATTGAACGAAGGCAGGTCCGACCCGTTCAGAGGCACAGGTTCAGCCTGCGGTCCAGGACTGCAGCTCGTGTGTAGCCAAAACGCATACGCGTCTCGGCGATCTCCTTGATCCGTCTCTCGACGGCAGCCTAGTCCCTACGTCGGGGCTTGTAGTGGTAGGTGGACGTATCGAAGCAGTTGGCCTCCCAGGCCTTCCGGATGGACACGCCCCAGTCGACGCTTGCTCGCCTTGCTCCAGGATGAACGCCTTCTGCGCCTACGCGAAAATCGATACTTTCAGACGATTCAACCCCTCACCCACTCAGAATAATCTAATGGAAAACTCCAACTTCAGACGATCCAATTTTCAGTGGGCGGAGCATCAGAAACACCCCCCGGGAGACGAGATGTGTAGTTCGCTTAGATGTGCCGACGTCCGAGGTTCGCATAATGCGGACCCGAAAAGTCGGTGGTTGTCATTGTGTGACCTACTTTACGTCGATGATCGCTGGCGGTTCATCAGCGCCACCGCTTGAGCTGCCGGACCCCGAACCTCCAGACGCAATGGCGCCGATCACCAACAGCCCAATCGCAGGTAGAACCCAGTTCGGGGTGTTACCTCTGGTTGCTTCCGGAGCAGTTGCTGCCGGTGGCGCCAGGACTTGCTGTTCTTCGATGATTGCGTCAGAAAGACCACCCGCCGAAACAGATGACGTTGCCAGCACTAAAGCCAAACAGACTGAAGCAGATATCTTCATTTGAATGTATCGCATTTTTCCCACCATGACTAAGCCTCACTTATCACTCAGCCAACGCGAAATGGCTATTTCAAGTCAAGGCTTGGGTGGTGCGCGGCATGTGCAGGCGCATGGTTGCCGTTTTTTTGAGCAGTGTTGATCATACATATTTTGGAAAAATTCCAGCATCACTCTGCTAAATGCCGGCTTTGAACACCATCATTTCTAGCACATTTGATATTGTCATGTCCGGGGCGCAGCGTGCAAATGCTATGTCGTCCGAATGCCGTTATTTTGCGGTCAAAACGGCCCTGTTCTGCGATACGACACGGCATCGGTAGAGCAAGGAGAGTATTCAATCTCTGGCGTGACGAAACGGAAAGCGATCAGCGATCCACCGCCGTCTGGAATGGTCGTGCTGAACGCCAATACCCATTCGCAGACACGGGCGAAAAGCCGCCGATTGTGGCGAGTGACGTAAGCTCGTTTTGACGGAATCAGTTTGAGCCGCTCTAAATAATGTAATTTTCCAAGAACTTAAGACAGTAAGTGTAAATCAGCGTGGGGGCGCTTGGAATGCGAGTCAGGATTTACAGGGGCAACGAGCCCCCCATCTCTACGTTCAAAGTTTCCCGGCGGGGTTGCCACCCTATCGGTTTGTGACAATCCCCCGTTTTTGACGGGACGTCTTGTCGCGGGCTGCTTTGGCACATGACCTGC
Source organism: Yoonia sp. R2-816 (assembly GCF_046762905.1). Classification (NCBI taxonomy): domain Bacteria; kingdom Pseudomonadati; phylum Pseudomonadota; class Alphaproteobacteria; order Rhodobacterales; family Paracoccaceae; genus Yoonia; species Yoonia sp. R2-816. The sequence goes on along the minus strand of NZ_JBKQXN010000093.1, from coordinate 2,081 downwards.
TGCGTCCAAAAATCACCCTCTCAACCCACAGTCAGCCCTCGTCCAGAAAGGACAATTCCATGACCCGTCAAAGCTACCGCTGGTTTGCATATTCAGAGCAGGACTTGTTGCAGGGACGCGCTGGGGATTGTTCGATCGGGGTAGGCGACAGGATCAATATCCCGACGCAGGCACGGTTCGAATTGCAGGTGTCTGACGACGATGACAAGCTCAGTGGTGACAAATGTGATGAGGCCACCGATAGCAGTCAAAAGGCGTATGTGAATGGCCACGCCATCCGTGGCAAGGATATGTATGCCGAGCGTATCTTTACATTGCTCGGATCGGATGGTGAGCATTACCAGCTCGTCGAAATCGAGATCGAGGATTACAATGCGCCTGGTAAGGGCGATGATTTTTTCAGCTTTGTCGGCGTTGTACCGCCAGCCGAAGCACTCCTTAAGGTTGTAAGTGTTCAGAATGTAACTGGCGACGGCATCTCCTACGCTGACTTGATGTCCACGCCAACGATGGACCCCAAAAACAGCGCACCAGAATTGACGAATGTTCCCGAAGACGGGGTGATTAAGGTCGATGAGAACACTACGGCGGTCATCGACATTGACGCCACTGACGCCGACAATGATACCGTTTCTTTTTCTATCGTGCCCGGCGCCGATAGTGCAGCATTCGAAATTGATCCCGATACTGGCGCGCTCAGCTTCGTGCGGCCACCTGACTTCGAAAATCCGACCGATGTCTTTCGAGGCGACAACACTTACGATGTGACGATCCGCGCCGATGATGGAAAGGGCGGCGTGACGGAGAAGACGCTTTGGGTAAAGGTGCAGGACGTTGATGAAGGCGGCACGCCTGACTGCATCGTGATCGAAGCGGAAACCATGCAGCTTTCCGGGTTTAATATCCGTCATGCCAGCAATGTGTCTGATGGTGGCTTGGTCAGACTGTCCCATACTGGCGGCAGCGGCGAAATCAGCACAACATTTGCCGGTGAGGCAGGCCAATACGACCTGTCACTCTTTGTCCAAGATGAAAGTGACGGCCAGTCATCCATAAGGATCAAGGTAAATGGGCAGGTCCTGACAGAGACGTCCCTGAATGCCGATACGGATGGTCGTGGCAATGATAATGGGGTCTTCTCAGAGATTATTTTCCCACAAATCGAGCTGGCGCCAGGTGACACCGTTTCCATCGAAGCATCTGGTGACGGCTACGAATTCGTGCGCATTGATAAAATTGAGCTTTGTCGGGATGGTGAGGTATGTCCTGACGGCTTTACGCTGATCGATTTCGAAGGGTTCGACGCTGGAACAGTGGTGAACGATCAGTTCGCGGGCGTGACGATTACTGCGCAACGCGACCGTAACAACACCAATGAGAACGATGCGATGTTGTTCGACTCGGGCAATCCGACCGGTGGCGACACTGATCTGGCGTTTGAGGGTCAGGGCAATCTACTGATCATATCCGAAGACAACGACAGCGATGATCCCGACGATGCGGTCGGCGGTACGATCACATTCGCTTTCGACAATCCCTCCGATCTTCACGATATCAAGGTGTTCGATATCGAGGGGCCGGGCAGCAACATCACCCTGACCTTCGCAAACGGCGAGATACGTGTCATCGACATTCCTGCTGCGGGCGACAACAGCGCGCAGACAATTGCGCTGAATGCCGCAGGCGTCACGCAAATGGACATTAACCTCGCGAGTTCGGGTGCGGTTGATGATCTCTGTTGGGCTCCGGGCGTACCGAATCTTGGTTCGCTTGGCGGCGTTGTATTTATGGATGCCAATGCCAACGCCGTTGATGATGGCGAGATGGGTGTGGCGGGTGTGCCTGTGACGCTGCTGGATGCGGATGGCGCTGAGGTGGCGACGACGACCACCGCGGATGACGGGTCTTATCTGTTCGACGACCTGGATGCGGGCGACTACAGGGTTGTCTTCCCGACCGAGACTGCGGACGGCAAGGTGCTGGTTGGCCAGGATGTGGGCGGTGATGACAGTGTGGACAGCGACGCTGACCCGGCCACCGGGGTGACGGCGCTGATCCCCGTGGGGGTGGGCGAGGATATC
>NZ_JBKQXN010000092.1:0-13966 GCF_046762905.1 Yoonia sp. R2-816 | reverse complement strand
ACAGGCCAAACATCGGCCGGGCTTCATCTGCGCGGTGGGACCAGAACCCACTGATTGTTGAAACCGCGTCCAAAGCATCCGCCTGCCTGAGCAACGATTGGAAATATTTTTCGGATATCTTTGGCACCATTGCGTCACCGCGTAGTTTAATCAGTCTCAAAGTATTCTAGCCAGACGTTGATGCAAGTTGCAGCATCATGAACTTCGGGCTCTCCCGTCGAATCCTCTGCGCTTTGCCTGAACGGCTGGTCTGGCAAACGAGGGTTTGACACCTGCAATCCTCTTTGCAAGAGCTTGTTTATGCCATCCGGTTTCCAACCTCAGACCTATGTCGATCCAAAGGACAATGACGGGTTCGCCAAACCGGTGACCCCGAGCGATACAATGCGGTTACTGACTGCCTATATGCGCACGGATATCCTCTCGCTGGTGCAGTACGCGGTGAGGCACCTCTATGACACTGTTGACCAATCGTCGATCCATTCCGTGTCAACGGCACTTAACGAGGTCTTGAAGGTAACGGTAGAGAAAACTCCAGATCACACGCTGACCCGAAACAAGTATCATGTGGTCGAAGGCCATCGATTTGATGCCTTGGCTGATTACGCCCACGACCTGCGGTTAATGGCCTACCACCTCCAGCACCTGGAGCTGATCATCGCCGAGATCGAGGAAAACATGAGTTGAACGGCGCAAAAACGGAGCGGTTCAGTCTGGCAAACGTCCGTTTGGCAGACTGCCTTTCAACCCAACTGGGAGCCATTGAGTCTACGCAACAAATTTGTCTGTTTACCGCATCTGGAAATCACCGTATGCATTTGATCAATCGGATTGAATATTCAGACGGTTTTCCATGCTCATCGGCTATGCACGTGTTCGACCGAAGATCAGAGTCTTGCCTTGCAGCATGATGCATTGCGTGCCGCAGGCTGTGACCGGATATTCGATGACAAGGTGAGCGCGGCCAAAAGCGAGCGCCCAGGCCTGACCAGAGCTTTGGAGCAGCTCCGCGATGGCGATACGCTAGTTGTCTGGCGGCTAGATCGGATGGGGCGGTCTCTCAAGGATCTGATCGCCCGTGCCGAAGAGCTGAAGGAAATGGGCGTCGGCCTGAAAAGCCTTCAGGAATCCATCGACACCACATCAAGCGGTGGTCAGCTCGTCTTCCATATGTTCGGCGCGTTGGCGGAGTTTGAACGCAACCTGATCCGGGAACGCACACAAGCTGGTTTGACGGCGGCGCGGGCACGCGGACGCAAAGGCGGTCGTAAGAAGGTGTTGGATCGCAATAAACGGGCTCATGCAGTCCAACTCTACCATTCCCGTGAACACACAATCCCGGAGATTTGCAATCTGATGGGCATCTCACGGGCCACGCTCTATGCCTATGTTGATGAGTTTTCCGATGGCAAATAGAGGCATCCGCATTCCGGCCGAGACGCTGTTGGCGTTGAGAACCCGGTTGGCGGGACTGCCGCCGCGATCAGCAGCTCGGCGGGAGGAAATTGGCCGGATAGCGGATCTCTTTGGTGTCAGTCCGTCCACCGTCTATCGCGCCCTGAAGTCTCTACACCAGCCGAAGGGCCTGCGTCGGGCTGACCGTGGCAAGCCGCGCGGCATCTCCGAGAAAGATATGGTGCGGTATTGCGAAATCATTGCCGCGCTGAAAATGCGAACGAGCAACAAGAAGGGGCGACATCTTTCGACCAACCGAGCTATCAAACTTCTGGAAGAGCACGGCGTTGAGACTCCCGACGGCCGCGTGCAGCCAGCGAAAGGGTTACTGAAACCGCCAACCGTAAATCGTTGGCTCCGAGCTTGGGGTTTTGATCAGCCGCGTATGACACGCTCCACGCCTGCCATCCGTTTTGAGGCCCGCCATTCCAATGCCTGTTGGCAGTTCGATATCAGCCCGTCGGATTTGAAGCATATTCCGCAACCAGCCTGGGTGGACCCGAAACGCGGCCAGCCAACGATGATGCTTTATAGCGTTGTGGATGATCGCTCCGGTACTTCTTATCAGGAATACCGCTGCGTCTACGGCGAAGACGCAGAAAGTGCATTGCGGTTTCTGTTCAACGCCATGGCTCCAAAGGAAGATACGGAGTTCCATGGCATTCCCGAGATGATTTATCTCGATAATGGTCCCGTCGCGAAAAGCCTTGTGTTCCAGACTGTGATGGAACGGCTTGGCGTGGATTGGAAAACCCACATGCCTGCCGGGTCTGATGGTGCCCGCGTCACCGCTCGGTCAAAGGGCAAGGTTGAGCGACCCTTTCGCACCGTGAAGGAAGCCCATGAAACGCTGTATCACTTCCACAAGCCTGAAACCGAAGCGGAGGCAAATCTTTGGCTAAGGAACTTCATCAGCAAATACAATGACAAGCCCCATCGGCGGGAGCCACACAGCCGGATAGAAGACTGGATTGCCAATCTGCCGGAGACCGGCATCCGCGAGATGTGTTCCTGGGAGCGCTTCTGTGCCTTTGCCCGCGAGCCGGAACGCCGCAAGGTTGCCGACGATGCGCGGGTGTCGATTGACGGGGCATTCTACGAGGTCGATGGCGATCTTGCGGGCGAGGAGGTGCTGCTGTGGTGGGGTCTGTTCGATCACGAGTTGTTCGCGGAATGGAATGACAAGCGGTATGGCCCGTATCGGCCGGAAGGCGGGCCAATTCCGCTGCACCGGTATCGTAAACGCAAACCCTCACCCCGAGAAAAGCGCGCCGAAGCGGTGGCCAAATTGGCCGAGCAGATCAGCCTGCCGCGCGCAGCACTTAGCGGCTCCGGTTTTGAGACCGCCCCGGCTGAGGTCGTGCCGCTGCCCAAGGTCAAGTTCACCGATCCAGATCCGTGGGGGCAGATTGCCTACGAAAACGAACTCAGTGCGCGGAGAGGGATATCCTATCTTCTGGATCGGCCTCTGGCTGAACTTTCACCGGATGATCGCACTTTTGTCGGCGAGCTGCTCGGTCGAACACTGAACAAGGCCGAGATTGAGGCAGCCATCAAAGAGCGCTTCCGGCGCGGGAAATAAGAAAGAGGGACGAGCAGGTGTTAAACAGGCAGGTCATGCAGCATTTCCACATCGAACGCGTGTGGAGCCAGGCTGGCTACTTTGAAACCGAGCGGCTGGTCCAGTTCCGCGAGGACGTGATGGCTGCCATCATGGCCGGAGATCTGATTGCCATTTCCGGCCCGGTGGGCGTCGGCAAGACCGTGATGATCAATCGTCTTCAGGATCAGATCACCGCCGACAAGAAGATCATCGTGGCGCGCAGCCTGTCGGTGGATAAGCCACGCGTCGTTCTGCCCGCCCTGATCACAGCCCCGTTCCTCGACATCACTGGCGATCCGGACATGAAAGTGCCTACCCAGCCCGAACGCCGGGAGCGGCTGCTTCAGGAAGCAGTGAGAAAAGCCAAGAAACCAATCGCTCTCTTCATTGACGAAGCCCATGATCTGCACGGCCATACGCTCAACGGGCTGAAACGACTTCGGGAGGTCATCAGCGCAGGTGGTGGTTCGCTGTCTGTTGTCCTTGTCGGCCATCCCCGTCTCCAGAATGATCTGCGCCGGGCGACGATGGAAGAGATCGGTCACCGGACGACCAAGTTCGAGTTTAGCAGCATCGGTGATGAACGCCGGGAGTTTGTGTCCTGGCTTCTGGGACAGTGCCTCGCGGAGGGCGTTGATCTGTCAGATGTCTTTGAAGACGCTGCACAGGAATATCTTGCGGAGCGTCTATCCACGCCTTTGCAATTTGCCGAGCATCTGAACCGGGCGTTTACCGATGCGTACCGCATGGGCGCGGATCAGGTCACGCGCGACATTGTTGAGGAAACCATCTCGGTTGGGTTCGACGATCTCGATGCGCTGCTGTCCCGGATCGGCTACAGTCCCAAGGCGCTGGCTGACCTCACTGATACCCGCCTCCCGGAAATCCGGCGTTTCCTCAAGGGGCAGCTTGATTCCGACAGGACAGACGAACTCTCCACTCTCATGCGTAAGGCCGGGCTGCCGATATGAACCTGAAAACCGAATTGTCTGATCGCGAAGAGCAATTACTGGATGATTTCCTTGGCCGGGTGCGTGGTGGCGCGATCCCCAACATTGAATCGCTCGACGGGTTCTTTGCCGCACTTGCCTGCTGCCCGGATCTGGTCATGCCAAGTGAATACATGCCCATTATCCAGACCGGCGAGACCGACGATGGTGATCTGGACTTCGAGAGCATGGAAGAAGCTGAACAATTTATCGAGTTGGTAAACCGGCACTGGAACCATGTGAACCAGCAGTTGGATTCCAAAGAGGTCTATCTGCCGCTCCTGCTTGAGGATGAGCAGGGGAAGGTTCGGGCAAACCACTGGGCGCAAGGCTTTCTCCTGGGCACCAATCTGCGACCGAATATCTGGCCCAAAATCATGGATGACGAAAACGAAGGTGGTGCCATGGTGCCAATCTGGGCGCTGGCCTATGAGCATCATGAAGATCCAGAGATGCGCCCCTATGATGAGCCCATATCGGATGAGCGAAGAGAAGAACTGGTCGTTGGCGCCGCCGCGGGCGTCATGCGGATGCATAGGTATTTTCTGAAGCAGCGCAATCTCTACACCTTACCTTCCGGCACATTCACGCACCAGGGCGGCAAGGTCGGCCGAAATGAACCCTGTCCTTGCGGGTCGGGTAAGAAGTTCAAGCAGTGTTGCGGACGACGCTCCATGCTGCACTGACCCGTTCGCACCTAATTTGATCCGAGGTGGATGATTGCAATCCCGTCGTAAATAATCTGATCTCATTCGCAGTTAATGTGAGTTTGAATGCCCGGATAGTCGCAGTTAATTTGAGCGAAAAATCATGATGTTTGCAATTCGAACTCAGGATAAATGCAAGTCGTTGCACTTAGCACTTAAATGGAAGAATGCGGTGGTTTTGGAGGGTTTTGGCATTTGAATTTGAGAATCTGCGATCCCCAAACTCATATCAGCTGCATTTGTCGGGGTGGTCCCCACTCGAGTGCCGGAGAGATCAGCGGGTCGGTCGCCATGACAAACCGGTTCTTGTTGTCTCCCATCATGTGCCAATGCAGCATCTTCAGCATCGCCGGCCCTGCGCGGTCGATGATCGCCACGCCTGTGAGGAGCGCGGGACGGATGTGTAGCGGCAGGATGGGGTGCCTTGGCGAGAATGGAAACGAGGTCTCCTTGGCGAGTATGGCATCGAAGTCGGGAACGATGGCCCCGAGGAGACGGTATCGCCAAAGGTCGCCGTCGCGCGGTGGCGGCCAAGGGATGCGGCGCATGAGCAGATGTCGCGCGATCTCCAGAGGTGGATGCCATGTTTGCGCGCCACGCTCAGCGTGGTTGTTCAGCAAGGTCTCACCGCGACGTGCTGCTGCGCGATAAGGTGCCAGCACCGGGGCGCAATCGCGGGGGGTCTTGTCTGAGTAGAGTTCACCGCAAAGCAGGCAGGTGATCCGCCATCCTTTCTCAACCTCCCGCGCTGAAGGCTGCGTCGACGACATCGGAAATACCTGCATGGGCAAACGTCGTGGCATGAGATGGTCACCACGCGGAGCCCACAACGTAGCAGTCACCCGAGCCGCCGTACTTGATGGGCGTCTTTCGGTCTCCAATCACAAGATCGCCGCATAAGACCCCCAGCTTTTGCCCGCTCCCGATCGGGAACTGCTAGACGATGCGGGGGTGGGACCAGGTGAATCTTGACAATCTTTGCCATAAACCCTAATCCCTGCGTATGGCAACGATGAACGTATCCCTTCCTGATCCAATGAAATCCTGGGCCGAACACCGCACACGCGGTGGCCGGTACAGCAACGTGAGTGACTACGTCCGAGATCTCATTCGCAAAGATCAGGAACAACATGTCGCCATTGAAGAGCTGCAGGGCCTGGTCACCGAAGGACTGCAAAGTGGCCCGGCCCGCCCCTTCGATATGTCGGCATTTATGGCAGGCAAAACGTCGAAGTGACGTACTGCGTTACGCTGCGGCCGGCAGCCGAGGCAGACTTGGCCGAAATTTGGGACTACACGGTTGGAGCTTGGTCGGAGGAGCAGGCAGAAGTCCATCTCACCGGTTTGGGACAGGCTTTTGACCGAATTGCGCAGTTTCCGGAAATGGCACGCCTTCGGATGGAGTTCACCCCGCCGGTTCGCATCCTACCTTATCAAAGTCACCTCATCGTCTACCTGGCAGAAGGTGACCAGATAGACGTGATCCGCGTCCTGCACAGTCGCGCAAACTGGACCACGTTGCTGGCGGAATGAACAACAGTTTACCTTCGTCGATCCCGTTTAATGCATAAGGTGCATTCTGAAGATACCTCGGGACGCCATGTCTAACGTCAGCGCTTATGGGTCCAATTAGGGTCATTTGCTAAGAGAGGGTTTAACGGTTCGTTAAGCCATGCTTAGAAACCTCTGAAATGCACCCTCAGCACCCGGCACATGGCCCGGATGCCGAATTCCTCGCGGTGTGCCCGGATGAAGGCGTACTTCATTGGGACCCTCGCGCGAAGTACACCGTTGCCTTCCTAAGAAACAGCCTTGTCTGCTGCTTTGGGTAATTCGTGCAAATCATAACCGAACGACTTGGCGCGGCGCTTGAGATTGCCGAGCACGCGATTGCGGTATCGTTCTTCATAATGGGATGCACCGGGATCCTGATAGGTCATGCCGTGTCGGAGGGTGTTGTAAAACAGTACTGCAATCTTGCGCGCCGTCGCAGTGACTGCTTTGGCCTTGCCCGCTCGGGCGGCCAACCGTCGGTAAAAAGCACCGAGAGCAGTATCACTTCGCCCGATTGTAACAGCGGCCAATCGTAAGAGGGCAGCGGCGCGACTTGATGACCGTCGCGTCCGAGATGACAGCACTTTGCCGCCAGAGATCTTGTTGCCTGGTGCAAGGCAGAGCCACGACGTGAAGTGTTTGGCACTTGGCCATGCGCGCAGGTCAGTGCCGCATTTGCCAACCAGCTTGAGTGACAGGGACGGCCCCATTCCATGGATTTGCGTAAGATCAACGCCAAGGACACCAAACAGTGCTGCCCGCACGTCAAACGAAGGCGTGCTGACCTGCTTCGTCTTGGTGCGCGGGCGCGGCAACTTGCCGGGGTCATGTTGGGTGTCCGCGCCCAATGCCGCAAGTGTCGCCTCAAGATGACGATCACATTCCAGCATCTTGGCCTGATAGAAGTCATAAAGCTCCAGCGACTGGGTCAGCGCGAAGATGTGTTCGGTGCGGTCATTGCCGTTCAGGGCGGCTTTGATCGTCTCAACCGACGCGCGGCACCTCACATCGCGGTAGGATGCCAACACATCCAAATCCCGTTCCCCTGCAGCGATGGCGCGGATGATCTTCATTCCGGTTACACCGGCGATGTCAGACACAACGTGATGCAGTTGCAGGTTCATTTCCATCAGCGCCTTCTGCATGTGTTGGATATGGGCCGCAGCATACTCCACCAGCCGCTCCCGTTGGCGCAGATACGCTCGCAGGGTGGCAATCTCAGCGGATGGGCGGAAACTGCCACGTAGCAAACCGAAGGAATGCAGCTGCCGCAGCCAACTGGCGTCACTGACGTCGGTTTTGCGACCTGGCACATTCTTGGCGTAGCGCGCATTCACCAAGATGACCTCGAAGCCATGCTGCTCAAGGATCTCGTAGGCTGGGACCCAGTAGACACCCGTGGATTCCATCGCGACGCTCGTGACACCGTGCGATTTGAACCAGTCAGCCAAATCGTGCAGGTCAAGGGTGAAGGTGCCAAACACACGTACCGGCGCATCCGTCACATCAGGATTTACCGCAGCCATGTGTTCGCGTGAACCGATATCAACCGCAGCAGCATCAACGTTCACAGTCTCAATCGCTGGGGGCTTACCGGTCTTTTGCTTTGCCATTGTTCATCCTCCTGTTGGCAACAGAAGGGCGTGGGCTATGCAAACCCGTCATCTTCCTAACCGGGATCACTGCAAAGCAGCGTCACCACTCTCAAGTTCGCATCAGCCCATGGACCACGTTTTTTAACGGGGTTCTGCCCCAAGACAGACCACCAATAAGCGAACGGCCGCTACCCTTCTTGGCGCAACTGTACCACAGCCTGTTTCTACCGCGCGCAGGCGGGCTCCAACCCGGAACGGTTTTTTAAGATGTCGCGCTCCTCGGTCACCCTGGCCAGTTCGCGCTTCTGCCGCCGGTTCTCGGCTTCGTGATCCACCCCAGACTTCTTTGGTGCAGGGTCGCCGAACAGCTTCATCCATTTGTACAGAGAATGCGTGCTGACGCCCAAACGACGGGAAACTTCCCGAACCGGGTACCCACGCGCCGTAACCTGATGCACCGCATCCCGCTTGAACTCGTCGCTGTAATGGCTTGTCCCCATGTCGGCCTCCTTGCCTCAAAGTTAGGGGGCAAAGCGTCTACAAATCTAGAGGCACCTCAAGCCAAATGCTGCAATTGGCCCACTTCCTACCCGGTGACATAGAGCGACAAGTCAGCGGCTTCGTCCAGCAATACAACAACCATCGCTACTACGAGAGCCTGGACAATCTAACACAGGCTGACGTCTACCATGGCCGAGGCGCGAGGATTCCGAAGATGAGGGAAGAGATCAAAAAGAAGACAATCCAAACACGCCAATTGCAGCAACAATCCTCTGCAGCCTAAACTCAAACACAATCGAACCTGAGCCTCCATTACCAAACAGCCTCTGCTCTCCGAAAAACTCTGATGACAGGTAGCCTGCGAGATCTGAGCCTGTGTAGTGCCACGGTAAAAGCGCGTCGACATCGGATTACTTGTGGCCTTGAAGGCCCGTCATTGATGTCAGCAGTAGACATATCGAAGCCCCCCGGATTGTCGGGTTTTTCAACAAAAACAGCCCCAAACTGACATGCTAAAAATGCCATGAATAAGTCAGCCCAAATTCCGTGGTTCGACCTAAGATGTGATCATTTTCGTACCGCGAAATCACTCTAAGGTCGCTGTCTCGCCGATTCCCAATCCGGAGTGCGAATTCAGATTGGAGCGTTGGTTGTTTGTATTCTTGGACTGGAACGAGGCCACGTGCGGATAACATCATTTGTACGCGGTCATCTATTCGGGCCAAGGCACCAACGCTGATTCCAGCTCGAACGATATCGCGTCCAGTATCTAGTCGGCCTTCAACCATTCCGTACAGCGCCGTATTCGTGGTTGGAGCGAAAGCGTGTCCATAGCCGAACTCAGCTAGAGCAACCAGGTCTCCATCCTTAGCCAGCCTCCCGCTCTCGGCACCGAACCGCAGCCGCCAAGATGGCTTGTATTCGTAGGGTAGCCCAGTCTTACGGGTCGAAATGGCAGTGATCCGCAATGCATCAAGTGTTTGGACCCTAACCTTTCCATCTCGCAAGATGAAGCTGAGATCGCCCATAGAAAGCTCCGAAAAGGGTGCCTCACCAGCCGAGAGAGAAAGGAAGTCAGTTAAGACTGGTCGTAGACGCAACTCAATTCCGCCGCCAAGACGATTGTTGTTGAGATACGTGACCTGTGCTGTTGAGGTGCGGTGCCCGTCATGTGGGGGGCGTGTATCATCGTTCAAACCGATGCCAGTATCTCCTGCTGGCAGCCTTATCCGTTGTACCAGGAATGCTCTGTCAAGCTTGGTAACGTCTTCAGTCGCATCACCGTCCTCATCCTGTGAACGTATCATTGCAATATACAGAAGAGCTGCTTCGACTACCTCCGCACGATCTTTGTCGGAGATGTCGGAACGAGCAAAATAGGGTGCAGCTGTGTAGGGTTGATTGGCGTTCAACGCAGAGCGAACGGACAATTCCAATGCAGCCTGCTGATCATCGTCCAAAGCTTCATATGCGCTCAAGAAGCGAGTGGTCGGGGCATGGACTCTCTCGATGTCGGCAATGAGTGGCTGCCCATTGGAACCCTGCATCGTGGCTAGATCGACGAAAACGTCGAGTGGAAGTGACCATGGCTTGCCCTGAAAAGCGATGTCCTGGCTGGTGGCCAATGCAACTAGCTCAGCGAAGCGATATGCACAGTTTTCCGAAAGAAAGTAGTAGGTGTTCTCCTGTTGGTAGAGCTCCCAACTACTCGCAACCAATAGTTCTAGCTGATCTGGTGTCAGGTTCAGCTCGTATTCCCAGAGGTCGCGGTCCTGACTTTGCACATAATCACCACGTTGTTCGTAATATTCGACGCTGGTGTATGCAGATGAGTAACCGCCAAAAAGCCCTTTAACCACATAGACGGCAGCATTTTCGTTTTCGGGAAAAATTGCACCATAGTTGAGGGACGTATCCAACAAGTTACCGCGGCCCGTCTGGCGCGGAGTGTTCCCACTGAACGTGGTGTTGCTCGTGAATTTCAGAAGGATATGTCCATAAAATGTCGCCGGATTGCCCAAGCTCCCTGAAGCAAAAATGAGCGTTGAACCGGTGATACGACCGTACCCTGACCAAGCATCGTAGTCGGGACAGGACAGTTCTGGTAAATCGTTCACATCAAGCGCTCTTCGCAGGTATAAGACGCGCGCGGGGTAGCGACAGATCGCATGCGTGTTTGGGTCGTCAGTGATAGGAGCATACACTGCATCGATGAAGGTCAAGAGCTCGGTCAGCGGGTCTTGGTGTCCATTTTCTGTAAGAAAGAAACCGCCCGGCAATACATCGCTACGCGGCGAAGCGCGCGAAACGTCATACTGTAGGAGATTGAGCCACAGTGGGTCACTGGCGCTGTCGTTAAGCTGGATGATATTCTTCAGCTCGTCGGGGGCTGCATCACTAGATTGCGAGGCAAAAACAAAGCAAAATGCCAACAGAAAAACTGGCAATCTTCTCGATCTCAAAAGACTGGTCCTCCAAACGTAATCAGGCGGCCACTGCCGCCTGATTACGTCAACTTCAATTGATCAACTTGATTAGAAGCTTTCGCAACTATCCGCATAGTTTGTTTGCACAACATCACGGAGACCAAGGAAATATGCTTCCGCCTTTCCACTGTCATCTTTGGCCGAAAAGTCAGTGTCTTGTAGCTGAGCAGCAAAACCATCACGCACATCCGCAAGAAGCGCTGGCTGGATGGCTGGGTCGCAGTTAATCCCGGCCATCAGCGTTTGCAGATACTCGCCATCGCCGACGACCGTTTCGCGTGAGATGTGGTCATATCCGAGTCTGACAAAAGCAGCGACCTGAACTGTCGAACCTTGGCATTGGTCTGGGCTGGACAGTGCTGAACTCACCGCTGTTGTTCCCCAGTCCCAAACAATATTCGAGATTGCTGATGCGGCGCCATTGTTTGGGAAAACCATGGCGCCGACTCCGCAGTCTTGCCATGGATTTATCTCTTGTGCATTCGCCACTGAAATAGAAGAAGCAAAAGCCATTGCAGTGCACATCATCATTGTATTTAGTTTCTTCAAGATAGTCTCCGTTCGTACGTGTTATGATTCAGAAATTAGCGTTAAAAGTGCTCACAAGGCGTGAACACGCATCATTCATCTTATCCTTCATGGCATCGCTTCGCTCGTGAGTATTTATATCAAATACATTCCACGACATGGCGGTGAAGACCAATTCTTAGTTTCTATTTTATGATAGTTTTTGGCAATGCTTTGGGGTTGTTTGGCCACGTTCATGCTTTTGAGGTTGAATCGTAATCATCGAAGCGCAATCGCGTGTAGTGCTCCTTTCACCTGGCGGGTTCCCATGAGCACCGCGTCAAGACCAGCTTCGGTAAGCCCTCGGTACAGTCATTGCAACAAATCTTCGGATTTGCTTCCAGTCTCTGCTTCTTTGATGATCTTGCCATGCTCGCTGATCACGCAGATAGATGGACGTCTTCAAAAGCGATACATCCAATCCAACAAACAACTTCATTCCGTCATCCTCCATAAGAGGTGTTATTCTGCACCCAGCCAGAACAAACCCCTCTCGACCGCTTCAAGTCAATGTGCAAAGAAGATCGCTGCAGTTATGTCGATGTGTTGGAAATTCTCATAGATCGCTTTGAAGAATCATCCTTAGACCAATGGCTAGGTCGAGCGTAACCGATGAAGTGGACGCCTCTCACTGCATCACGATGTGCCAAGGTAGGCGGTCTGACATCGGTTATGATTGAAAAAGGGCGGCATATTCCCTATATTCAAAATGAATATTGGAGATCTGATATGGCATCGACAAGCATGACATTGGGTGAACACTGGGAAGGGTTCATACAAGACCAGGTAAACAGCGGTCGCTACGCGTCGGCCAGCGAAGTGGTTCGTGCGGCACTCAGAGAGCTCGAAACAAAGTCAGAAGCGCTGGAAGCTCTCCGGGACCATCTAGCCCCAGGCGTGGTACAAGCTGAGGCCCGCGACTTTGTAGAAGACTGGTCGCCCAAAGGTGTCGTTGCGAGAGCCATGGGTCGACGTGGCTAAATACCGGCTGACTCCAAGGGCTTTGCGAGATCTGGATGCAATCGCCGACTATTCGTTGGATCGTTGGGGACCGGACCAGACGGAGGCCTACCTTGAACAGATAGCTGGTCGATTTCAGTGGCTCGCGGACAATCCGGACATCGGTCGCGTTCGAGATGATGTCGCGGATGGATATCGGAGTTTTCCGGAAGGCTAGCATGCCATCTTCTATTTGATCATCGACGATATCATTGCCATAATCGGCGTCCCGCATGCGTTGATGGATCTGAAAGCGAATAAATTCACATAAGTGATAGGCATCCGCTCCATCAATCGTCTCGAAGAGCGGGAGGATTGGCGATGATTGGACCAATGCGGGAAGCAGCTATCCGCCGCGGATTGCTTTAACGATGACCGGCCGGTTCGGGTAATAACTGTTTTCCATGGTTATACTTGATTGAGAGGGTAGGGGGCTTTGCTCATTTCGGCTATGTTGCAATGATGAATGGTTTACTACCACCAGAATTTCTGGACGAGCTTCGCGCGCGGCTATCCATTGGGCAGGTCGTCGGGCGCAAAGTCATGTGGGATCAACACAAGTCCAACCAGGGTAGGGTGATTTATGGGCGCCGTGCCCGGTTCACCAGGAGAAAACCGCCAGCTTTCATGTCGATGATCGCAAAGGGTATTACTATTGCTTTGGCTGCCACGCGAAGGGAGATGTCATTTCATTTGTGCGCGAAACCGAGAATGTCGGCTTCATGGAGGCGGTTCGGATTCTCGCGGATGAGGCGGGGATGACTATGCCTGCGCGCGACCCTGAGGCGCAGAAGAAAGCGGACCGTCGTAAGCTGTTGGCGGATGTCATGGAGCAGGCGGTGCAGTTTTATCGCTTGCAGCTGAAAACCGGGGCAGGGACCGCAGCACGCGATTATCTGGCGGGCCGTGGACTTCGCGATGAAGCACTGGACCGCTGGGAGATTGGTTTCGCGCCACCTGGGTGGCAGAACCTTTGGGATCATTTGACCTCCAAAGGCGTGGCGGAGGATTTGATTCTTGGTGCGGGTTTGGCCAAACCTTCAAATCAAGGCAAGAAACCCTATGTGTAACGACCTGCAAACATAATCGGCTCGACCTGCAATCATCCTGATTTTCGGCCCGAATTATTTGCATCTATCGAAGGGGGCAAACCCGGATTATTTGCGAACGAACCCACATTATTTGCAACCAGCCTGCAATCATCAGGCTGAACCCACATTACGTGCGAACGGCAATCCGGTTGGGGATCACGACCTTAGAGGGCTGGACAAATGCAGGCGCAGCAACTGCCGTTCGCTGCGCGGCACTTGAACAGGAAAGACGCGGACTCTTCTACCTTTCGCTCAGAGTCTGCCAATGGCCGTAGCCAGCGGTGGTCTCAACTGGTGGACGCAACACTTTAACCTTTAGGAAGAGATGGAATGTTTTGAATGAAGTATCGTCGCAGGATTTATTATTCAGCAGAACAGCGTGCCGAGATCTGGGATCGCTGGCAGCGTGGGGAGTCGAT